>DAHXNW010000016.1 GCA_027365195.1 Acetobacteraceae bacterium
TGTGCGCGCTGCGCGCGGCGCGCGAGATGGGCATCATCACCATCGGCCTGCTCGGCGCCGCCGGCACACCCGCCGCCGAATGCTGCGACATCGTGCTGCTGGTGCCCGATGCGGAGACCGCGCGGGTGCAGGAATGCCACATCGCGCTCGGCCATGCGATCATGGAATTGCTCGAAGACCGGCTGGTGGCAACGCCATGAGCGTGCTGCTCACCGGTGCCGCCGGCTTCATCGGCTACCACGTGGCCGAAGCGCTGCTGGCGCGCGGGGAGGGGGTGATCGGGCTCGACTGCCTCACCGATTATTACGACGTGCGGCTGAAACAGGCGCGGCTTGAGCGCCTATCCGGGCAGGCGGGATTCACCTTCCATCGCCTCGACCTCACCGACCGGGACGGCATGGCCGCCCTGCTGGCGCGGCATGCGGAGATCGATCGCATCGTGCATCTGGCGGCGCAGGCCGGGGTGCGCCATTCGATGGTCGATCCCTATGCCTATGTCGCCTCGAACGTCATGGGCCATCTGGCGGTGCTGGAGGCGGCGCGGCATGCGCCGAAGCTCGTCCATCTGGTCTATGCCAGCTCCTCCTCGGTCTATGGCGCCAACAGCCGGCTGCCGTTCGCCGAGACCGACGCGGTGGACACGCCGCTCTCGCTCTATGCGGCGACCAAGCGGGCGGACGAGCTGATGAGCCACGCCTATGCGCATCTGTTCGCCATCCCGCAGACCGGCCTGCGGTTTTTCACCGTCTATGGGCCGTGGGGGCGACCCGACATGGCCTATTACGCCTTCGCCCGCGCGATCGCCGCCGGCGAGCCGATCACCGTCTATGACGGCGGCCGGCTGCGGCGGGATTTCACCTATATCGACGACATCGTGGCCGGCGTGCTCGGCTGCCTCGACCGTCCGCCGGAGGGGGCCATGCCGCAGCGGGTGCTCAACATCGGCAACCATCGCAGCGAGGCGGTGAGCGATCTGATCGCGCTGCTGGAAGCCGGTTTGGGGCGCCGCGCCGTGCTGCGCGACGCGCCCCGCCCGCGCGCCGATGTGACGGAAACCTTCGCCGCCATCGACGCACTCGCCGCCCTCACCGGCTTTGCCCCGCATACGCCGCTCGATGTCGGCATTCCCCGCTTCATCGCGTGGTTCAAGGCGTGGCACATGATCTAAAACATGGTGAGTCTGCACCGGCCCGCACCCCCATCCGGCCACCCACGAGAGTATGCTGAATGGGTGGCAAGGCGGGAGTGCGGGCTAAAGCGATCAGGCTCTAGTTGCGGCTCTTGTCCACCAGCGCGTTCTTGGCGATCCAGGGCATCATGCCGCGCAGCTTCTCGCCGATCTGCTCGATCGGGTGCTCGCCCATGCGCCGGCGCATCGCCTTGAAGCTCGACTGGTTGACCTTGTTCTCCAGCATCCAGTCGCGCGCGAACTTGCCGGACTGGATGTCATCCAGCACCCGCTTCATCTCCGCCTTGGTCGCGGCGTTGACGATGCGCGGGCCGGAGACATATTCGCCATATTCGGCGGTGTTGCTGATCGAATAGTTCATGTTGGCGATGCCGCCCTCATAGATCAGATCGACGATCAGCTTGACCTCGTGCAGACACTCGAAATACGCCATCTCCGGCGCGTAGCCGGCCTCCACCAAAGTCTCGAACCCGCCCTTGATCAGTTCGACGAGGCCGCCGCAGAGCACCACCTGCTCGCCGAACAGATCGGTCTCGCACTCCTCCTTGAACGTCGTCTCGATGATCCCGGCGCGGCCGCCGCCGATCGCGCTCGCGTAAGAAAGCGCGATCTCGAGCGCATTGCCCGACGGATTCTGCGCCACCGCGACGAGGCATGGCACGCCGCCGCCGCGCTGATACTCGCTGCGCACGGTGTGGCCGGGGCCTTTCGGCGCGATCATGAACACGTCGATATCCGGGCGCGGATCGAGCAGGTTGAAATGCACGTTCAGCCCATGGGCAAAGGCGAGCGCTGCCCCCGGCTTCATGTTCGGCGCGAGCTTTTCGCGATAGAGATCGCCCTGCCCCTCGTCGGGCGTGAGCATCATCACCACATCGGCCGCCTTCGCCGCCTCCGCCGGATCGGCGACGCGCAGCCCGGCCGCCTCCGCCTTCGCGACCCCCGCCGAACCGGCACGCAGACCGACGACGATCTCCTTCACGCCCGACTCTTTCAGATTATTGGCATGGGCATGCCCCTGGCTGCCATAACCGATCACGGCCACTTTTCGGGCCTTGATCAGATTAACGTCGGCGTCTCGGTCATAGTAAACGCGCATTTTTCTTCCTCTCGTCCACACAGGCATTAGCAAAACACAAGGCGAGGGTGCTGCCCTCGACCCGCTGGGCCTGAGGCCCAGACCCCATCATGGAAGGATTGCAAAGGCTTCGCCTTTGCTGGGGTTTCAGGGGCAAAGCCCCTGACCTTGCCTTGATTCTTCCTCTCATATCACCCGCACCCCCCGCGCGATCGCGGCGACGCCGGTGCGCGACACTTCGGCGAGGCCGAGCGGGCGCATCAGTTCCATGAAGGCGTCGAGCTTGTCCGGGTTGCCGGTCATTTCAAACACGAAGCTTTCCGTCGTCGCATCGACGACGCGGGCGCGGAAGGCATCCGCGAGGCGGAGCGCCTCGGCGCGGTGCTCGCCGGCGCAGATGATTTTGATCAGCGCCATTTCGCGCGCCAGATGCGGGCCGTCCTGCGAGAGGTCGGCGACGCGATAGACTGGCACCAGACGGTCGAGCTGCGCCTTGATCTGCTCGATCACCATGTCCGTCCCCGACGTGACGATGTTGATGCGCGAGCGGCCGCGCCCGTCTTCCACCGCCGCGACGGTGAGGCTGTCGATATTATAGCCACGGCCGGAGAACAGGCCGACGACGCGGGCGAGCACGCCCGATTCGTTTTCCACCAGCACCGAGATGGTGGCACTGCGCATGGCGCCCCGCTCCGCCATCAGACGAGCGCCATGCCGGCGTCGATCACCCCGGCCGGCCCGTCGGCGTGGCCCGGTCCGAGGAGCATCTGGTCGTGCGCGGCGCCGGAGGGGATCATCGGGTAGCAATTCTCCTTCTGATCGACGCAGATATCGGCGATCACCGGGCGGTCGGTGGCGATCATTTCGTGGATCACGCGGTCGAGATCGTCGATGCTCTGCGCGCGCAGGCCGAGCGCGTGGAAACTCTCGGCGAGCTTGACGAAATCCGGCAGCGCCGCCGAATAGCTCTCGGCATAGCGGCCGCCGTGCAGCAATTCCTGCCACTGCCGCACCATGCCCATGTACTGGTTGTTCAGGATGAACACTTTCACCGGCAAGCGATATTGCGCGAGGGTCGCCATCTCCTGGATGTTCATCAGAATGCTGGCCTCGCCGGCGATGTCGATCACCAGCGCGTCGGGATGGGCGATCTGCGTGCCCATCGCCGCCGGCAGGCCGTAGCCCATGGTGCCGAGGCCGCCGGAGGTCATCCAGCGGTTGGGCTGCTCGAAGCCGAAATGCTGCGCCGCCCACATCTGGTGCTGGCCCACTTCGGTCGCGATGAAGGTCTCGCGGCCGCTCTCGCGAGTGAGTTCGTAGAGCCGGCGGATGGCGTGCTGCGGCTTGATGATGGCGCCGGGGGCGCGCGACTGGGTGAAGCGCAGACAATCGACCGCGCGCCACTCCTCGATCTGGCGCCACCAATCGGTGAGCGGCGGCGATTGCGCCGCATCGGCGCGCCAGGCGGCGAGCAGCGCCTCCAGCACCAGAGCGGCGTCGCCGAGGATGGCGACATCGACGGCGACGTTCTTGTTGATCGAGGAGGGGTCGATATCGGCGTGGATTTTCTTCGAGCCGGGGCTGAAGGCATCGAGCCGCCCGGTGACGCGGTCGTCGAAGCGGGCGCCGATGTTGAGCATCACGTCGCAGCCATGCATCGCGCGATTGGCCTCGACGGTGCCGTGCATGCCGAGCATGCCGAGGAACTGCCGGTCGGCGGCCGGATAGGCGCCGAGGCCCATCAGCGTGCTGGTGCAGGGAAAGCCG
>DAHXNW010000248.1 GCA_027365195.1 Acetobacteraceae bacterium
TGCGCGCGGTGCTGCCCGGCTATGCGATCGGTTGTGCGACCGGTTTTCTTGCCGCCCTGCTGCTCGACCGCACGCCCTGGCTGCGGCGCGGCGTGCTGCCGCTCGGCACGCTGGTGAGTGCCATGCCGATCGTCGGCATCGCGCCGATCATGGTGATGTGGTTCGGCTTCGACTGGCCCTCGAAAGCCGCCGTCGTCGTGGTGATGACCATCTTCCCGATGCTGCTCAACACGCTGGCGGGGCTTGCCGACAGCGGGGCGATGGAGCGCGATCTGCTGCGCAGCTATGGCGCCGGCTATATGGCGAGCCTGTTGAAACTGCGGCTGCCGGCGGCGCTGCCGTTCGTGTTCAATGCGCTCAAGATCAACGCCACCCTGGCGCTGATCGGTGCCATCGTCGCGGAGTTTTTCGGCACGCCGATCGTCGGCATGGGGTTTCGCATCTCGACCGAGGTGGCGCGGATGAATCTCGATCTGGTCTGGGCCGAAATCGCGCTCGCCGCACTCGCCGGCTCGCTCAGCGTCGCCGCCCTCTCTTTGCTTGAGCGGGTGGTGACGTTCTGGCATCCATCGTTTCGATAGCTGATGATGAGAGGGGACATCGATGAAACACACTCTGATGATGGCGGCCCTGCTGCTCGCCGCCGCGGCACCGGCGGCGCGTGCTGCCGATCCGCTGACGCTGCAACTGAAATGGGTGCCGCAGGCGCAGTTCGCCGGCTATTACGTCGCCAAGGCGAAGGGGTTTTATCAGCAGGCCGGCCTCGATGTGACGATCAAGCCGGGCGGCCCGGACATCAACCCCTCGCAGGTGATCGCCGGCGGCGGCGCGGATGTCGTCGTCGACTGGATGCCCTCGGCGCTGGCGGCGCGCGAGAAAGGGGTGCCGCTGGTCAATATCGCGCAGGTGTTCCAGCGCTCCGGCATGGAACTGACCTGCCGGCGGGATAGCGGCGTGCGCACCCCGGCCGATTTCAAGGGCAAGACGCTCGGGGTTTGGTTCGCCGGCAACGAATATCCCTTTCTCGCCTGGATGAGCAAACTCGGCGACAGCACCAATGGCGGCCCGAATGGCGTGACCGTGTTAAAGCAGGGATTCAACGTAGACCCCCTACTCCAGAAGCAGGCCGCCTGTATTTCCACGATGACCTATAACGAATACTGGCAGTTGATCGAGGCCGGGATGAAGCCGGCGCAGTTGCTCGTGTTCAAATACTCCGACGAAGGCGTGGCGACGCTGGAGGATGGCCTCTATACGACCGATGCGGAATTGAAGAACAGCGTGATGCAGGAGCGTCTGGCGCGCTTCGTGAAGGCGACGCTGCAGGGCTGGAGCTACGCCGTCGCGCATCAGGGCGAGGCGGTGAAGATCGTGCTCGACAACGATACCTCGGGCAGCCAGACGGCGGCGCATCAGAAGCGCATGATGGCGGAGGTGGCGAAGCTGCTCGGCGGCGATGCGCACGGCCTCGGCTATCTGGAGCCGAGCGCCTATGAGCGCACCGTGGATGAGTTGATGGCCGGGCAATCCACCCCGGTGATCACCAAGAAGCCGGAGGGTGCCTACACCCATGCGGTGTGGGACAAGGCGATGGGCGGCGGTGGGTAGGGGCGGTGGTGTGTAGAGCTGGCATCGGTGCGCTGGCGCGGGTTGCGAAGCTAAATCGCGACCCGCACCCCTAGTTCCACCACCCGGTCGCTCGGGATGCGGAAGAATTCGGTGGCTGAGACGGCGTTGCGCGCCATCGCCAGGAACAGCCAGAGCCGCCAGCGCGGCAGCTTCGGCACCATCGCCGGCACCAGCATCTCGCGGCCGAGGAAATAACTCACCTGCATCGGATCGAACGCCACTCCCTGCGCCGGCAGCAGGGCGAGGGTGCGCGGAATATTGGGGGTTTCCATGAAGCCGAAAGAAACCGCCACGCGATAGACGCCGCCGGAGAGTTCCGTCACTTCGAGCCGGCGCTCGGGACGACATTCCGGCACATCGAGATTGTCCACCGAGACGAGGAACACCCGTTCGTGCAGCACCTTGTTGTGCTTGAGGTTGTGCAGCAGGGCGGCCGGCACGAAATCGAGATTGCCGGTAAGGAAAACGGCGATCCCCGGCACCCGCACGATGCGCGATTGCGGCAGCCGGGCGAGGAAGGGCGCGAGCGGCAGGCTGTCCTGCCGCCAGCGCGCGAGCAACAGCGCGCGCCCGCGATTCCAGGAACTCATCAAAGCCAGCAGCACCAACGCGATCGCCACCGGCACCCAGCCGCCCTGCACGATCTTCAGTGAATTGGCGCCGAAGAAGACGCAATCGAGCGCCAAAAGCGGCGCGAACACCGCAAGCGTC
>DAHXNW010000249.1 GCA_027365195.1 Acetobacteraceae bacterium
ATAAAACAAAAGTGATATAAAAAAAGAAAAATTTCGTTGGATATATAGAATAAAATGATATAAATTTGTATATTTATTAAAAAATTTCTCTAGTAAATCTCTTTCGGTATTTCTGTATTAATATATTATAATAAAATAAAAAGCTTTCTTATTGAAGAATGGAATTCCAATAATACCAGAAAATGAAAACTTCCTTTGAAAATTTTCCCCCTCTATAGGTCAGTTGAGGACGCTCAGGCTAAAGCCATAGAAAAATACGGCCCTTCTGCACGGTCAATATCTAACTCCCTCAAAATTGAGATAAGATCCTACGCTTTGTCATTTTCTGAGACATAAAGAAAAGGGTTTATTCGACGCGTCGTAAATTTTCAATTCAGGATGGCCACGTTCATCATCTTAGATAATACGGGTTCGATTCGAATCTGCACACAATTCAAGCTGAGGCAGCGACCGGTATTCGCATCGCCGCTTCCCGCTGCTAGATGTGTGCGATGCAGCATGATCTCGCCTCGATGACCGGATTCGCCCATGCCGAAGGCGAGGCCGGCGGCTGCCTCTGGATGTGGGAACTGCGCAGCGTGAATGCGCGCGGGCTCGATCTGCGGTTTCGTCTGCCGCCCGGCCTCGATACGCTGGAGCCGGCGCTGCGCGAGGCAGCGGGGCGGCGGCTGCGACGGGGGGCGGTGAACGCGACGCTCAGCCTCAAACGCGAGGCCGGCGCCACGGTGTTCGCCGATCCGGCGGCCCTCGCGCAGGTGATGGCGCTGGCACGCGAGATCGCCGAGCGCCTGCCGAACTGCCCGCCGCCGCGTGCCGAGCTGCTGCTCGCCCTCCCCGGCGTGCTGCGCCACGGCGATGCGGGTGAAAGCGGCATCGATGCCGCCATGCTCCCGTTGTTGCAGGCCGGGTTTCTCGCCGCCCTCGACCGACTCGCCCTCGCGCGGGCAGCGGAAGGGGCGCGGCTCGGCATGGTGCTGCACGCATTGCTGGGGGAGATCGCCTTGCATCGCGCCGCCGCCGGCCTCGCCGCCGCCGATCAGCCGGCGGCCCAGCGCGCGCGCATGCTGGAGGCGGTGAGCGCTCTGCTCGGCGGCCCGGTGGCATTGCCCGAGGAGCGGATCGCGCAGGAAGTGGCACTGCTCGCCGCGCGCTCGGATGTGCGCGAGGAGCTCGACCGGCTCGACAGCCATCTCGCCGCCGCCCATGCACTCCTCGCCGAGGCGGTGGGCATCGGCCGGCGATTTGATTTTCTGGTGCAGGAGTTCAATCGAGAAGCCAATACATTGTGCAGCAAATCCGCCTCCCCCGCGCTCACCGAGGCCGGGTTGCGGCTGAAGGCGAGCATCGAGCAACTGCGCGAGCAGGTGCAGAACATCGAATGAGCAGCCCTGGAACGCCACGGCGTGGCCTCTGTCTGGTGCTCGCCGCACCCTCCGGCGCGGGTAAGACCACGCTCACCCGCGCGCTGCTCGCCGCCGATGCCGGGCTGCGCCTGTCGGTCAGTGTCACCACCCGCGCACCACGCGCGGGCGAGCGGGAGGGAGAGCATTATTTTTTCCGCACTCCGGCCGAATTCGACGCGATGGTGGCCACCGGCGCATTGCTCGAATGGGCAGAGGTGTTCGATCGTCGCTACGGCAGCCCGCGCGCGCCGGTGGAGGCGGCGCTGGCCGCCGGGCACGATATTCTGTTTGACATCGACTGGCAGGGCTTCCGCCAGCTACGCGCGGCACTGCCGGGCGATGTCGTTGGCATCTGCGTGCTGCCGCCCTCCTTCGAGACGCTTGCCCAACGGCTGCACGCGCGCGGCGATGCGCCGGCGGCGATCGCGCGGCGGATGGCAGAGGCCCGCGCCGAGGCGAGCCACGCGCCGGAATTCGACCATATCGTGGTGAACGACGATCTCGCCACCGCCCTCGCCGATTGCCGCGCCGTGCTGGCGGCGGCGCGGCTTGCGAGTGGACGGCAGGGGTGGCTCGCCGGCTTTCTCGCCGCCGATGAACACTGAATGTCAGGCAAGAGAAACAGTTTGCCGCAGCAGCCCCGATCAGAGAAGACTCTAATCACTCTGCATCGCGAGCCAGCCGTGGCGGAAGCTGATCCAGCCGCTGTCGATCAACGCCACCGCGCCGCCCCAGACGAGGCCGGCCACCAAGGTCGCAGCGATCAGCTTGCGGCCGATATGCGGCTGTTCCGGCGCGCCGCGCCAGCCGGAATTGGGGTCTGGGTCGGCCTGCGGGCGGGTGCCGAAGGGCAGCACGGCAAACCACGTCACCCACCAGATCAGGCCATACAACACCGCACCGGTGAACCAGCCCATCGCAGCTACACCCGCAGGAGATGGACATCGACCATCGGCCGCTTCTGCAAGCCCCTTCCCAGCGCGCGGCGCAAGGCGGATTTGGCCGCTTCGATGAGGGTCGCCTCCTCACGCCGGAGCGCCACCGGCAAGGCCGCCATCGCTTCGGAGAAGTCGCGCAGCACCCGCTCGGCCTCGGGGTCCGCATCCTCGAACAGGCCGGGCGCGCTCAGCTTGGGTTTGCCGCGCAGCCGCCCCTCCCCGTCCACCGCGACACTCGCCAGCACCACGCCGTTGAACAGCATGCGCCGGCGTGCGGCGAGCACTCCGCCCTGCAATGGCACGAGCCGGTTGCCATCGAGCACCAGCCGCCCGACCGGCGCGGAATCGATCACCTCGGGCTGCGCCCCGAGGCCGAGGATGTCGCCATCCTCCAGCAGGATGGGCGTCGCCTGCATCTCCTGCGCCAAGGCCGCGTGGGCGGCGAGATGGCGCCATTCGCCATGCACCGGCACCGCGTAGCGCGGGCGGACCAGGCGATACATCCGCCGCAATTCCTCGCGCGCCGGATGGCCCGAGACATGCACCAGATGATCGGCATCGGTGATCACACGCACGCCGAGGCGCACCAGATTATCCTGCACTTGGCCGATCGCCTGTTCGTTGCCCGGAATCACGCGGCTGCTGAACACCACCGTGTCCTCCTCGCCGAGGGCGATACGCGGATGGCGGTCGGCGGCGATGCGCGCGAGCGCCGAACGCGCCTCGCCCTGGCTGCCGGTGACGAGCAGCAGCAAGCGATCGTCGGGTACCGAGCCGGCCTCGTCTTCCGAGAGGAATTCCGGCACACCCTTCAGATAGCCGCAGGCGCGCGCCGTGGCGTCGAGATTGCGCAGGCTGCGCCCGATCAGCGCGACGCTGCGCCCGGCATCGCGCGCGGCGAGCGCCAGGCTCTCGACCCGCGCGACGTTGCTGGCAAAACAGGTGACGGCAATCCGACCGCGCAAGCCGCGGACCAGCACGGCAAGGCTGCGCCGCACCTCGGCCTCCGAGCCGGAATGCCCCTCGACCATGGCATTGGTGGAGTCGCAGATCATCGCCAGCACGCCGCGCTCGCCGAGGGCCGCCAGCGCCGCCTCGTCGGTGGGTGGGCCGACCAGCGGCTCCGGATCGAGTTTCCAGTCTCCGGTGTGCAGGATCAGCCCGTGCGGCGTGTCGATCACCAGCGCCTGCGCTTCCGGCACCGAATGCGCCATGCGGATGAAGCGCAGGGAAAATGGCGCCAGATCGATCGCCCCACCGGGCGGGACGACGTGCAGCGGCACCTCGTGCAGCAGTTGCGCCTCGGCCAGCTTGCGGCGCAGCACCGCCGCAGCGAACGGTGTGGCATAGACCGGGCAGCGCAGTTGGCGCCACAGCCACGCCACCGCGCCCAGATGATCCTCATGCGCATGGGTAATCACGAGGCCACGCAGCCGGTCGCGCCGTTCGGCGATGAAGCTGGGATTTGGCATCATGATTTCGACCTCGGGCAAGGCGGAGCCCCCGAAGCCGATGCCGCAATCGACCGCAAGCCATGCGCCGTCGCAGCGATAGAGG
>DAHXNW010000257.1 GCA_027365195.1 Acetobacteraceae bacterium
GCGGTGGAGGCGGTCGACGGGCCGGTGCTGGTGCTCGCCGGCGCCGGCACCGGCAAGACGCGCGTGCTCACCACCCGCTTCGCGCATATCCTGCTCAGCGGGCGGGCAGCCCCCGGACAAGTGCTCGCCGTCACCTTCACCAACCGCGCCGCGCGCGAGATGCGCGAGCGGGTGGCCGCCATGCTCGGCCGGCCGGCGGAGGGGTTGTGGCTCGGCACTTTCCACGCGCTCTGCGCCCGGCTGCTGCGTCGGCATGCGGCGCTCGTCGGGCTGACGCCGAGTTTCTCCATCCTCGATACCGACGATCAGCTACGCCTGCTCAAGCAGGTGATGGAAGCGCTGCGGGTGGATGCGAAGCGCTGGCCGACGCCGGCGGCGATGGCGCTGATCCAGCGCTGGAAGGATCGCGGGGAGAGCCCGGCCCGGCTCGGCGCCGATGCGGAGGGCGAGTTCGCCGGCGGGCGCATGCGCGCGCTCTATGCCGCCTATCAGGACCGGCTGCGAACCCTCAATGCCGCCGATTTCGGCGATCTGCTGCTGCACGTGACCGAGATTCTGCGCACCAACCCCGAGGTGCTGGCGCAGTGCCATCGCGCCTTTCGCTATATTCTGGTGGACGAGTATCAGGACAGCAACGTGGTGCAGTATCTCTGGCTGCGGCTGCTGGCGCAGGGGCATCGCAACATCTGCTGCGTCGGCGACGACGATCAGAGCATCTATTCCTGGCGCGGCGCGGAGGTGGAGAACATCCTGCGCTTCGAGCGCGATTTCCCCGGCGCGCGGCTGATCCGGCTGGAGCGCAACTACCGCTCCACCGCGCCGATCCTCGCCGCCGCCGCCGGGCTGATCGCGCATAACGCCGGCCGGCTCGGCAAGACATTGCGCTCAGGCCGGGCGGATGCGGCGGGCGAGCCCGTGCAGGTGATCGGATTGTGGGATTCCGACGAGGAGGCCCGCATGGTCGGCGAGCGGGTGGAGGCGCTGCGGCGCGACGGCCATAAGCTTGCCGAGATGGCGGTGCTGGTGCGGGCGGGCTTTCAGACCCGCGCCTTCGAGGAGCGGCTGATCACGCTCGCCATCCCCTATCGCGTCGTCGGCGGTCTGCGCTTCTATGAACGCGCCGAAATCCGCGATGCCATCGCCTACGCCAGGCTGCTGGTGCAGCCGGCCGACGATCTCGCCTTCGAGCGGATCATCAACGTGCCGCGCCGGGGGGTGGGGGAGGTGGCGCTGCGCGCGCTGCATGAGCGGGCGCGCGCCGGGGCGATGCCGCTGCTCGCCGCCACCGCCGCCCTGCTCGCCGAGGGCGGCCTGCGCGGGCGGCTGCGCGAGAGCCTGAAAACCCTGCTCGACGGTTTTGCGCGCTGGCGTGCCATCCTCGCCGAGGCCGGCCATATCGTGGCGCTGCAAACCCTGCTGGACGAGAGCGGCTATACCGCCATGTGGCAGCAGGACAAATCGCCCGAGGCGCCCGGAAGGCTCGAGAATCTCAAGGAACTGCTGCGCGCGCTGGCCGATTTCGAGACACTCCAGGGGTTTCTCGATCATGTCTCGCTGGTGATGGAGAACGAGGAGAGTGCCGCGGCCGACCGCATCAGCCTGATGACGCTGCATGCGGCGAAGGGGCTGGAGTTCGACACCGTCTTCCTGCCCGGCTGGGAGGAGGGGGTGTTTCCCAACCAGCGCGCGCTCGATGAAAACGGCGAGAAGGGGCTGGAGGAGGAGCGCCGGCTCGCCTACGTCGGCATCACCCGCGCCCGGCTGCGCGCCATCATCAGCCACGCCGCCAACCGGCGCATCTATGCCAACTGGCAGAGTTCCATCCCCAGCCGCTTCCTCGGCGAACTCCCGCCCGAGACGGTGGCGATCGCCGGCTCCGCGGCGCTCGCGCGCGAGGCGCGGCTTGCCGGGCCGGTGATCATGCCCGCCATGCCGCAACCACGGCCGACGGCGCGCGCGCTGCCCGCGTGGGAGGCACCGATGCGTCCGCCGCGCGCCGGCGCCCTCGCCGTGGGGCAGCGGGTGTTCCATCAGAAATTCGGCTAC
>DAHXNW010000141.1 GCA_027365195.1 Acetobacteraceae bacterium
AAACCGGCGCGGGCATGATGGATTGCAAGCGCGCGCTGAGCGAGAATGGCGGCGATATGGAAGCCGCCGTGGACTGGCTGCGCAAGAAGGGCCTCGCGGCGGCGGCCAAGAAATCCGGCCGCGTGGCCGCCGAGGGGCTGATCGGTGTCGCCTCCGCCCCCGGCCGCGCGGCGATGGTGGAGGTGAATGCGGAGACCGATTTCGTCTCGCGCAACGAAACCTTCCAGCGCTTCGTCGAACAAGTGGCGCAGGTCGCGCTGACGGTCGGCGAAGATGTGGCCGCCATACAGGCCGCGCCCTTCCCCGGCGGCGGGCGCAGTGTCGCCGAGGAAACGACCCATCTGGTCGCCACCATCGGCGAGCATCTCTCGCTACGCCGCGCGCGGGTGCTCACCGTGGATCAGGGGGTGGTCGCGAGTTATGTGCATGCGGCGCTGAAGCCGGGCCTCGGCAAGATCGGCGTGCTGGTGGCGATCGAGAGCGCGAGCGAGATCGCCGGCCTCGAACTGCTCGGGCGCCAAGTGGGCATGCATGTCGCCGCCGCGCGCCCCGATGCGCTCGATGTCGATAGCGTCGATCCGGCGGCGCTGGAGCGCGAGCGCGCGGTGCTGAGCGAGCAGGCGCGCGCCTCCGGCAAGCCCGAGGCGATCATCGAGAAGATGGTGGATGGGCGCATTCGCAAATATTACGAGGAAGTGGTGCTGCTCGAGCAGGTATGGGTGCATGACGGCGAGAGCCGGGTGCGCGCCGTGGTGCAGAAAGCCGGCGCCCGCCTCGCTGCGTTCGCGCGCTTCCAACTCGGCGAGGGGATCGACCGGCAGAGTGGCGATTTCGCCGCCGAAGTGGCCGCCGCCGCCGGCGTCTAAAACCCGATTATTCCGGGATTCCAAAGGCTCCGCCCTTCCGCTTCGTCGTGTCCTGCGCTATCCTTCCCCGGTTCTATAAAACCAACGATAAAGGGAAGGAACCGAACCATGGACAGACGCAATTTCCTGCGTGGCGCTGCCGCGACGTCGATCGGCGCGCTGGCGGCAACGGCGGCAGTGGCGCAGGGCAGCGATCCGGCCGGCACGACACCGCCGCCGCGCGACTGGAACGACCCGTCGACGGCCATCTACCCCGACCCCGCGTTCGAGATTTTCGATCCGCGTTTCGCCAAATACAGCGGCGGCACCGCCGGGCTGCGTCGCATCTGGACCGGCGGCATCTGGACCGAGGGGCCGGTGTGGTTCGGCGACATGCACAGCCTGATTTTCAGCGACATCCCCAACAACCGCCTGATGCGCTACGATACGCTGACCGGGCAGACGACGCTGTTCCGTCAGCCATCGCATTACGCCAACGGCAACACCCGCGATCGCCAGGGCCGGCTGCTCACCTGCGAGCAGGGCACACGCCGCCTCACCCGCACCGAATACGATGGCCACATCACGGTGATCGCCGACCGCTATCAGGGCAAGAAGCTCAATTCGCCGAACGGCGTCATCGTCAAATCCGACAACACGATCTGGTTCACCGATCCGAGCTATGGCATCGGCGGCGACCACGAGGGCAATCGCGGCGAATCGGAACTGCCACGCAACGTATATCGTTTCGATCCCAGCAGCGGCAATCTCTCCGTCGTGGTCGGTGATTTCAGCATGCCGAACGGCCTGTGTTTCTCGCCCGACGAGAGCAAGCTCTATATCTCCGACACCGGCGTGCTCGGCGGCCCGGAGCCGAAACAT
>DAHXNW010000286.1 GCA_027365195.1 Acetobacteraceae bacterium
CGCCCCGTTCACTCCGCCCGGGTGAGCGCGCCCGCGAACAGCACCGGCCCGGTCGGCAGGCCGGTGGGTGAGCCGCCATGCGGCTCCAGGCTCACCATCAGTTGCGTGTTTGGCGCCACCATATTGGCCGCCAGCACCCGCCGGCCATCCGGCCCCAGCACGCCGAGCGAGACGGGGTGCGCAGCACCCGGCGGCAGCGCCCAAAGTTCGAGGCTCCGATCGCTCGCCACCTGCACCGCAGTGAGCGGCATCACCGCGATGGCGCCATCGGCGCCGGCGGCGGCCATGTAACCCGCCGCGTGGCTCGCCGGATCGGTGAGGGCCGCGACATAGCGCGCGGCCGGCGGCGTGGGCGGGCGCAGCAGCAGGATGCCCGCGAAGCCCGCCGCGAGGGCGAAACCGGCGGCGGTGGCGCCGCGCCAGAGGGCGAGGCTGCTCCAAACGCTGCGGCGCGGCGCGCGCGGGACGAAATCGACCACCGTCGCGGATGCGACGGCCGGCGTCTCGCCGATATCGCGCGCGATGCGTGCCCAGAGCGGCCCGGGCGCCGGCGTCTCGCCGAGCAGGCTGCCGAGCGGGGCGAGCCGGTCCTGCCAGGCGGCGATCGCGGCGGCGAGGGTGGGTTCCTGCAATGCGCGGCGTTCGAGCGCGCGCGCCGCCTCGGGTTCCAGCACGCCGAGCACGTATTCGCCGGCCAGCAGATCGGGATCTTCGGGGGTGTCGCTCATGCTTCCAGACACCCCTTGAGGCTCATCAGCGCGCGGCGGATCCAGGATTTCACCGTGCCCAGCGGCATTTCGAGCCGGCTCGCCAGATCGCTATGCGTCATCCCCTCGACGAAGGCCATCAGCAGCAGCTTGCGCCGGTCCGCCTCCAGCGTCTGCAGGCAGCGATGCAGCGCCGCCCCATCGCTGCTCTCGATCAGCCGGTCGAGCGGATCGGGGTCGGGGTCTTCGCTCTCGGGCATTTCGAGGCCGGGTATCTCGCGCGCCCGGCGGCGGGCGATGTCGAGCGCGCGGTAGCGCACCAGGCTGATCAGCCAGGCCTCCGGATTGCCGCGCTCGGGGTCGAAGCGGGCGGCGTTCTGCCAGACTTGCAAAAAAGCGTCATGCGTCGCATCCGCCGCCAGCGCCGCCTGCCGGGTGATGCGCAGGGCGAGACCATAGAGGCGGGCGGATTGCAGATCGTAGAGGCGCCGGAACGCCACGCGATCGCCCGCGCCACACAGCCGCAGCAATTCGGCGAGATCGGTTATCGGCGCGGTCTGCTGCAAAACAACCTCGGAGGTCAGGAGATCGAAAGCCGTACGGCGATGCGCGCCCAAAGACGCATCGGCCTGCACGGGCAGATGCAACGGCCGCTGCCCCTGGCTATAGCGCGCCCGGCGGGACGGCGACAAGATGGCGGCGCGAGGGTGGGTTGGGCGAAACACGCGGCACTTCTCCGGATTGCTCAAAATAGATACGTGGGTAGCGCGGCGCGGATGCAGCGGGCTAGCCAGAGGCCGGTTAACGGGTCCATGTTTGGTCATCTTTTTTCCGGAGCCGTCCCACCGATGCTCTCCCTCGACGCCGCGCAGCAAAGCCCGACCGTATCGGCCACCAACCTCGCCGACTATCGCCCACCGGATTTTCTGGTCGATACCGTCGATCTGGAGTTCCGGCTCGATCCGGCGCGGACGGTGGTGCGCGCCCGCCTCGCGCTGCGCCGGCGGCCGGGTGCCGCGCCGGATGCGCCACTCGCGCTCGATGGCGAGGCGTTGGAACTGCTGGCGCTCGCCTGCGACGGCATCGCCCTGTCGCCCGCGGCCTATACGCTGCTGCCCGAGGGCTTGCGGCTGCTCGGCCTGCCCGATGCCTGCACCCTCGAGATCACCACCGCCATCGCGCCGGAGCGCAACACCGAACTCTCTGGCCTCTATGTCTCGGGCGGGGCGTTTTTCACCCAATGCGAGGCGGAGGGGTTTCGCCGCATCACCTATTTTCCCGACCGGCCGGACGTGATGGCGCGTTTCACCGCGACGCTGATCGCCGATCGCGCGCGCTATCCGGTGCTGCTCGCCAACGGCAATCCGGCGGCGCGCGGGGAGGGGGCGGATGGCACCCATTGGGCGCGCTGGGAGGATCCGCATCCGAAGCCGTGCTATCTTTTCGCGCTGGTCGCCGGCGATCTCTTGGCGGTGCGCGATCGCTTCACCACACGCTCGGGGCGCGCGGTGGCGCTCGCCATCTGGGTGCGGCGTGGCGATGAGGACCGCTGCGCCCATGCCATGCGCAGCCTGCAAGCGGCGATGGCGTGGGACGAGACGGTGTTCGGTCTCGAATACGATCTCGATGTGTTCAACATCGCCGCCGTTTCCGATTTCAACATGGGGGCGATGGAGAACAAGGGCCTCAACATCTTCAACACCAAATACGTCCTCGCGCGGCCCGATACCGCGACCGATGCCGATTACCAGGGCATCGAGAGCGTCATCGCGCATGAGTATTTCCACAACTGGACCGGCAATCGCGTCACCTGCCGCGACTGGTTCCAGCTTTCGCTGAAGGAGGGGCTGACCGTCTTTCGCGATCAGGAATTCAGCGCCGATCAGGGCAGCCGCGCGGTGAAGCGCATCGCCGACGTGCGCGCACTTCGGGCCGGGCAGTTTCCCGAGGACGCCGGGCCGCTGGCGCATCCGGTGCGGCCGGAGCGCTATCTGAAAATCGATAATTTCTACACCGCGACGATCTACCAGAAGGGCGCCGAGGTGGTGCGGATGATCCACACTCTGCTCGGCGCCGCCGCCTTCCGCCGGGGCATGGATCTCTATTTCGCCCGCCACGACAACCAGGCGGTGACGATCGAGGATTTCTGCCGCGCCATGCAGGATGCCTCCGGCGTCGATCTCACCGGCTTTGCGCGCTGGTACGAACAGGCTGGCACGCCGGAGATCAGCCTCTCCGACGCCTATGATCCGGCGCGCCGGCGCTACACCCTCACGCTGCGCCAGCATACCGCGCCGACGCCGGGGCAGCCGGAGAAGCAGGCGCTGCTGATCCCGATCGCCCTCGGCCTGCTCGATGGCAAAGGCGACGCGATGCCGATGCGGCTCGCCGGCGAGAGCCGCGCGCAGGCCGGCACGCGGGTGCTGCAACTGGCAACGGACGAGCAGAGCTTCGTTTTCGAGGACGTCGCCGAGGCGCCCACCCCCTCGCTGCCGCGCGGCTTCTCCGCCCCGGTGCGGCTCGCCGGCGTGCCAGCCGCCCGCCTCGCCTTTCTCGCCGCGCATGACACCGACCCCTTCGTGCGCTGGGATTCGGCACAGCAGTATGCGACCGGGGTGATGCTGGAGATGGCGGCGGCGTGGCGGCGCGGTGCCGCGCTCGCCCTCGATGACGGGCTGCGAACGATCGTCGCGGCGGCGCTGGAGGCCGGCGCGGCCGACCCCGCCTTCGCCGCCGAGGTGCTGCGCCTGCCGGGCGAGAGCACGCTCGCCGAGGCGATGGAAATCGTCGATGTCGAGGCGATCCACGCCGCTCATCACTTCACCCGCGCAGCGCTCGGCCGCGCGCTCGCTCCGGCCTGGCGGCAGTGTTACGCGACGCTCGCCGACCCCGGCCCCTATCGCATCGATGGGGCGGCGATCGGCCGGCGCGCGCTGCGCAACACGGCGCTCGCCTATCTGCTGGCCGGCGATGCGAGCCTTGCGCCGCTGGCCAAGGCGCAGGTCGATGCCGGTGCCAACATGACCGACGTGCTGGCGGCGCTGGCGGCCCTCGCGCCGCTCGCCTGCGCCGAGCGCGAGGCGACGCTCGCCGCCTTTCACGCGCGCTGGCGGGAAGATGCGCTGGTGCTCGACAAATGGTTCGCGCTGCAAGCGATGGCGAGCCGGCCGGACGCGCTCGCGCAGGTGGAGGCGCTGGCCGAACACGCCGATTTCGACTGGCGCAACCCGAACCGGCTGCGCGCGCTGGTGGCAAGCTTCGCCAGCGGCAATCCGGCGGGGTTTCACGACGCCTCCGGCGGCGGCTATCGCTTTCTCGCCGACGCCGTGCTGCGGGTGGATGCCGGCAACGCGCAGTTGGCCGCACGGCTAGTGGCACCGCTCGGCCGCTGGCGGCGCTTCGATGCGGCGCGTGCGGCGCTGATGCAGGCGCAGTTGCAGCGCATCCTGGCGCAGCCGGGGCTGAGCCGGAACGCCTTCGAGATCGTCTCCAAAAGCCTGCAATGATCGACCGGCTGCGCGCCCATATCGCCGCCTGCCACAACGCGGTGCTGCCCGGCGGACGGGTCGCGTTTCGTATCGGCGCGGAACAAATCGGCTGGCTGCGGCCCGAATTCGCCGCGGCCCTGCCGCTGCCGCGTGATGCGCATGGCGTCCAGTTGGCGGATGCGACGCGGTTGCCCGCACTCGCCCGCGATCTGGCCGCGCGCGGCGTGCTCGGCTGGCGCGGCGAGGCGTTCGACGTGCGTGCGAGCCCGGAGGGTCCGGCGCTGACCGAGATCGACCGCGCCGCGCTGCCCGCCTTCGGCCTTTGGGCGGCGGGCAGCCATGTCAATGGGCTGGTGCGGCGCAATGATGGGATCTGGCTCTGGGTCGCCCGCCGCGCGGCCGACAAGGCGATCGACCCCGGTAAGCTCGACCATATCGTCGCCGGCGGCGTGCCGGCCGGCCTCTCGCCCTGGCAGACGATGCTGAAGGAGGCCGCCGAGGAGGCCGCCATCCCCGCCGACCTCGCCGCCCAGGCGGTGCCGGTGGGACGCCTCGCCTATGCGATGGAGCGGCCGGAGGGGCTGCGCCGCGACGTGCTGCATCTCTACGATTTGTGGCTGCCGGAGGATTTCATCCCGCGTCCGCAGGATGGCGAGGTGGAAAGCTTCGCGCTCTGGCCGCTGGCCCGCGTGTTGGCCACCATGGCCGAGGGCGATGCGTTCAAATTCAACGTCACTCTGGTGCTGATCGACCTCTGCCTGCGCCACCGGCTGATCGAGCCGGCGAGCATGGAGGGGCGCGCGCTGCGCGGGGCGCTCGACGGCGGGGCCGCCTAACGAGGTCTTAAGTTGCATCCGACATGATTGTCTGTTTCGCTCTGTTCGCGCGGACAGGCCGAGCAGGAGCGTCAGACCATGAAAGCCGTCGCCTACACCCATGCCCGGCCGATCGACCATGAAGAGGCGCTGCTCGATCTCGAACTGCCCGATCCGGCGCCGCGGCAGCGCGATCTGCTGGTCGAGGTGCGCGCCGTCGCGGTCAATCCGGTCGATACCAAGCTGCGCCGCCATGCCGACCCGGTGGGCGAGCCGCGCGTGCTCGGCTTCGATGCCGCCGGCGTGGTGCGCGCGATCGGCCCCCATGTCACCCAGTTCGGCATCGGCGATGAGGTATGGTACGCCGGCGATCTCAACCGGCCGGGCGCCAACAGCGCGCTGCATCTGGTCGACGAGCGTATCGTCGGCCGCCGGCCGCGGTCGCTCTCCTGGCCCGAGGCGGCGGCGATGCCGCTCACCGCCATCACCGCATGGGAGATGTTGTTCGACCGGCTGCAAGTGCCGCTCAACGAGCGCACCAACGCGAGCCTGCTGATCATCGGCGGCGGCGGCGGGGTGGGTTCGATGGCGATCCAGTTGGCCCGCCAACTCACCGGGCTCAGGGTGATCGCGACCGCCAACCGAGCGCGGACGCGCGACTGGTGCGCGAGCCTCGGTGCGCATGAGACGATCGATCATTTCGGCGACATCCCGGCCCAGCTCGCCGCGATCGGCGCCAAAACCGTCGATTACATTTTCTGCACCAACGCGACTGCCACGCATTGGCCGGCGATGGTGCGCTGCATCCGCCCGCAGGGCCGCATCGGGCTGATCGACGACCCACCGCTGCTCGATGTGCGCGACCTCAAGCCGAAATCCGTCTCGCTGCATTGGGAGGCGATGTTCACCCGCGCGATGTTCGAGACCGATGACATGAGCGCGCAGCACGATCTGCTGCAGGAGGTTGCCCGCCTCGTCGATCTCGGCCGCTTGCGCAGCACGATGGCCGAGCATTTCGGCACCATCTCGGCGGCGAACCTGCGCGCCGCGCATCGCGAGGTCGAGGCCGGGCGCGTGCGCGGCAAGATCGTGCTGGAAGGCTTCGACGCACCGTGAAACCGCGCCGCATCGCCCCGCTGCTCGGCGGTCTCGCCCTCGCCGCCTGTTCCGTGGTCGGCGTGCGCAGCGGCACCGAGGAACCCACCTACCGTGTCCTCGCCCATGTCGGCGCGGTGGAGATCCGCGAATACGGCCCGCGCCTCGCCGCCGAAACGGTGGTGCAGGGCAGCGAGGAGGGGACCCGCTCGGCCGGCTTCCGCCGGCTCGCCGCCTACATCTTCGGCGCCAACCAGAGCAACAGCAAAATCGCGATGACCGCGCCGGTGGTGCAGCAGGCCGACAAAGGCGAAACGATCGCGATGACCGCGCCGGTCTCGCAGCATCGCGAGGCCGATGGAGCCTGGCGCATCCGCTTCTTCATGCCGGCGCAATACACCCTCGCGACGCTCCCGAAGCCTACCAACCCGGCGGTGCGCATCGTGCCGGTGCCAGCCGAGCGCTACGCCGTCTATCGTTTTTCCGGCCGCGCGACACCGCGCGCGGTGTCGGCGGCGCAGCAGGCGCTCTTGAAGACCTTGGAGGGCGGCGGCTGGCAGCCGGTGGGCGACCCGGCGGTGTGGCTCTATGACCCACCCTGGACCCTGCCGCCGTTCCGCCGCAACGAGGCCGTCGTGCCGGTCATGGTGGCGACGCCCTGATCCGTTCGCCGCCCCTGATCTGCTCTCCAATGGTGTGAAACAGCCGCGCCGGCAGCCCGCCGCCGGTGACGCCGTGCATCGGCGCCCCATCGTCATTGCCGAGCCAGATCGCGAGCACCACGCCGCCGGTGCAGCCGACGAACCAAGCATCGCGCGATTGCTGCGTGGTGCCGGTCTTGCCGATCACCGCCCGGCCCGGAATCGCCGCCGCCCGGCCGGTGCCACGGCTCACCACGGCGGCGAGCATCTGCTGCATGTCGGCTGCCGCCGCCGGGGCGATCACGGCCTCGGCGGCCAGCGGCGGCGGCCGGCGCATCTCGCCGCCGGCGACGATCGCGCGCACCCCATGCACACCCACCCGACGGCCGCCGTTGCAGAACGGGGCGAAGGCGCCGGCGAGTTCGAGCACGCCGACCTCGCCGGTGCCGAGGGCGAGAGAGTCATTCTCCGGCAATCGCCCGGCAATCCCCAGCCGATGCGCGACGGTGACAACCACGCGTGGGCCGCCGGCCTGGAGCAGCAGGCGCACGGCGGCGGTGTTGCTCGATTCCGCCAGCGCCTCCTCGATGCTGATGCGGCCGCGATAGGCGTGGTGGAAATCCTCCGGTTGCCAGCCGCCGAGACGGATCG
>DAHXNW010000288.1 GCA_027365195.1 Acetobacteraceae bacterium
GCCGGCAATCCGCTCGACGTCATACCCAAGGCGATGCCCTTCGCCACCCCCTATGGCGCGCCGATCTCCCTGCAACGCGCGCAGGCGGCGATCGCCGCGGCGATGGCGGAGGCGAACCGCCGGGGCTGGCAGATGAACATCGCGGTGCTCGATTCCGGCGCCAATCTGGTGGCCTTCGCGCGGATGGACGGCGCGCAGCTCGGCTCGATCCCGATCGCCGAGCACAAGGCGCGCGTCGCCGTCCGCTATCGCCGCCCGACGCGGGTGTTCGAGGACGCGGTGCAGAAATCGCATTTCGACTATCTGCCGACGCTCGACGACATGATCGCCTCGCGCGGCGGCATTCCGCTGGTGGAGGGCGGCAAGCTGATCGGCGCCATCGGCTGCTCGGGCGGCGCCGGCTCGCAGGACGAGGTGGTCTGTGGCGCCGGCGCGGCGACGATCAACGGGGCGGCGCCTTGATGTGAGTCTGCACCGGCCCGCTCCCCCACCCGGCCACCCATTCCAGAATACTGACGTGGGTGGCCGGGTGGGGGAACGGGCCGGTGCAGACTCAACGCCCCTCATCACAACATCGCGTGCCAGCGGATCAGCCGCAGCCGCCCGGTGCGCAGCAGCCGTATGCGCAGCAGCCAGCGTTCCGCCTCCGCCACCAGCACCGCCGCCTGCGTGGGGTCGGGCGGGGTGAGCGCGAGGGGCGCCACCGCCTCGCGCCAGGCGGCGAGCGCATGGGTCTGGTAGGGGGCAGAAATATCCTCACTCACCCGCACATCGAAGCCGAGCTGGGTGAGCGTGCGCGTGATGTCCGCCTCACGCGGAAGCGCGCCGCCCTGCACTTCGAGCCGCAGCCAGGCGGCGACGTCGTGATCCTCGGTGGGCAGCGCCTGATCCGCCACCAGATCGACCATCACCAACTGGCCCGACAGCTTGATGGCATCGGCAAGGGCGGCCAGCATCGGCTCCGCCGGGGCGCCGCGCAGGGCGCAGAGCGCCAGTGCGTGGTCGAAGAAGCCGGCGCGGAATTTCGGCGCCGACGGCTGCCATGGCTCGATCGCCGCCTTCTTGGCGAGGCCGGCCTCGGCGCTGCGCCGGACGGCCACGCTGACCAGGGCCGGCTCCTGCTCGAAGCCGCTGACCCAGCAACCGGTGGTCTGCGTGATCACCCGCGCGGCATCGCCGGTGCCGGCGCCGAGCAGCAGCAGCGTGTGCGCGTCCTTCAGCCGCAGCGGCCGCACCAGGCGCAACACCTCCTCGCGGCCGCCGGGCAACGGATGGCTCTCGCCGCACAGCCGGTCGAGCAGCGCGATCCGCTCGGGCGACCATGGCGGCAGCGGTGCGCGCGCACCCCGGCGCGGCGCGGCGGGTGCCATGGCGGATGGCTCCGGCGCGCCGGAGGCGGCGGCCGGCGTGTCTTCGGATGGCTTTGCCCGCATCCAGGGCCCAACGAGGGCGCGCAACCGCGCGAGTTTCATGACGGCAACCTTCCCTCAGCTTCGCGCACCCTGCCACACAATGGTTGACGAACCATGAGCACCGGCTTGACGCATCCCCCGCTTGGCGCGATGAGCCGGGGGGACAAGGAAGGATGGCATCCCATGGCAGGCACCACGCGCGCGGCCGGCGCAGGATTTCTGGCGATGGCCTTCGCGGTGGTCGGGATGACCGGCATTTTCGCCACCTATGCGGCGCCGATCCCACTACAGCGTGCCCTGCTGCGCGAGGCCGCCCTCGATGACGCCCTCGCCGCCGGTCAGGGCAGCGACCCGCAAGCGGCCCTCGCGGCGCTGGCGCCACGGCTCGGCGACAGCGCCGCCCAGTTGAGCAGCGGCGGCGCCGATCTGCCGGCGCGGGTGCAGGCCGCGCGCGTGGCGATGCGCCGGCATTTCGCCGCGCAGGCCGCCGCCGAAGCCTCGCGGCTGCGCCTGATGATCGGCGTGGTGACGCTGGCCGGCGCGATCTTCGGCGCTGCCGCTCTGGGCTTCGGGCGCGGGTAGGGGGTGATGCGATGCGCGAGGCCTGGCAGCGCGGCGCGGCGCCGGTTGCTCTCACACCAACACAGGCCGGGTGTCTGCTCCGCCCTGTGTTCGGCCGCTGCCAGGTGTGCAGCCTCACGTCCCTCGGCGGCGGGCTGATCAACACCACCCTCGCCATCAACCTCGCAACCGAGGCCGGAGAGCGTCGCGTGGTGCTGCGCTTGTATCAGGGCGCCAGTGGTGCGGCAGCGAAAGAGGCTGCCATCGCCCGGCGGCTCGACGGCGTGGTACCCGGCGCGCGATGGCTGTACGGCGCGGCGCGCAACCCGATCACCGGCGGCGCCTATGCGGTGCAGGAATGGGTCGCGGGCCTCAGGCTCGATCACGCCGCGATGGAGGCCGATACGCCGACGCTTGCCGCCCTCGGCGCCGCGGTCGGCGCGACGCTCGCGCGCGTGCATGGCGTGCGCTTTCCCAGCCATGGATTTTTCGGCACCGACCTCGCCATCGCCCAGCCGATCGCGCTCGACGGCGCGGCCCTGCTCGGCTTCATGCGCGAGCGGCTCACCGATGGGCCGGGCGGCGCGCGGCTGGGGTCGGCCCTCACCGAGGCGCTGTTCGCCGTCGCCGCACGCCACGCGGGCCTGCTCGAGGCCTGGCCCGGTGGCCCACGGCTGATCCATGGCGATTGCAACCCGAGCAACATCCTGCTCCGCCAAGAGGCCGGCGGCTGGATGGTCGCTGGCGTGCTGGATTGGGAATTCGCGCTGAGCGGCCTGCCGGCGATGGATTTCGGCATGCTGCTGCGCCCTGATCTCGGCGCGCGGCCCGGCTTCGCCACGGCCCTGGAGGCCGGCTATCGCGCCGCCGGCGGCGCCTTGCCGGAGGATTGGCGGGCCAGCGCGATGCTCGCCGACGTGTTCGCCTGGGCCGACCAACTCGGCAAGCCCGCCGCCGATCCGGCATTGATCGCCGATGCGCGAACGGCGCTCACCGCCACCATCGCCGCCCTCAGTTAGCCGGCGCGGCGGCGCCGGAGGGCGAGAGCTTGGCCTTGATATAGGCGCCGGCGCGCTGAAGCGCATTCCCGGTGTCGGTCGCGGCACGGCTCAGCGCATTGCCGGTCGCGGTGCCGGCGCGGTCGAGCGCGGCGCCGGCGCGGGTCGCCGGTTTGGAACTCTCGCAGGCGGCGAGCGCCAGCAGCGCGAGGAAGATCAGCCGCTTCTTGGCGCATGATGATTTCAGTCGGCGCCGACTGAACTTAAACGCATCATGCTCTAGCCATCGGCGAGCAGGGCGGCGATCGCGGCCCCCACCGCCTCGGTGCGCGCCTCGCCGCCCATGTCGCGCGTGCGCGGGCCGCCCTCGCGCAGCAGCCGCTCGATCGCCGCCTCGATCGCCGCCGCCGCCTCCGCCTCGCCGAGGTGGCGCAGCATCAGGGCCGCGGACCAGATCTGCCCGATCGGGTTGCAGACATGCTGGCCGGCGATGTCCGGCGCAGAGCCGTGCACCGGCTCGAACATCGAGGGATGCGCGCGCTCGGGGTTGATGTTGGCGCTCGGCGCGATGCCGATCGAGCCGGCGACGGCGGGGCCGAGGTCGCTCAGGATGTCGCCGAACAAATTCGATCCCACCACCACGTCGAACCAGTCCGGATGCTGCACGAAATGCGCGCAGAGGATGTCGATATGGAACTGCGCCGTGGTGACGTCGGGAAACTGCGCGGCCATGGCGGCGAAACGCTCGTCCCAGAACGGCATGGTGTAGGTGATGCCGTTCGATTTGGTCGCCGAGGTGAGATGCCGGCGCGGCCGTGTGCAGGCCAACTCGAACGCATAGCGCATCACCCGATCGACACCGTGGCGGGTGAACACGCTCTCCTGCGTCACGAACTCGCGCGCGGTGCCGGCGAACATCCGCCCGCCGCTGCTGGAATATTCGCCCTCGGTGTTCTCGCGCACGACGATGAAATCGATCTCCGCCTCGCTCCGCCCGGCGAGCGGGCTGCGCACGCCGGGCATCAGCCGGCAGGGGCGCAGGTTCACGTATTGGTCGAAGCCCCGCCGCATGGGAATCAGCAGGCCCCAGAGAGACACATGGTCCGGCACGCCGGGCCAACCGACGGCGCCGAGAAAGATCGCATCGCTCGTGCGCAGCCGATCTAGCCCATCCTCGGGCATCATCGCGCCGGTCTCGCGCCAGCGCGCGCAGGACCAGTCGTAGTGGTCGAGATGCAGGGCGAAGCCGAAGCGGCGGGAAGCCGCATCGAGCACGCGCAGGCCCTCGGGCACGGTCTCCTGGCCGATGCCGTCACCGGGAATGACGGCGATGCGGTGGGTGCGGGTCATCGGCGATGCTCCGTGGCGGGAGGGTTGGATTCGGGCAGGTCGGCGAGCGAAAAGCGCCGGCGGATCTCCGCCGCCACCCGCCCGGCTTCGTCGAGCGGCGGGGTGGTGCGGCTGATCGTCAGCGTGTCGGCGCGATCGGCGGGGAACGGCTGGGCGTGGCCCGCGGCGTAAAGCCTCGCGTGCAGCCGGCGATGGCGCCGGCCGCCGAGTTCGGGGAGTGCGATCAGCACCGGAGCCGTGGTGGCGCAGGCCTCGCTGATCATCGAGACGGAATCGCCGCTCACCACGATGGCATCGGCGAGGGCGAGGAACCCGGCGTACGGATTCGGTCCAGGCTCGCCCCAGCGGTAGAGCAGATGCAGCGCGGTACCGAGTCCCTGCCCGAGCGCCTCGCTCGCCGCCGCCCCGGTGCGCCGGCTCGCACTCGCCATCACCGAACCGCCGAGGTCGCGCGCCAGCGCCGCCACCTGCATGCCCAGCCGTTGCGCCGGCACCGACAGCATTCTGCCGCCCCCCAGCATCAGCGCGATGCGCGGGCGCGGCAGATGCGCGAGCCGCTCCGCCCAGTCCTCACCGGCCTGCCGCAGATGCTGCGGCGAGAGCCGGTGCGGCGCGCCGAGCACGGGTAGGACGCGCGGCGATGCCGCCGGGCGATCATGCGCGCCGATCACCAGCAGATCGAAATCATGGTCGCCGAGACCGGGACGCATGCAATGCACCAGCCGGCAGCCATGCCGCCGGCGCAGCCAGCGCGCGACCGGGGCGGCACGGCTGCCGGCGGAGAGCACCAGGGCAGGGCCAGCTTCTGCCGCGCCGAAGGGTGCGGCCAAGCCGGCGAGCGAGCCACCCGGCACCAGCGCCGCCAGATGCGCGCGCCAGTTGAAATCGAGCGGCACCACCCGGAACGGGAGCCCGAGCCGCTCGGCGATGCCGATCACCTGGCCCGAGGTGCCGGCGCGCGGGTCGTCGAGCACCCAGACCGGCGCGGTCTCTCCCATAGCGCTAGCGGTGGTGGAAAGCGTGATGGACGCATCGGTCATGACACGTTACCTAACGGGAGACATGATAAAGTCGAGTCTGCTCGGGCCGGCGCAGACTGACACATCCATGCTCTAACGCTGCGCACCGAACAAGGAAACCCCGCATGACCGCCACCCATCCCACCGACTGGGACCGCGACGCGGGTTTGACCACGGCGCGCATCCTGCTCGAAATCGAGGCGATCAATTTTCGCCCCGAGGAACCATACACCTTCACCTCGGGCTGGAAATCGCCGGTCTATATCGACTGCCGGCGGATCATTTTCTTCCCGCGCGCGCGGGCCAAGATCTGCGACCTCGCGGTGGAGAAAATCTATCGCCACGTCGGCCATGAAAGCATCGAGGTGATCGCCGGCGGCGAGACGGCGGGCATCCCTTTCGCCGCCTGGATCGCCGAGCGGATGCTCGCGCCGATGGCCTATGTGCGCAAGCAGCCGAAGGGTTTCGGGCGCAACGCGCTGATCGAGGGCGACGTGCCGGAAGGCAGGCGGACCTTGCTGGTCGAGGATCTGACCACCGATGGGCAATCGAAAATCCGTTTCGCCAGCGCGCTGCGCGAGGCTGGCGCGATCGTCGATCATGCCTTCGTGGTGTTCTTCTACGGCGTGTTCCCCGGCAGCCTGCAAACGCTCGCCGAGATGGGCGTGGCGCTGCACGCGCTGTGCACCTGGTGGGACGTGCTGGAGGCCTGCCGTGAGCGCGCCTATTTCCCCGAGAGCGCCCTCGCCCAGGTGCGCCGCTTCCTGGAAGACCCGGTCGCCTGGTCGGGCGCGCATGGCGGCGCCCTGCACGCTGGCCCGAAGGCATAGCCAGCCGCCGATGCGCTTCCCTTTGGCCCAAGCCTCCCTCGGACGCATGGCCCTGCCGCTGCTCGCCCGACTCGACCCCGAGCGGGCGCACAGGCTGGCGCTCCACGGGCTGGCGCTCGGCACGCGGCTGGGCTTGCGCGGTGCGGCGGACGATGCGGCACCGGAACTGGCGCAGGACGTGCTGGGGCGGCGCTTCGCCAATCCGCTCGGCCTCGCCGCCGGTTTCGACAAGGATGCCCGCGCGCTGCGCCCGCTGCTCGGCCTCGGCTTCGGCTTTCTCGAAGCCGGCACCGTCACCCCGCTGCCGCAGCCGGGCAATCCGCGCCCCCGGCTGTTCCGCCTCGCCGAGGATGGTGCGGCGATCAACCGCATGGGCTTCAACGGCGCCGGTCTGGCGGCCTTCCTACGCCGGCGGCGGCAGGCGGGGGTTTTGCCGGCGCCGCTCGGCATCAACATCGGGCTGAACAAGACAGCGAGCGACCCGCTGCGCGACTATCCGGCCATGGTCGGCGCGATCGGCGACGCGGCCGATTATATCGCCCTCAACGTCTCCTCCCCCAACACGCCGGGCCTGCGCGATCTGCAAGCGGCCGGGCGACTCGGCGACATTCTTGCCGCCATCGATGCCGCCGTGCCGGTGCATCCGCCCCTGCTGGTCAAGATTGCCCCCGACCTCTCCGAGCACGCGGTGCAAGCGGTGGTGGAAACCGCGATCGCCGCCGGCATCGCCGGGCTGATCATCGGCAACACCAGCCTCGGCCGGCCGGCGAGCCTCGGCAGCCGGCACCGCGCGGAAGCGGGCGGCCTTTCCGGCGCGCCGATCTTTGCCGCCTCCACCGCTCTGCTCGCGCGCGCCGCGCTGATGGCGCGTGGAAAACTGCTGCTGATCGGCTGCGGCGGGGTGGCGAGTGGCGCCGATGCCTGGGCGAAGCTGTGCGCCGGCGCCTCGCTGGTGCAGCTCTATACCGCCTTCGCCTATCAGGGGCCGGCCTTGCTGCCGCGCCTGCTCGGCGATCTCGCGCGCCTCATGCGCGACGCCGGTTTCACCCGTCTCTGCGATGCGATCGGCAGCGATGCCGCACGAATGGCCGAAGCACCATGCAGCATCTGACCGGCTTCGCCCCGCTCGCCGTGCGCTACGAGGGGTTCATCGTCGATCTCTGGGGTGTCATCCACGACGGCGTCACGCCCTATGCCGGCGCGGTCGAGGCACTCTGTCAGTTGCAGGCGATGGGCAAGCGGGTGCTGCTGCTCTCCAACGCGCCACGCCGCGCCCATGTGGCGCGCGCGGGGCTGCGCGCCATGGGCATCGCCGATGCGCTCTATCACGACATCCTGACCAGCGGCGAGGCGACGCACGATCTGCTGCGCGAGCGGGCCGATCCGTGGTTCGCCGCCCTCGGCCGGCGGGTGTTCCATCTAGGGCCGGAGCGCGACCGCAACCTGCTCGACGGCCTCGATATCGACGTCGCGACAACGCCGGAGGCGGCCGATCTGGTGCTCAACACCGGGCCGGACGACGAGCGCAGCCAGAGCGCGCTTGCCGATTTCGAGGCGATTCTGCACGCCTGCGTGGCGTCCCGCCTGCCGATGATCTGCGCCAACCCCGATCTGGAGGTGATCCGTGGTGGGGTGCGCGTGCTCTGCGCCGGCGCGCTGGCGCTGCGCTATGGCGAACTCGGCGGGGTGGTGCGCTGGGTCGGCAAGCCGGACCCGGCAATCTATGTCCCCGCCCTGCGCAGCCTCGGCCTGCCGTCCGGGCGGGTGCTGGCGGTGGGCGATTCGCTGCGCACCGACATCGCCGGCGCTAAAGCCGCCGGCATCGATGCCTGCTGGGTGCTCGGCGGCATCCATCACGAGCGTTTGCAGGCGGGCGGCGCGGCAGCGGCGGCGGCAGAGGCCGGGCTCGATCCGCTGGCCTGCGTGCCCGCCTTCGCCTGGTAGGCGCCGATGCCGGATTTCTCGCTGGAAGCCTCGGTGCGCGGGCGCGTCGCCGGGGTGGACGAGGCCGGGCGCGGGCCGCTCGCCGGACCGGTGTTCGCCGCCGCCGTGGTGTTCGCCGCTGGCGTGCCGGCAACCCTCGCCCCCTTGCTCGATGATTCCAAACGCCTCTCGCCGGCCCAGCGGGCCGCTGCCTTCGCCGGGTTACGCGCCTGCCCTGGTGTCGAGATCGGGCTGGCCGCCGCCTCGGTCGCCGAGATTGCGCGGCTGAATATTCTGCACGCGAGCCTGCTCGCCATGCGGCGCGCCGTGCTGCGTCTGCCGCGCGCGCCCGATCTGGCACTGATCGATGGCATCCATGCCCCGCTGCTGCCCTGCGCCGCGCGCTGCGTGATCGGCGGCGATCGGCTCTCGTTCTCGATCGCCGCCGCCTCGATCGTCGCCAAGCTGCTGCGCGACCGGGTGATGGCGCGGCTGGCGGCGCGCTACCCCGCCTATGGCTGGACGCGGAACGCCGGCTACGCCACCGCCGCCCATCGCGCGGCCCTGGTCATGCACGGCCCGACCCGGCATCATCGCCTGGGTTTCGGCACGGTGCGCCGGCTTGACGCGATTCGCCTCGCCGCTCCACTCTAAGCTGGCATCGGGAGATCTGCGCGACCGTGGACATCGCCTGCGAACTGCCGCTCGATCAGGTTCTGCGGGGCGACTGCATACCGCTGATGCGCATGCTGCCCACCGCCTCGATCGACTGCGTGTTCGCCGACCCGCCCTATAACCTGCAATTGCGCGGCGAATTACGCCGGCCGGACGACAGTCTGGTGGACGGGGTGGACGAGGACTGGGACCGCTTCACCGATTTCGCGAGCTACGACGCCTTCACCCGCGCCTGGCTCGGCGAGTGCAGGCGGCTGCTGCGCAAGGATGGCACGCTCTGGGTGATCGGCAGCTATCACAACATCTTCCGCATCGGCGCCATTTTGCAGGATCTCGGATTCTGGATCCTCAACGACGTGATCTGGCGCAAATCGAACCCGATGCCGAATTTCCGCGGCCGCCGCTTCACCAACGCGCATGAAACGCTGATCTGGGCGGCGCGCGGGCAGGACAGCCGGCATCGCTTCAATTATCAAGCGATGAAAGCACTCAACGATGAAGTACAGATGCGCAGCGACTGGCTGCTGCCGCTGTGCGGAGGGGCGGAGCGGCTGCGCAATCCCCATGGGCTGAAGCTGCACCCGACGCAGAAGCCGGAAGCTTTGCTGCACCGCGTGCTGCTCGCCAGCACCGCGCCGGGCGAAATCGTCTTCGATCCGTTCCTCGGCACCGGCACCTCGGCGGTGGTGGCGAAGCGGCTGGGACGGCACTTCATCGGCATCGAACGCCATCCGGCCTATGCGGAGGCGGCGATCGGGCGGGTGCGGCAAACCCGCCCGGCCTCGGCCGAAGGGCTGGCGGTGACGCCGAGCAAGCGCGATGCGCCGCGCATCTCCTTCGGCAGC
>DAHXNW010000296.1 GCA_027365195.1 Acetobacteraceae bacterium
CATCTGGGTGGCGGGAAGCTTCGTCACCACCATGCAGATCCCGCCCGCCGCCAGCGTGCGGCTGTTCAGCGGGCCGCAGGGCACCTGGAACGCGGCGTTCTCGCGCAACGGCTACCGCTGGGAGCCGACGGTGTTGGGCGCCACGCCGAGCGGCGGCACAGTGACGGTTCCCGCCGGTTGCACGCTGGTGCGGGCGCTGGTTTGGGGGGCCGGTGGGTGCGGTGGGGGGTCGAGCGCGTTGGGGGCGCCCGGGGGCGGCGGAGGCGGCGGCGGCTATGCCGAGAGCCTCGTGGCTGTCACCCCTCTTGCGGCGATCCCCGTGACGGTCGGGGTGGGCAACGCCACGGGGGCCGCAGGCGGCAGCAGCTCGTTCGGGACCTTCGTCGCGGCCACGGGCGGCTCGGCGGGCACGGGAGGCGCTTCGGGCGCGACGGGAACCGGCGGCGCCGGAGGAACCGGCACGGCTGGCACCATTCTAATCCCAGGGGCCGCGGGGACCGACGGCATCGTTTACTCATACTCATCCTCCAGCGTCGAAGGCGGCCAGGGTGGCTGGGGCTACGCGCTCCCCTCCCTCGCGCGCGCGGCCGGCGGTTCCGGCGCCGCGATCACCCCGGCACCGGGCGGCTTGGCCGGGGGAAGCTCCGGGGGAAATGGGGCTCTGGCGGCTTCGGGGAACGGCTTGGTCATTCTGGAGTGGCTGTGATGAGCGGAACAACGGAGCCGGCCTATGCCCGCGTCGCCGGGGGTCTCGTCGCCGAGATCATCGAGCCGGTGGGGACGCTCGCGCTCGCCGAGCGGTTCCCCGCCGCGTTCGTCGCCGAATGCGTCGCGGTGCCGAGCGGCGCCACGGTCGCGCCCGGCGACACATACACGGCCGCCAACGGCTTCGGCCCTCCGCCGTCCGCGCCCGCGCTCACCCTCCCGCAGCAGGCGCTGGCGCTGCTCGACGGCGGCATCGAGCTGACCATCACCGGCTCGATGACGCTCACGGCGAAGTTCCCCACCAGCTCGCTCCCGCAGCATCTGCTGCTCGCGTTGCAGACGGTGGTGAGCGGGAGCGCGGCCTTCCCCGGCGGCGCTGCCACATGGCCGGTGCAGGATGCCGCCGGCGCGTGGCACAGCCTCACGCTCGCGCAGTTCAAGCCGATCGCGACCGCCATCGCCGCCTTCGTCGCGCAGGCGCTCCTGGTGGCGCAGGGCGCGCCGGATATCGCGCTCCCTTCCGCGACGGCTGACGTGGTGGCTGGCTGATGTTCGAGGGCCTCCTTCGCCTCAAGCAGGGGGCGACCCTCGCGCTCGACGTGCTGATCACCGACGACAACGGGCAGCCGGTGGCGTGGGCGGCCGGCAGCGTGACGGCGCAGATCTGCGATCTCTACGGCTCCCTCGTCGCGTCTCCCACCGTGGACATCGCCGCCAATCAGGGATGGGGAACGATCACCGCCGATACCTCCACGTGGCCGATCGGGCGCCTGGTGGGGCAGCTCACGCTCGATGCCGCCGGCGTGATTTCCATTTCGGACAGCTTTCCCCTCACCATCGAGAGGCCCGTCTCCGCATGATGGTCTTTCTTCGCCCGACCGGCTCGCCGATCGGCCAGACGCTCGGGTTCGGGCCGAACGGGAGCAGCGCAAGCCTCGATACCGCGCCGGCCTATACGGCGGTTGAAGCCACCGACCTGGTGCTCATCGAGCGCGCCGGGGCGTTGGCCACCCTCCCGGCCACGCTCTTCGCAGGGCAGCCCCTCGGCCCGCAGTTGCTGACGCTGATGCAGTCGCTGCCGACCGTGCTGCCGGCCACGTCCGGCCAGCTCTGGCTGGACGGCGGCGTGCTGGCGCTCTCATGATCCTCCTGACCCTCGTTTTATGCGCTCTGAACAGCGGCTCAGCCTGCGTTGAGCGCGTGATGCCGACCCCGTTCGAGAGCCCGCTCGGCTGCATGGTCGCTGGCCAGGAGCAGGCGGCGGCGTGGCTGGCCGAGCACCCCGGCTACCGGCTAGACGGCTGGCGTTGCGGACGCGAGGAGCGGCGGCTGTGAGCCATTTCGTGGAAATCCTCCGGCTCGATTACGCGCTCGCGCGGATGTGCCAGGACGCCTATCGCGAGACGCCGGACGTCGCCGCCATCGAGCGCGGCGGCATGCGCGCGACCGTCACGCCGTGGGGGGGCGATCTCTACATCGCATTTCGCGGTTCGGTGCAGACGCCGGCGGATTTCTATGCCGATCTTTCGGCGTGGCCGGCGCGCGACAAGGTGCTCGGCTGGTGCGATGCCGGGTTTCTGCGCGCCACCGACGTGCTCTGGCCCGGGATCGCGGAGGCCGTGCGCGCGATGCCGGCGCGTGGCGCGCTCTATATCACCGGGCACTCCCTCGGCGGCGCGATGGCTGTGCTGACCGCGCTGCTGCTCCACGCGGAGGGGCGTATGCCGGCCGGCGTGGTGACGTTCGGAGCGCCGCGCGCGCTGCTCGGCTGGGCGCCGCTGCGTCCGCCGCCGTTCCCGACGCGCCAATATCGCGACGGCAACGATCCGGTGCCGACCGTGCCGTGGGGCTACCACCACCTTACAACGCTCACGCGCATCGGCTCGCCCGATGCGGACCCGTTCCGCGCGCATCCGATCCAGCGCTACGCCGCAGCACTTCAGCGGCTCACCGTGGAGGCCGCCGCATGAGTAAGCTGTTTCTCGCCTGCTTCGCCGTGGTGATCGGCGCCGAAGGCGGCTTTACCGCCAACCCGGCCGACCCCGGCAACTGGACCGGCGGCGCCGTGCAGGTCGGCCGGCTGCTCGGCACTAAATATGGTATCTCGGCGGCCTCCTATCCAAATCTGGACATCGAGGCGCTCACGCTGTCGCAGGCGCAGGCGCTCTACGAGCAGGATTACTGGACGCCGGTGCAGGGCGACCATCTGGCCGCGCCGCTCGCCATGCTGATGTTCGATGCGGCGGTGAATGCCGGCGTGCCGCGTGCCGTCCGTTGGCTTCAGGAAGCGCTCGGGGTTACGGAAGACGGCATTTTTGGCCCTGAGACGCTGAAGGCGGCGAATGCGGTGCCGATCGTTTGGGTGCTCTGCGCCGAGGTGCTCGCCCGGCGCATCGACAGCACCGCATTGCTGCCCACGTGGCGCAGCTTCGGGCTCGGCTGGGCGCGGCGCCTGGCGCGGCTACCTTGGGAGGCGATGCGTCTTGAGTAAGCTCCTTTCCCGCGCCCTGCTCGGCCTGCTCCTTTGCGCCTCCGGCGCGCGGGCGCAAAGCCTGCCGTCGCCGCAAATCGCGACGCCCGCGCTGTCCGACGACAGCAATCTGGCCGTCGATAGCGCCTGGGTGCGCGGGCAGGGCTACATCGGAGCCGCCGGGGCGCCGGTGCAGAGCGTTGTGGGGCTGACCGGCGCGATCACCTCGGCCGAGATCGCCACGGCCCTCGCCAACGCGGCGTTCAACGGCGTGGCGCTCACCGGCGCGACGATCGGCGGAAACCCGATCGCCGGGGTGAGCGGCACCTGGACGGCGGGCAACTGCGTCGAGGCCGGTACTCTTTATACTGTAGTGGTGGCGAGCGCGCCGTGCGGCACCGGCTCCGGCTCGACCTACACCCTCCCCGACGCGACCGCCACGACGCTCGGTGGCATTACGGTTTCCACCGGCCTTTCCGCCACCAGCGGGGCGCTCTCGGTGCTCTACGGCACCGCCGCCGGCACGGCGGCGCAGGGCAACGATTCGCGAATCACGGG
>DAHXNW010000297.1 GCA_027365195.1 Acetobacteraceae bacterium
GCAATTGTTTCTGGAGACCGTGGTGCGCCCGGACCTGCCGGACAAGGCGATGATGCCGCATCGCTGGGCGATGGTGCTGACGGTGTTTGGCTTCAACCTGATCGGCGCGCTGGTGCTCTGGTTGATCGCCTCGGGGCTGAGCGAACACGGCGCCGGCAGCCGGCTCGAATGATCCGTTATTGAATTTGGATGTGGTCGCGCACCCGATAAATGGCGGCCATGCCGACGATTGAAAGCCCGAGCGACCATGCGGCGAGATAATAGCCATCGTAATACGTCGCCACCGACTCGCCGAACAGCCCGGCGCGGAACATCTCGAAGCAATGCACGGCGGGATTGAGCAGCAATAATTTCTGCGCATAACTCGGCAGCCAGTCCACCATGAAGAAAACGCCCGAGAGCGGCAGGGCGAGATAGTTCAGTGGCGGAATGAAGCGCTCCGCCGGCTCCCAGTATTCGGTGAGGGCTGCGATGATCATGCCCTGACCGGCATAGAACCATCCGGTCATCGCCCAGGCGAGCAGCATCAGCCCCGGCTCGGCCGGCGGTTTCACCAGACCGACGCTCGCGATGACGAAAAACACCACCGCGAGGGCCGCCGTGGTGGAGAGGTATTCGAGCGCCAGCCGGCCGAGAATGATGTCCGCCGGCACGACCGGAAAATGATAGAGCATGCCACCGTTGTTGCGCAGGATGCGGATCGCCGGATTGGTGAGATGCCGCCATACGGTGAGCGGCATATAGGCGGTCAGCACGAAGGCGATCACGCTCACGCCATGCAGGGTGGCGCCATGGATCAGCGACCACACCAGCATTACCCCGGCGGTCAGGATCATCGGCTCCAGCACGGTCCAGATGAAGCCGAGATGGCTGCGCCCGAACCGCACCATCATGTCACGAATGATCAGCGCGCGGATGACGCCGAGGTGATCGACGAGATCCCTCATGACGCCAGCAGCCCGAGCACCGCCTCGCAGACTTCGTGCGGGCGGATATGCGTCAGACAGGCCATGTCCTGCCCGCAGGCGCTGGCCTCTTCGATGCCGCAGCCGGCGCAGGGCACCCGCCGGCTGACGATGCAGCCGTGGCCTTCCTGGCCCCATTCCGCCCAATGCATGCGAGCCATATGCACGCTGACGACTTTTGCCCCACGCAAAGCCGCCAAATGCTTGGGGCCAGTGTCGTTGCCAACGAAAACAGCACAATGGGCTATCAGGCATTCCAAGTCGTCGTTGGCAATTGCCTCCACATAGCATTCCAGCTCATGGAATCCGGGCGTCAGGCCGGCGGTGTCGATCCAGGCGTTGAACACCACCTCGCGGCCCGCGCCCGGCGCCGCGGCGGGCAGCCGGCATAGCGTGCGCCCGTCAATGCGTAGCCGCATGGCACCGAGCGGGGCCGCGCTCACGCAGCGCACCCGCACCGCTTCCACCCCGCGCAGCAGCGGCACCTCGCCATGCTGCGTCTGCCGTCGCTCCCAGCCGAGTTGCACGATGTCGAGGCGCTCCTCGCCGGTTGCCGCGCGCGTGGGCGCCATCCCCGGCGCGGCCTCCGGCGCCAATTCGTGCAGCCGGCTGCCGGCGAGTGGCAGCGTCGCCTCGGCGAAGCGCCAGGGTTCCAGGTGCAGCCGGTAGCGCAGCCCGGCACGTAGCATCGCCTGCGCCGACGCATCGCCGGGCCAGCGTGCCGCCACCTCCGCCGGTGTGGCGATTTCGCAGGCGACGGCGAGCAACTCCTGGCGCGCTTCGCTATGCGCCGGGTCGAGCGCCAGAACGCGTTGGAACGCCTCGGTGGCGGCGGCGAAGGCGCCAACGATCTTCTCGCGGATGCCGAGTTCGAGCAGCGCCGCGCTATCCTCCCCCACCGCCAGCCGCCGCTGCACGGCCACCGCCGCCTCCGCCAGACCGGCGCCGCCGAGCGCCTGCACTGCGGGCGGCAGGATCGCCTCGGCCGCCGCGCCGCGCCCGAGGGCGACATCGATGAGCACCAGCGCGGCGCGAAACAAATGCTGCTCCAGCAGTTGCGCGATCAGCAGGCACAGAAACTCCAAAGGCAGGCCCTGCCCGAGCAGCACGGCCAGCCGTTCGAGCGATTGTTCATAAACCGCCGGATCGCGCCGCCCGTCCACCGTGCCGGCGGCCTGCATCAAGGCCGGCAGCAGTCGCGCCGGCGTGGGAATGCTGGCGGCGATGGCGCCGCAATAGGCGCCGCCCTCGGCCTCGCTCAACCGTGCCGCGCCATGCAGCAGGCCCGGCGAGCCGAACGGCGCTTGCGCCAGCGGCGCATAGGCACGCTGGAAATCGCGCAGGCCGTTGCTCAGCACCCGCTGCGCCGTAAGCCGCGCATCCGCTGTCGTGCGGCCAAAACTCACCACCACCGGCGTATCGGCGAGGCTCTCCCACAACGCGGCGATGCGCGCATGCAGCGCCGGCGTGGCGGGCTGCGCCAGGGCGCCGGCGAGGTCCACGATCGCCGCGAGGGCGGGGCCGCAGTGTGCTTCGCTCGCCATCGTCGCGGCACGCTCGCCGGCCTCGCCCAGACCGGCGGCATAGCCGGGCAGGAATGTCGCGTCCGGGGCGAGGAAGCCGGCATCGGCGCGCAGCAATCGCACGGCGGCGCCGATCGGATCG
>DAHXNW010000317.1 GCA_027365195.1 Acetobacteraceae bacterium
TGGCATCGGCGGTGGTGGCGCGAATCGCTTGTAGAGGGTCTGGAAGCCGAGCAGAATCGCCAGCGAGAGGGCGATCGCGACGAACAGGCGTTTCTGGTCCATCAGCGCGCGGTCCGGAATTTGGCGCAGTTGCAGGGGGGCACCGGGTCATAGCCGCCCGGTGTCCACGGGTTGCAGCGCAGCACCCGCTGCCCGGTCAGCATCGCGCCGCGCCATGCCCCATGCGCGCCGAGCGCCTCGACGGCATAGTGGCTACAACTCGGGTGATAGCGGCAATGGCTGCCGATCAACGGCCGCACGGTGAGCTGATAGAGCCGCACCAGCAGACACAGGCCGCGCGCCGGGAGGCTCATGCAACCCCCGTTTTCGCCAAGGCCCGGCGCAGATCGGCGCAGAGCGCGGCGAATGGGCGGGTGCGTCCGGCGGCGCGGCCGATCAGCACGAGATCGACGGCGCCCGGATTTAGCATCTCGGGTGCGGCGCCGAACGCATGGCGGGCAGCTTCCTTCAGCCGGCGGCGGATGCGGTTGCGTGCCACCGCGTTGCCGAGCTTGCGGGTGCAGGTGAAGCCGATCCGGGGCGGCCCGTCATCGGGCCGTGGCAGTGCCTGCAACACCAGCCCCGGCATCGCGGCACGCTTGCCATTGGCGGCGACGCGCAGGAACTCGGCCCGGCGCTTCAGCCGCAGCGGCTTGCCATGCATGGCATGCGTCCGCGTCAGGCGGACAGGCGATGGCGGCCTTTGGCGCGGCGGGCGGCCACCACGCGTCGGCCGCCGACGGTCGCCATGCGGGCGCGGAATCCATGCCGGCGCTTGCGGACCAGCTTCGACGGTTGATACGTGCGCTTCACTCGACTCTCCGGGACTGCTGATCGCCCGTTGGGGCATGGGACATGTGCTGGACAGAAAGGCGATCGCGGCCGGCTTATACGGTCTGCTGCCTCCCGCCGTCAATCGGCTGGTCGTCGCCGGTGCTGCGGCGCACACACAATCAACCCGCCGCTGTCGCTTGCGCAGTCGGCGTGCTACGCGCCGCGGCGGTCATGACCCTATTATGGCATCCCGTTCTGGCATGCGGCGCGCTGCTGATCGAGGCGGCCGTTGGCTATCCGTCCATGCTGTTTCGCGCTCTCGGCCATCCGGTGGTCTGGATCGGCGCGCTGATCGGCGGCCTCGACCGTCGGCTGAACCGGCCGTCCTGGCCGGCGGCGTGGCGGCGCGGCGCCGGGGTGCTGGCGCTCTCGTGCGTGCTGCTCGCCGTCGGTGTGCCGGGTTTTGCCGTGCAATCCTGGCTGCTGGCCGACGCGCCGAGGACCGGGCGGCTGCTGTTGATGCTGCTGATCGCCACGCTGCCGGCGCAGCGCAGCCTGGCCTCGCATGTGGGCGCGGTGGCCGAGGCGCTCGAGTCGGGAGGGTTGCCGGCCGGGCGGGCGGCGGTTGCGCGCATCGTCGGGCGCGATCCGCAGAGCCTCGATGCCGCGGCCGTCGCGCGGGCGGCGATCGAGAGCCTGGCGGAAAATTTCTCCGATGGCGTGGTGGCGCCGGCATTCTGGTGCGCGCTGCTCGGCCTGCCCGGCATTCTGCTCTACAAGGCGATCAACACCGCCGACAGCATGATCGGCCATCGCACGCCGCGCCATGCCGCATTCGGCTGGGCGGCGGCGAGGCTCGACGATCTGGTCAATCTGCCGGCCTCGCGGCTGGCGGCGCTGTGGCTCCTGCTCGCGGCCGGGCGCGCCGGCGGCCCGGCGGCGCGGGCGGTGTGGCGCGACGCCGGGCGGCACCGCTCGCCGAATGCCGGCTGGCCGGAAGCGGCGATGGCCGGTGCGCTCGGCCTGCGTCTGGCCGGGCCACGGCGCTACGGCGGGGTGATGGTCGACGATGGCTGGATGGGTGACGGCCGCGCCGAGGCGAATGCCGCCGACCTGCGCGCCGCCCTTGGTCTCTACCGGCGGGCCTGCGCCTGCAATATTCTGGTCCTCGCGTTGCTTGCCCTATAGGCCGCGCGCGGTGCAGACTAAAGCTTTCGCGCTCTACGCCGCCATGCCGCCCGATTTGCGCGCCAGCGAGAGGGCACCGCGGCGGGATGGGGCAGGCAGGGCGTCATCCTCCGGTTCGTTCAGCGGCGGATGCGCGACGCCCCAGAGGCCGCCGGTCGCCGCCACCGGCCGGCCGCTCAGGCGAAAATTCACCGCCGTCTCTGCCGTTGTATTGGCAAAGCGGAAGACGAGCGGGAGATCCTGGATCGGCTCGCCGAGCCGTAGCGCGGTGCGAAAGGCGCCCCAGTCCGGGTCGGACTCCGGCTCGCCGCCGCAGGCGGTGATGAAATCGTCGCCCGCCGCCTGGATCAGCGCCTCCGGCGCATTGCCGGCAACCCCCACCAGCCGGCCCTTGGCGTCGATCTCCCAGAACCACGAGGCATTGAAATCGGCCGGTGGCTCGACGAGTTCGCCGCCCAGGCCCGGTTCCGACACGACGACCGGTGCCGGCCGGCGCAGCGGGCGCAGCAGCAGCAGGAACAGCAGCAGCAGCGCCCCTGCCGCGCCGGCGGCGATGCCGCCTCGGCGCAGGATGGCGGCGTGGTCGGTTGCCGACAAGCCGCTCAGATAATCGCGTGACGCGCGCCACCGGATGGGTGCGGTGCCGGTCGGCGCGATATCCTGCTCCACCGCAACCACCGTCGTGACCCCGAGGCGGTCGAGGAGGCTGCGCAGCCAGGCGCCCTCGATCGACAGCGCGAGATCGCTCTCCGGGGCTGTCGGCGGATCGCGCAGCAGCGGCGCGCTCCCGCCCGCCTCGCTCACCTCCAGCGTGGCGGCGGGGGAGAGCAGCGCGGGGCGGAGGATGCCGCGTAGCGCGGCCGGGCTGAGGAAGCTGCCGACCAGCCCGACCGGCGGCGTGCCAAGGCGGCGATAGACCACCACCCCCACGCTCTCGCCGAGCGGATCGCGCGCCTCGGCGGCGAAGGCCGGTTGTGCGCCCCCACTGTCGGAGGGCTGGCCGATGGCGGCGCGGAACCAGGGTTGCGCCGAGACGTCGCCGCCCTGTTCAGGCAGCGGGCTGGAACCGGCGATGAAATGCCCGGCGGCGTCGAACAGGAACAGCCCGTCGGCCGGCGCCAGCCGCGCCTCCTGCCGCAGCAGCCGGGCAGTGACCGCGAGCGGGTCGCTATCGGCGACATCGGCGGGCGAGAAACCATCCAGCACCGGCATCACGCGGCCCAGCGTATCGGCGAGATTGGCTTCGGCGGCCGCTGCCGCGTCGAGCAGATTGCCGGTCGCCTGTTTGCGCGCGATCAGCAGTTCGACACCGATCCAGACCGCGGTGCAGACGACGAGAAAGACGAGCAGACCGAAGCCGAACCGCAGGGCGCGGATCAAGGGCGACGGTCCGCGCCGCGCCGGCGGGTATGTCTCGCTCATCATTCTGCCTCGCTCGCGGTCAAACGCGTGAAGCGACAAGTCTCGACCTCCCGAGGGTTAAAATCCGGTTAACGCCAGCCGTCGGCGCTCCGCGCCGGCCTCCTCCGCCCCACTAGCCAAGCAGCCGGCGGCGCGGACATTCGAACCAGCGGCGGCCGGCCTCGCCGGCGACCGGCAGATGCAGGATGGGCCATGGGGTTCCCGTGCCGTCGATCTCGATCTGCCCGCCATCCAGCATCGCGAGAATATCGCTCACCGCCCGGTCGTTCAATGGCAAGTCCAGCGTAACGCTTTGCCGCCCCTCGCGTTTCCCCGGCAGGCGCCAACTGCCGGCCTTGCCGCTGAAGGCGACGAAGACATCCGGCCGACGGCCGTGCATGCGCCGTGCCGGAGCGGTGGGCGGCGTCGTGGAGGGCTGTGCGATGGTCAGCGTCAGATGCCGCGCATCCGGCACCTCGATCAGCACCGAGGCGAGCGACCCGGCTGCCGTCGCCTCGCAGGCCTCACCCACCGTGCTGAACGACCAGGCGGTAAGCACCGTGGCCGAGGCCGTCGTGGGCGCTGGTTTGGCTTCTGGAGACGCGGCAACGTTGGGGTTGGCCTGCGCGGTGGGGCGCGAGACATGGGTGCTGACCGACCGGTGCGGCGGCGGTGGCGCTTGGCAGCCGGAGAGCGCCAGGCCGAGCAGCAGAATCGGCGCCAGAAGCGCAGCCGGTCGCAGCCTCCCGCCTCTCCGGACCGCGGTCGCGCGCATCTCACGTCCTCCAAGGCATCGGCGAATTACCCAATCGGGATACTACCGCTGATCGCAATCATTTTCCAATCCTTCGTTCGTTTCGTGCAACACCGGCTGCACCCGGTTGACCATCGTGCCGGGATGGCGAAGCCCGCGCGCGAGCAGACGCAGGCGGCGATAGGCGAGTTGGCGGCCGCCCATCACCGGATGATACACCCGGGGCGCTCCCTTCCGGTCGAGCCGGGAGCGGGCGATCGGGAAGCCGAAGCGATAGCTGTCGGGGTGATAGACCGCCGGCGGCGGGTCGTTCAGATCGCCACAGGCAAAGCCGCCGAGCGCCAATTCCGTCGCGGTGAAGCTCTCGTCGTTCGGCCAGAGTGCCGCATCGGCGCCGGCGGCGAAGTGCCGGGTGAGCGCCTGGCGGCGTTCGAGCAGGAAATCCACCGCCGGGCCGGA
>DAHXNW010000318.1 GCA_027365195.1 Acetobacteraceae bacterium
CGGCGGAAGCGATCGGCGACGCTGAGTTTGCCTACCGCCGAGGGGGTTCGATGCGTCTCCTGCACCTCCCGCAAAGTGGCCTCGATCGTCTGCATGATCGTGCTGAGCAGCAGGCTCGGCATGATCGCGAGCCTATAGCCCATGGCTTCGGCATCCGACAGACTGACCTCCGGCGTCTTGCCGCCTTGGACGACATTGAGCAGGCATGCGCCGCGCACCCGGCGCGGCACGGAGGCGAGTTCCGCGAGATCGGGAATCGCTTCGACGAACGCCATGTCGGCGCCGGCCTCGAGGGCGGCGTTGGCGCGCCAGATCGCCTCCTCGAAGCCGAGCACGGCGCGGCTGTCGGTGCGCGCGATCAGCACGAAATCGGGGTCGCGCCGGGCGGCGGCGGCGGCACGGATCTTGGCCAGGAACTCCTCCCGCCCGACCACCTCCTTGCCTGCGAGATGGCCGCAGCGCTTGGGCGAAACCTGATCTTCCAGATGCAGCCCGGCAACCCCGGCGCGCTCATATTCGCGCACGGTGCGGGTGACGTTCAATTCGTTGCCATAGCCGGTATCCGCATCGGCGATCAGCGGGAGGTCGATGGTGCGCGTGATGACGGCGGCATTCTCCGCCATCTCCTTCAGCGTCAGCAGACCGAGATCGGGATAGCCATGAGCGAGGCTGGTGCCGGCGCCGGTCATGTAGGCGGCGGAAAACCCGCCGCGTTCCACGAGCCGGGCGGTGATGCCGTCATAGACGCCGGGTGCTCCCAGCATCGCGGGTTCGGCCAGCAAAGCACGAAGCCGGGTTGCAGGCTGCATCATCTGTCTCCTTCACTCCTCGGAGATGCACGATACGCGATGCCGGCGGCGATCTCCTCGAGCGAGCGATCGCTCGTGTTCGGCCCGAGCAACAGCACGGCGGCGGCCTGCACCAGCAGCATGCAGACGAGACCGGTGGCGACGCCGGTGACGCCGAAGACGGTGAATATCGATGCCACGGCGAATTGCACGCTCATCCCCGTGAGCCGGCCGACGCCGCCCACCAGGGCGGTGCCGCGCAGGCGCAGGGCGGTCGGGAACAACTCGGGAATATAGAGCGCATAAGAAATCGCCACCAGCGCAAAGGTACAGAGCGAGAGGCCGAAACCGACGACCATCACCTCCGCCCCGGAGCCGACGAACGGATAGGCGGCGCCGAACGCGGCCTCCGCCAGGGTGAAAGCGCAGATGACGCGCGGCCGGCCGAACCGGTCCGCCACCAGGGCACCGAGTAGCGCACCCAGCGGAGCACCGAGGCCCATGACGGCGGCGAACCAGAGCGAGGTCGCGAGCGTGATCCCTTCCTTGATGAGAAACGTCGGCACCCAGGAGAGGAACCCGTAGATAGAGAGACTGCCGACGGCGCTGATGATGGCACCGAGGAACAGCCGGCCGCGCAGACCGGGGCCGAACAGATCGCCGAACCGGGCAGCGTTCGGCAGCGGCGCCGGTTGCACCGGCGGCAAGGCGCCGCCCGCCGCGACCTCGTCTTCGATCGCGCGTAATGCCGCCTCGGCCTCCGCCAATCGGCCGCGACTTTCGAGCCATCGCGGCGATTCCGGCATGCTCTTGCGCAGGAACCAGACGACGCCCGCCGCCATGCCGACGATTGCAAACATATAGCGCCAGCCGATCGTCGGGATGATCAGCGCGCCGCCGAAACCGGCCACCACCACGGCGAGATTGGTCAATGCCGAGAGCACCGCCGTGTATCGCCCACGCACCGCGCGCGGGATGAACTCGCTGAGACTCGCATAGCCGACCACGATCTCCGCCCCAAGGCCGATGCCCATGACGAAGCGCAGCCCGATCAGCACCCGCATGCTGGGGGCGAAGGCACCGAGCAGCGATGCGATGCCGAAGATCAGCAAATTGATCTGATACGAAAAACGCCTGCCGAAACGATCGCCGACGAACCCGCTGGACAAGGTTCCGATCAGCATGCCGGCAAAGGTTGCCGAGAGAAACAGCGCATTGGTCGCAACGTCCGACCAGCCGGATTTGACCAGCGCACCCAGCACGCCGGGCGCGAGGTAGATGTCGCACGCATCGATGAACATGCCGGTGCCGATCAGCAGCGTGATGCGGCGATGAAACGCCGATGGCGGCAGCCGGTCGAGCCGGGCGCCGGCATTCACGCCGACGCGGCTCGGATGATCGGCGAGAACGGCGTCTGCCATGCCCTGGCTCTCTCCCCCTGTGCCGGCCGATCTGACATCGCCGGCCTGAGTGGTTTTAGAGCATGATGCGTTCAAGTCGAGCCTGCACCGGCCCGCCCCCCTGCTACCCACGGCAGGGATGTGCGCGAAAACCGGGCAGTCGCTGACCGCGATCGCGCACACAACCCCGGCGACGGCCGGCGAAGAGAGACTTGCAACCCGGACCGCGCGGGATTAAAGAAGGGATATTCATTCTCCGTGGCCGTTCGGGGGGTGGCCTTCACCGGCCGCCTTTTCCTGCTTGGCCATTGCGGCAGAATGAGCCAAATTCCGGGTAAGGGATCGTGCAGCAGGACCAACCTCGTCTGAGCGGATTGGAAGCGCGCTTGGCGGCGCTGATCGCGCCGCCATTGCAGGACATGGGCTATGAACTGGTCCGCATCGCCATCAGCGGCGCGCAGCATCGCCCGACGGTGCAGGTGATGGCCGATCGCGCGGATGGCGCGCTGATCGCGGTGGAGGATTGCGAGGCGATCAGCCACGCCATCGGCGCAGTGCTCGATGTGGCCGATCCGCTGCCCGGCACCTGGACGCTGGAGGTGAGCTCCGCCGGCATCGACCGCCCGCTCACCAGGGTGAAGGACTGGAACCGCTTCGCCGGCCACCTGGCGCGCGCCGAGACCATCGCGCCGCTCAATGGCCGCAAGCGCTTCAGCGGCGTGGTGCTCGGCGCCGATGACGCATCCGCCCGGCTCCGGCTCGACGATGGCAGCGAGGTGGCGCTGCCGCTGCACGATATCCGCCACGCCAAGCTCGTGCTGACCGATGCGCTGATCGCCGCCACGGCGGCTCCCCCGCATACTCATTGAGAGGCTGACCCATGGACACCGCCATTGCCCGTCCGGAACTCCTGCTGGTGGCCGATGCCGTCGCGCGGGAGAAAGCAATCGAGCGCGAGGAAGTGCTGGAGGCGATGGAGCAGGCGATCCAGAAAGCCGGCCGCGCCAAATATGGCCACGAGAAGGACATCCGCGCCACCATCGACCGCAAGAGCGGTGATGTGCGCCTCTCGCGCTGGACCGAAGCGGTGGAGGTGGTGGAGAACGAGGAAACCCAGATCCCGCTGCATATCGCGCGCAAGTTCAAGCCCGAGATCCAGCTCGGCGAGCATCTGGTCGATCCGCTGCCGCCGATCGATTTCGGCCGCATCGCGGCGCAGACGGCGAAACAGGTGATCGTGCAGCGGGTGCGCGAATACGAGCGCAAGCGCCAATACGACGAATTCAAGGGCCGCGTCGGCGAGATCATCAACGGCGTGGTCAAGCGCACCGAGTATGGCAATCTGATGATCGAGATCAATCACGCCGAAGCGCTGCTGCGGCGTGACGAGCTGATCCCGCGCGAGAGCTTCCGCAACGG
>DAHXNW010000322.1 GCA_027365195.1 Acetobacteraceae bacterium
CCCTCGCCGCCGCCTGGGCGCAGCACGACCATCTCGCCCTGCCGGCCGCGGGCGCTTTGCCCGATTACGACGACGATCTGGCGCGCGTCCTCGCCCGTGGCCGGGTGGTGACGGGCTTCGGCCTGCTGGCGGCGGCGAACGGACGGCAACCGGCGATCAAGGCCGGCTTCGCCCTGCTCGGCACCGACCCGCTGGCGCAGGTGCCGCAGTTCCAGGGCGCCGTCGTCGATCTGGCCAAACTCGAACAGGCGGCCGCCGGCAATGGCAGCTTCAGCATCCTTGGCGGGCGGGATCAGAGCGTGCGCCGCCTGCCGCTGGTGCTCGGCTTCGCCGCGCAGCCGGTGCCCTCCCTGGCGCTGGAGGCGCTGCGCGTCGCCCTCGGGCAGGATACCATCGCGCTGCGCGGTGATCGCGGCAGTCTCACCCTGCGGCTCGGTGGCAGCGTCATCCCGCTCGCCGCCGACGGCGGGCTGTGGCTGCACCCGACGCCGCCGGAGCCGCGCCGCATGCTGCCGGTCTGGCGGCTGCTCGATGCGGCGCAGCAGGCGACCGTGGCGCCGGAGATCGCCGGGCATATCGTGCTGATCGGCGCCAGCGCCGTCGGCCTCGTCGATCTACGCCAGACCGCGCTGAACGCCTTCGAGCCGGGGGTGAACATCCATGCCGGCGCGCTCGAACAGATCCTGAGCGGCGATTTCCTGCGCCGGCCAGCCTGGGCCGATGGGGCGGAGATCCTGCTCGCCGTCGCTCTGGCCGCGATGGTCTCGCTGCTCGCCGCCTTCGCCGGCCAGCGCGCCGCCGGCCTGGTTGCCGGCGTGGGCGCGGGCCTCGTCTTGGCCGCCGCGTGGTTCGGCTTCCGCCACGGGCTGCTGCTCGACCCCAGCTTCATCCTGCTCGCCGTGCTGGCCGCCTGGATGCTCGCGAGCCTGCTGCGCTATCTGCTGGCCGAGCGCGACGGGCGTAAGCTGCGCACCGCGTTTGCGCATTACCTCTCCCCGGCGCTGGTCGCCGAGCTGGCGCGCGATCCGGAACGGCTGCGGCTGGGCGGCGAGTTGCGCGAAATGAGCTTTCTGTTCACCGATCTGGAGGGCTTCACCCGGCTCACCGAGAGTTTCGGCGCGCCGGCGCTGGTCGGGCTGCTGAACGCCTATCTCGACGGGCTATGCGACATCGCCTTCGCCGCCGGCGGCACGCTCGACAAGATCGTCGGCGATGCGGTGCACGTGATGTTCAACGCCCCGCTCGATCAGCCGGATCACGCCGCGCGGGCGGTGCGCTGCGCCTTGCGGATGGATGAATTCGGCCAGGCATTCGCCGCCGCGCGCCGCGCCGAGGGCATCGGCTTCGGGGTGACGCGCATCGGCGTGAACACCGGGCCGGCCGTGGTGGGCAATTTCGGCGGCGCACGGCGCTTCGACTATACGGCGCATGGCGATGCGATCAACACCGCCGCGCGGCTGGAGGCGGCGAACAAGGCGCTGGGCACACGCATCTGCGTCTCCGCCTCGGCGCGCGCGGGGGCGATGGAGATCGTCTGCCGGCCGATCGGCGCGCTGCTGCTGCGCGGTAAAAGCCAGCCGATCGAGGTGTTCGAGCCGCTGGCCACGCCGCCCGCGTGGCTCGACGCCTATGCGGCGGCGTTCGACGGTCTGCGGCGCGGCGAGCCGGCTGCGCTCTTGCGCTTGCATGCAGCACACCCGGAAGACCCAGTGCTGGCGCTGCATGCGGGACGCATCGCGCGCGGGGAAACCCCGGCGCTGATCACCGCCTGATCGCCACCTGCTGG
>DAHXNW010000157.1 GCA_027365195.1 Acetobacteraceae bacterium
CTCGTGGTTGTAGGCCGGATAGAGGTTATTGGCCAGTTGCTGGTCCCGCACCTCGCCCCGGCTCGCCGAGGCCGTCTGGCTCTGCTGCGTGCTACCCTGATTATACTGCGTGCCGAGGTTGTTCGCCGTCACGATGCCAGCGTGCCGCGCCCCGTTATGGACGGCCATCCCGCCGGCAGCCAGGCTCGCGATCGCCAGGGTGGTCAGAAGCATCTTTCTCATCGTCAGTCTCCTTGCTGCCACCGTGCCCGCGATGGGTTGCGGTGGATGGGTTCGACAGGACGATAGATAATAACCTGCGCTATGATATGGAGTGCTGTTTGGGATATGCTGCACTGCAACATATGCATGGGAAAACTTTTAGAGCATGATAGCTTTAGCCTGCACCGGCCCGCACCCCCACCCCGCCACCCATTCAGTATAATGTCGTGGGGGGCCGGGGGGGGGTGCGGGCCGGTGCAGACTAAACTTGAACATATCACGCTCTACCGCTCGGTCAGCCGCAGTTCGATACGCCGATTGCGCGCGTAATCGGCCGGAGTGTCGCCATTGGCCAGCGGCTGATTGTCACCGAACGCCGTCGCCGCCAGATGATCGGCCGGAATGCCGTCCTGGGTCAGCAGCTTCACCACGTTGATCGCACGCTGGGCGGAGAGTTCCCAGTTCGAGGCGAACGCGCCACCGTTGATCTTCTGCTTGTCGGCATGGCCATCGACGCGCAGAATCCAGTGAATATCGGGCGGAATATCCTTCACGATCTGCTGGAGCGTGGTGGCCAGGGCGAGGATCTGCGCCTGGCCGGATTCCGTGAGGTCGGCACTGCCGACCGGGAAGAGCACCTCGCTCTGGAACACGAAGCGGTCGCCGACGATCTGCACCCCAGGCTGCCCGGCCAGCACGGCGCGCAGCCGGCCGAAGAACTCGCTGCGATAGCGCTGCAATTCCTCCACCTTGGCGGCAAGGGCGGTGTTCAGCCGCTGGCCGAGATCGGTGATCTGCTGATCCTTCTGCGCCCCCGCCTGCTGCGCGAGGCCGAGGGCGGCGCTCACCTGCTGCAACTGCGCGCGCAATTGCCCCACCTGTTGCGACAGCAGCGCCATCTGCGCCTTGGCGGAATCGGCGAGCTTTTGCTCATCGGCGAGCTGTGCCGCCACCGCAGCCCGGCGTTCGGCCTCGCTCGTGGCCCGCACGGCGGCGTCCTGCGCCTGACGTTCCAGTTGATCGCGCAGCGCGCTCAGCGCCTGCACCTGCTGGCTCAACCGCGCCAGATCCGACAGCCGTGCCTCGATCGTCGCCTTGTCGGCGTGCACCGTCTGGTCGAGGGCCGCCATCTGGGTCCGCATCTGCGCCAATTGCGCACGGGCGTCCGCCAGCGCCTGCTGGGCGGCGGCGAGTTGCAGGGTCATCGCGGTGCTCGCGGCGGCGCCTGATTTCGCCGCATCGGTGAGCTGGCTTTGCAGTTGCTGGGTGCGGCTCGCCTGCGCCTCGGCCTGCGCCCTTGCATCGGCCAGTTCGGCGGCGAGTTTGTCACGCGCCGCCACTGCCGCATCGCGCGCGGCCGCTGCCTGCTCGGCCGCGCCGCGCACCGTGTTGAGCTGCTGCGCCAGCGCTTCGCGCGCCGCCGCGGCGCTGCGTAGTTCGCTGTTCACCTGCGCCAGCGCGCCGCGCAGATCGGCGCTGTGGCCGCGTTCCAGCGAGAGCATGTCGGAGAGTTCGCTCACCTGCCGGTTCAGCCGGTCGAGCGCCTGGTTGCGCCCGGAGAGCGCCACCGAGAGGAACGCCTGCGCCAGCACGAACACCAACAGCACGAAGATGATGACCATCAGCAGCGTGGACAGCGCATCCACATAGCCGGGCCAGGGATTGAGGCTTTCCTGATTGCCGCGTCGGCGCAGGCGGGCGGACATGGCGCTACCTCGGCTGTTCGTCCGCCAGCGCGGCGATGGTGCGGGTGAGGATGCGGATATCGTTGCGCAGATCGGCGGTGCTCTGCGCGCGGCCCTGCTCGAGTTCGGTGAGCATGCGTTGCAGGCCGAGGTCGATGCTGCGCAGATGCGCCCGTGCCACGTCGTCGCCGGCCTCCTCCGATCGCCGGTCGGAGAGGCGTTGCAGCGCCGGGGCGAGCGACATCTGCGATTCCGCGACGCGCAGCATCAACTGCTGGCTCGCTCGCATGGTGTCGCTCAGCGTTGCCAGCCGCTCGGTCAGCCCGATCACCGCCTGCGTCGCCTGGCCGCGATCATCCTCGCCGCGCGCCAGGATGCGCTGGAGATTCTCCATGTTCTCCGCCGTCTGCTCCAGCAGCGCCTGCACATAGAGCGGGATCGACCCCTCGCTCTCGGCGCCGAGGATGCCGGAGGAGAGGCGGGTGAAGCCGGCGAGCCAGTCCTCCAGCTCATTGAAGAAGCGGTTCTGCGCCTGCCCTGCGGTGAGATCGAGAAAGCCGAGCACCAGTGAGCCGGCGAGGCCGAACATCGAGGCGGAAAACGCCGTGCCCATGCCGTGCAGCGGCTGCTGCAGGCCGGATTTGAGCTGCTCGAACAATGCGTTGATATCGCCCGAGCCGACACTCATGCCGCCGATCACGTCGCCCACCGCGCTCACCGTGCGCAGCAGGCCCCAGAAGGTGCCGAGCAGGCCGAGGAAAATCAGCAGCCCGGTCATGTAGCGCGACAATTCGCGGCTTTCGTCGAGGCGGCTCGAGATCGAATCGAGCAGGCTGCGCAGCGCCGGCGCCGAGAGCATCAGGCTTTCGCGCCCGTCGCGGCTCTTGCCTTCACGGCCGGCGGCGCGGCTGGCCAGCATGCTCGCCATCGGCGCCAGCAGCTTCGGCGCCGGCTGCTCGGGCAGCCGGCTGCGGTTGCGCTGGAACGCCGCCGCCCAGGCGACCTCCGGGCCGAGACGCTGCACCTGCCGCAGATTCCAGCCGATGCCGCCGAGCAGAATGGCGAGGATCAGCCCGTTGAGTGCCGGGTTATTGGTAAAGGCGGTGGCCAGGAAGCCGGACAGCAGCGCCGCAACGGCGAGCACCAGGGCCAGGAAGATCAGCATGCGCAACAGATACACGGTCGGCCGGGTCATGCGGTCTGCGCTCCTGCTGGCGACGCGTCACGGTGGCGGGGTCGGCGAGGCTTTCGGCGGCGTCGATTGCGGGACGTTGCTGAGGGTGACATCGACCCGATCGGCCGGTCCGTCGCCGGCGCGCGCGCCCAGCGCACGCACATAGATACGTGTGGATGGAATGCCTTGCGAGATCAAGACCGCACGCACGCTGAGCGCGCGATCGAGCGCGAGGCGGCGTGCCGTGGAGGGATCGTCCGGCACGCCGGCGGCGTAGGCGGCGACATCGAAGATGGTATCGGGGCTGCCCGCGGCATCGTGGCCGAGCTTGCGCAGGGCGGCATCGGTGCGCGGATTGAGCGCGGCGCTGTCGGCGCCGAAGGTGGTGCGCAGCCCATCCTTGATCGGCAGCGCATCGCCCACCGCATCGGCGGTAACCGGCGGCACCGGCGGCGGTGCGCTCGGGTGCGGCGGCGGCGGCGGATTGAGCGGCGCGAGCAGCGCCGGCAGCGGCGGCGCCGCCGGCACCACCAGCGGCTCGGCAGGCGCCAGACGCACCGCCGGCGGTGGTTCGGCGGCCGGTGCCGTGGTGACGGACTTCTTCGCCGGAGCCGGGTGTTTCACCGCCGGTTTCGGCTTCGGCTTCGCGACGGGGGCGGCGGGCGCCGGCTGCAACGCCTCGGGATTGATCGTGACCTGCGCGTAGGCCGGGCCGGCGAAGATCAGCAGCAGGGCAAGGATGCGGCGGCGCGCAGGCATCGCGGCGGTCTAACCCGCGGCAGGGGCGGCCGCCGTCATCCCCTCGGCCACCAGGGCGCGCAGCCGCGCGTGCAGATGCGCATTCGCCGCCACGACCTCGCCGCTCTCGCGCGGATCGTCGGCCAGCGCGCCGGTGGCGAAGCCGCCCGCCTCGCGCACCAGCAGCACGCCGGCGGTGATATCCCACGGATGCAGGCCAAGCTCCCAGAACCCCTCGTAGCGCCCGGCGGCGACCCAGGCGAGATCGAGCGCCGCCGCGCCGAAGCGGCGGATGCCGGCGACCTGCGGCATCAGCCCGCCGAGCGTGCGGGCGAAGGCGAGGCGGCGGGGCGGCGGCACGGCGGCGAAGGGAATGCCGGTCGCCAGCATCGCCTCATGCCACTCGCGCCGCGCCGAAACCCGCAGCCGGCGCTCGTTGACGAAGGCGCCGGTGCCTTTCTCGGCCCAGAACATCTCATCGACGCTCGGCGCGTAGACCAGCCCGCACTGCACCTCCGAGCCGCCATCGGGCAGGCGTTTTTCCAGCGCGATGCTGATCGCCCAATGCGGAATGCCGTGCAGGAAGTTCGACGTGCCGTCGAGCGGGTCGATCACCCAGCGCCAGGACCAGTTGGCCGAGCCATGCGCGCCCGATTCCTCCATCAGGAATGCGTAGCCCGGCCGCGCCCGCTCCAGCTCCTGGCGCAATGTGGCTTCCGAGCGGAGATCGGCCTGGCTCACGAAATCGCCCGGCCCCTTGATGCTGACCTGAAGCTGTTCCACCTCGTTGAAATCGCGTAGCAGCCGCTTCGCCGCCTTTTGCGCGGCGTTCGCCATGATCGTCAGATGCGGCGAGAGGCGCATGGCCATGGCGCGGCCTCAGCCCTTGGCGCGTTCGACGTAGCTCGCGTCCTCGGTGCGCACGACGATGCGCTCGCCCACCTCGATGAACGGCGGCACCATGGTTTTCACCCCGTTCGACAGCCGCGCCGGCTTGTAGCTCGATGTCGCGGTCTGTCCCTTCACCACCGGATCGGCCTCGACGATCTCGAGCGTGACCGAGGGCGGCAGATGGATCGCCACCGGATCGCCTTCCACCAGATCGACCACCACTGCCATGTTGTCCTGCAGGAAGGGCGCCGCGTCGCCGAGCAAGCCCACCGGCAGCATCGCCTGCTCGAAGGTCTCGGGGTCCATCAGCACGATATTGTCGCCGTCGGTGTAGGAATAGGTGTAGTCCTTTTCCTCGGTCATCAGCCGCTCGACAGTATCGGCGGTGCGCCAGCGCTCGTTGGTCTTGTTGCCGGTCTTCAGATCGCGCATCTCCACCTGGATGAAGGCGCCGCCCTTGCCGGGGGTGATGATCTGCTGCTTCAGGATCGTCCAGCGGCGACCGTCGTGCTCGATCACCTGGCCGGCACGGATCAGGTTCGCCTGTTGCTTCATGATGCGCACTCACGAGTTTTGCGGAAGCCGCGCTTCTAGACCGAAGACGCCGGGGCGGCAAGCGAG
>DAHXNW010000347.1 GCA_027365195.1 Acetobacteraceae bacterium
CCTCGCGCAGGGCGGCTTCGAGCGGCTACAGGCCGGGCGCAGCGTGGTGGTGGTGGATTGCGGCGTGCCCCCGGCGCCGGGGCGCGATGGCGAGGCGCATGCCGGCACGCTCTCGTTCGAATTCTCCGTCGGGCGGGAACGGCTGGTGGTGAACTGCGGCGCCACGGCGAGCGGCGCCTCGCCCGCCTGGCGCGACGCCATCCGGGCCACGGCCGCGCATTCCACCCTGGTGATCGCCGATGTCAGCTCCTCCGAACTGCGCCCCGAGGGGCTCGGCCGGCGGCCGCAGAAAATCGAGTTGCAGCGCCAGGAGGCGAACGGCGCCTATTGGCTGGAGGCGAGCCACGACGGCTGGCGCCAGCCGTTCGGCGCCGTCCATCGTCGCCGGCTCTACCTCTCCGAGAGTGGCGAGGACGTGCGCGGCGAGGATCTGGTGGAGGCGGCGAACCCGCTCGCCTTCACCGTTCGCTTTCATCTGCACCCCAGCGTCTCGGCCAGCCCGCAGCAGGACGGCGAGGCAATCCTGCTGCGCCTGCCGGGCGGCAGCCTGTGGCGGCTGCGCGCCGATGGCGCGGCGATGAGCGTGGAAGAGAGCATCTATCTCGGCGGCGGCGAACCGCGCCGCAGCGAGCAACTGGTGCTCGCCGGCCGCGCCGATGGGCCACAGCAGGTGAAATGGGCGATCACCAAGCTCGGTTGATAAAAATGTCTCCGACGCATCACCCTTCGCGCCACACCACCAGCCGGGCGGCGCCGTGGGTGCGCTCGGCCAGGATCTCCCCGGTTGCCACACTGACCTCCGCCGTGCGCGCGATCTCCGCCAGCAGGAGTGCTCCCGGCGCCAGCCAACCGGCGGCGCGCAGGGCGGCGATGGCCGGTGCCAGCAGGCCGGCGTCATAGGGCGGATCCAGAAACACCAGCGCGCAAGGCGACCCGGCGGGTGGCTTCAGGACATCGCCCGCCAGCACCCGCGCGCGCCCCTCGGCCCGGCAGGCGGCGATGTTGGCGCGCAGGGCGGCGAGTGCCGGCGCATCGCGCTCGATGAACCACGCCCGCGCCGCGCCGCGCGAGAGCGCCTCCAGCCCGAGCGCGCCGGTGCCGGCGAAACCGTCCAGCACGTCGGCGCCTTCAAGCAGCGTGCGACCACCCCAGGACGCATGCAGCAGCATATCGAATAAAGCCTGCCGCGCCCGCTCGGCGGTCGGCCGCGTGGTTTGCCCCGTTGGCGCCCGCAGCACGCGCCCGCGCCAGGCGCCGGCGATGATGCGCATCGGTTCAGGGCTTTCCCGGCGCGGCCCGTCCCGGCTTGGGCAGTTGCTCGCGCAACACCTTGGCCAGCACCTCGTCCACCTCGCCGCGTGCCAGCACGCCGAGCTGGAACGGCCCGTAGGCGATGCGGATCAGCCGAGTGACTTGCAGGCCGAGGTGCTGCATCACCCGCCGCACCTCCCGATTGCGCCCCTCGCGCAGCCCGACGCTGAGCCAGGCGTTGCTGCCCTTGGCGCTGTCCAGCGCCGCCTCGATCGGGCCATAGCGCACCCCCTCGACGCTCACCCCGCGCGCCAGGGCGGCGAGCGCCGCCGCGTCCACCATGCCATGCACCCGCACCCGATAGCGGCGTAGCCAGCCAGTCTCTGGCCGTTCCAACTGGCGGGCCAGCGCGCCGTCGTTGGTCAGCAGCAACAGCCCCTCGCTGTTCAGATCGAGCCGGCCGATGCTGACCACGCGCGGCAGGCCGGCGGGCAGCTTCTCGAATACCGTCGGCCGGCCCTGCGGATCGCGATGCGTGGTGAGCAGCCCCTCCGGCTTGTGATAGCGCCACAGCCGCGTCCGCTCGGCGTCGCGGACCACCGTGCCATCGACCTGCACGATGTCGCCCGCTGTCACGAAGGTGGCCGGATGGGTCACTGCCTGATTGTTGCAGCGCACGCGCCCCTCGGCGAGCATGCGCTCGGCGTCGCGCCGGCTCGCGATGCCGGCGCGGGCGAGGAATTTCGCAATACGCTCGCCGCGCGGGCCGGCTTCGCCCACCTGCTCGCTCATCGCCGGCAGGCCGCGACGAGGCCGGTGAAAATCCGCGCATCGCCAGGGTCGATCGCGAATTCCGGATGCCACTGCACGCCGAGGCAGAAGCGCCGGGCGGGATCTTCGATGCCCTCGATCACGCCATCCGGCGCGCGCGCGTTCACCACCACGCCGGGGCCGGCCGCGCGCACCGCCTGATGATGCGAGGAATTCACCTGCATGCGTGCCGCGCCCACGAGGCCGGCGAGCCGTGTGCCGGCGACGATCTCGACCGCATGGCCCGGCTGATCGCGCGGGTTGGGCTGCTCATGCGCCAGCGCCCCCGGCTGTTCGGTGGCGATATCCTGGATCAGCGTGCCGCCGAGCGCCACCGCCAGCAATTGCTCGCCACCGCAGATGCCGAGCACCGGCAGGTCGCGCGCAAGGGCCCCGCGCAGCAGCGCCAGCTCGAAATCGGTGCGCGCGGCCTTCAGCACCACGCTCGGGTGCCGCGCCGCCGCGCCGTAGAGCGCCGGATCGATATCGAAAGCGCCGCCGGTGATCACCAGCGCATCAAGCCGCGCGAGATAGGGTTCGACCAGCGCCCTATCGTGCGCCAGCGCCACCGGCACGCCACCGGCGGCCGCGATCGCGCCGGCATAATTCGCCCGCAGCGCATACCACGGAAAGGCCGAATAACCGCCGGAGGTTTCGGCATCGAGGGTGACGCCGATCAGGGGGAGAGGGTCGCTGCGCATATCGCTTTCAACCACAAAGCGCCGGTTTACGCGAGGAGCCGCTCGCGCGCCTCGGTCGCCAGCTTGTCGGCGCGTTCGTTCATCGCATCGCCGGCGTGGCCGCGCACCCAGACCCACTCGATCGCATGTGGCTTCGCGGCGTCCAGCACGCGCCGCCAGAGGTCCATGTTGGCCACCGGATCGCCGCTCGCGTTGCGCCAGTTCCGGCGCACCCAGCCGCTCACCCAGCGGGTGACGCCGTTGCGCAGATATTCGCTGTCGGTATGCAGCAGCACGCGGCACGGCCGGCTCAGCGCCTCCAGCGCCGCCGCCGCCGCCGTGAGTTCCATGCGATTGTTGGTGGTCACCGCCTCGGCGCCGCTGAGTTCGCGCGTCCGGTCGCGAAAGCGCAGGATCGCCGCCCAGCCGCCGGCCCCCGGATTCGGCTTGCAGCCGCCATCGGTCCAGATCTCCACCACATCGTCAGAGTCCATAGGCGTGCGGCCCCTCGGCGGTGAGATGAAAGCGCAGCCGGCGCAGGTAATCCATCGGATCCTTGCGCGTCACCAGCGCATCGGCGGGCGTGTGCAGCCAGTCGAACAGCCGGGTGAGCAGAAACCGCATCGCCGCCCCCTGGCACAGCACCGGTAGCGCCGCGCATTCCTCCGGCGCCAGCGGACGCACCGCCTGATAGCCGGCGAGCAGCGCGCGGGCGCGGGTGACGTTGAAGCTGAAATCGGTCTCGAAACACCAGGCATTCAGGCACACCGCGATATCGTAGGCGAGCAGATCGGTCGCCGCAAAATAGAAATCGATCAAGCCAGACAGCCGGCCGTCGAGGAAAAAAACATTGTCGGGGAACAGATCGGCATGGATATGGCCGACCGGCAGCGCCCGTGGCCAGCCGGCGAGGATGCCGGCCAATGCGGCGTCCAACTCATCCGGCAACCCTGGCCAAAGCGCCGCCGCTCCTTCGCGCGATTGGGCGAGCAGCGCCGCCCAGGCCGCGGGCCCGAGGGTGTTGGGGCGGGTGGGCGCATAATCCGCGCCGGCCCGATGCAGGGCGGCCAACGCGCCGCCGACCGGCCCGCAATGCGCCACGCGCACCCGGCGCGGCCAGACGCCGGGGAGGAATTCGGTGATCGCCGCATGGCGCGCGCACAGCCGCCGCAGCGCCACGCCATCCCGCCCCGGCACCGGACGCGGACAAGTGATGCCCCGCCCGGCGAGATGCTGCATCAGCCCGAGAAACCACGGCAACTCCGCCGGATCGACCCGCTTTTCATACAAAGTGAGAATGAAATCGCCCGCCCCGGTGCGCAGCGCGTAGTTGCTGTTCTCCACCCCCTCGGCAATGCCGCGAAAGGCGACCAGCCCGCCAATGTCATACTCAGCCAGAAACGCCGCCAGCGCCTCGTCGGAAACTTCGGTATAGACCGCCATCGGCGAAAAA
>DAHXNW010000348.1 GCA_027365195.1 Acetobacteraceae bacterium
GCGGTTTCGGCCGATTACGACCTCAACAAGCAGGCGACCGAGATCGATAATTTCATCGCCGCCGGTGACAAGCTGATCCTGCTCAACGCCGTCGATCAGGTGGCGATCATGCCGGCGGTGAAGCGGGCGCAAGCCTCCGGCGCCGTCGTCGCCGCCTTCGATGTCGCCGCCCGGGGTGCCGATGTGACGGTGATGACCAACAACATCAAGGCCGGGCAAATCTCCTGCCAATATCTCGCCGATCATCTGCACGGCCGTGGCAATGTGGTGATCGTCAATGGGCCGCCGGTCTCCGCCGTGCTCGACCGGGTGAGCGGCTGCAAGCAGGTGCTGGCGAAATATCCGGCGATCAAGCTGCTGTCCGACAACCAGGACGCGAAAGGCTCGCGCGATGGCGGCTTCGCGGTGATGCAGGGGCTGCTGACGCGCTTCGCCTCGGTCGATGGCGTGTTCGCGATCAACGATCCCTCGGCGATCGGCGCCGAGCTGGCCGCCAAGCAGCTCAACCGGCGCAATCTCGTGATCACTTCGGTCGATGGCGCGCCGGACATCGAGGCGGCGCTAAAGGCACCCGGCTCGCTCATCATCGCCTCCGCCTCGCAGGATCCGTACGAAATCGCGGTGCGCGCGACCGCGCTCGGTGCGCAGATCCTCGCCGGCGAGAAACCGGCGGAGCGCGTGGTGCTGCTCGATCCGAAGCTGATCACGCGTGATAACGTCGCCCAGTACAAGGGCTGGCAGGCGCCTCGGCAGTAATCCACTCCCTACTTTTGCCTCCCGGCGCCCTAAGCGCTATGCATGGTGCCGGGATCGCAGAGGATCACTATGGCGGACGATCAGGACCAGCGGCCGGCGAGCCTGCTGCCCTATGAAGCATGGACCGAGGAGGCGCTGCGCCATGTGGTGCTGCGCGCGTTGCAGCATGTGCTGCGCGAGGGGCTGCCCGGCGGCCATCATTTCTACATCAGCTTCCGCACCGATGCGCATGGCGTGATCGTGCCGCCACGGCTGCGGGCGCAATATCCGCGTGAGATGACCATCGTGCTGCAGCATCAGTTCTGGGATCTCTCGGTCGACGAGGCGACGGCGCAGTTCAGCGTCGGCCTCTCCTTCGGCGGCGTGCCATCGCTGCTCACCATCCCGCTCGCGGCGATCACCGCCTTCGCCGACCCGGAGGTGAATTACGGCATGCGGTTCAATACCTCGTTCCAGGCCGCCCCCGGCGATGCGCTGTTGCCCGAGCCGGAACCTGCCGCCGATGCGACAGCCACGCCGGCCGCCGAGCCGCCCGCAGCGGAGCCGCAGGTGGTCAGTCTCGATGCCTTCCGCCGACGCGGGCCGGCGAAGGATGCCGCCCCCGAGCAGGAGTAGCGCCGATGAATGCACCGATGCCGCGCCCCAGCGGTTTTCTCTACAGCCCGATGTTCCCGCTCGGCGAGAGCCAGACGCCGTGGAAAAAACTCGCCATCGCGGGGGTGAGCCAGTTGCACTGCGACGGCCGCAGCGTGCTGCGCATCGCGCCGGAGGCGTTGAGCGAACTGGCGTTCCAGGCGTTCCACGAGGTGTCGCATCTGCTGCGTCCCGGCCATCTCGCGCAGTTGCGCGCGATTCTCGACGACCCGGAAGCCTCCTCGAACGACCGCTTCGTGGCGCTCGAATTCCTGAAGAACGCCAGCATCTCGGCCGCCGGCGTACTGCCGATGTGCCAGGATACCGGCACCGCCATCGTATTTGCCAAAAAGGGCCAGCGCGTCTGGGTGGAGGGCGACGAGGAGGAGGCGCTCGCCTATGGCGTGCACCGCACCTATACCGAGACCAATCTGCGCTATTCGCAAATGGCGCCGCTCGGCATGTTCGAGGAGGTCAATACCGGCAACAATCTGCCGGTGCAGTTCGACATCCTGGCAGCCCCCGGCGATCACCATGCCGACGAATTCCATTTCCAGTTCATCGCCAAGGGCGGCGGTTCGGCGAATAAATCCTTCCTGTTTCAGGAAACCCGCGCCATTCTGGAACCGGCCAAGCTGCTCGCCTATCTCGAGACCAAGATCAAGACGCTCGGCACCTCGGCTTGCCCGCCCTATCACCTCGCCATCGTGATCGGTGGTACCAGCGCCGAGATGACGCTGAAAACCGTCAAGCTCGCCTCCACCCGCTGGCTCGATACGCTGCCGACCAGCGGCAGCAAGGCCGGCCATGCGTTCCGCGACCTCGAGATGGAGCGCCAGGTGCTCGACCTCACCCGCACGGTCGGCATCGGCGCGCAGTTCGGCGGCAAGTATTTCTGCCATGACGTGCGTGTGATCCGCCTGCCCCGGCATGGCGCGAGCCTGCCGGTGGGGATCGGCGTCTCCTGCAGCGCGGATCGGCAGATCCTCGCCAAGATCACGCCCGAGGGGGTGTTCCTCGAACAACTGGAGACCGATCCGGCGAAATACCTGCCCGAGGTGACCGACGAGAGCCTCGGCGGCGAGGTGGTCGCGATCGATCTCAACCAGCCGATGGCGGCGATCCGCGCCGAGCTTTCGCGTCATCCGATCAAAACCCGCCTCGCCCTCACCGGCACCATGGTGGTCGCGCGCGACATCGCGCATGCCAAGCTGAAGGCGCGGCTGGATGCCGGCGAGGGGCTGCCGGATTATTTCAAGAACCATCCGGTCTATTACGCTGGTCCGGCGAAAACCCCCACCGGCATGGCCACCGGCAGCTTCGGCCCGACCACCGCCGGGCGGATGGACAGCTATGTGGCGGAATTCCAGCAGGCCGGTGGCTCGCTGGTGATGCTGGCGAAGGGCAACCGCTCACCGGCGGTGCGCGAGGCGTGCAAGACCCATGGCGGCTTCTATCTCGGCAGCATCGGCGGCGTCGGCGCGAGCCTGGCGCAGGATGCGATCCGCCGCGTCGAGGTGCTCGAATATCCCGAGCTTGGCATGGAGGCGGTCTGGCGCATCGAGGTGGAGAATTTCCCCGCCTTCATCGTGATCGACGACAAGGGCGGCGATTTCTTCGCCGGTCTGGTCTGATGCGATTCACCGTCGATCGGCTCGACCATCTGGTGCTCACCTGCGCCGATCTGGAGACCACCGCCTCCTGGTATCAGCGCGTGCTCGGCATGGAGCGCGAGGCGTTCGGCGAGGATCATCGCACGGCGCTGAAATTCGGCGGGCAGAAGCTCAATCTGCATCAGCAGGGGCGGGAATTCTCGCCACGCGCCAAGGTGGCCCTGCCCGGTACCGCCGATCTCTGCTTCATCGCCGCCGTCGGGCCGGGCGAGGTGGAGGCGCATCTACGCGGCTGCGGGGTCGCCATCGAACGCGGGCCGGAGGAGAAAATCGGCGCGCTCGGCCCGATGGAATCGGTCTATTGCCGCGATCCGGACGGCAATCTGATCGAGGTCTCCTCCTACCTCCCAGGCTGAACGCCTTTGGACCTCGCCGCCTTCGATTTCGACCTGCCGCGCGGACTGATCGCGCAGCACCCGGCGCGGCCGCGCGATGCGGCGCGGCTGCTACGGGTGAGTGAGGCCGCGCCCGAGGATTTGCGGCTGCACGATCTGCCCGGCTTGCTGTCACCGGGCGACGTGATGGTCGTCAACGATACGCGGGTGATCCCGGCGCAACTCAGCGCCCGGCGTGGCCAGGCGCGCATCGGCCTCACGCTCGACCGGCCGCTGGAAGATGGCACCTGGCACGCACTCGCGCGCAACGCGCGCCGGCTGCATCCGGGCGATACGCTGCGCATCGATGGCGCGGAGGATTTCACCGCCGATATCCTCACCCGCGCCGAGGATGGTGGCGTCACCCTGCGCTTCAACCATGTGGGCGCCGCCTTCGAGGCGGCACTACGCGAGGCCGGCGCCCTTGCCCTGCCGCCCTATATCGCCCGGCCGGAGGGGCCGTCGGCCGAGGATGCGGCGGATTACCAGACCATTTTCGCCGCTCGCGACGGCGCCGTCGCCGCCCCCACCGCCGGGCTGCATTTCACC
>DAHXNW010000061.1 GCA_027365195.1 Acetobacteraceae bacterium
ATCAGCCCGCAGGCGCCGGTCCATGTGCTGGTGATCCCGAAGGGCGCCTATGTCTCCTTCGCCGATTTTTCCGCCCAGGCGAGCGACGCCGAGATCGTGGGCTTCTTCCGCGCCGTCGGCACCATCACGCGGCAGTTGGAATTGGAAGCGCCGGGCTATCGCATCCTCGCCAACATGGGCGGCGATGGCGGACAGGAAGTGCCGCATTTCCACCTGCATCTGCTCGGCGGCCGCGCCTTCGGCCCGATGCTGGTGCGCCCGGCATAGGCCGCACGCGCAGGTTCACTCCTTCGTCGCCGCCAAAGTCGGTGGGCGCACCGGGGCGTAGTGTTCGGGGTGTTTGAGGCATTCCGCGACGATCGGGGCGCAGAAGCCGTCGGTGCCGATCAGTTCGTTGTCGTCGCCGGCAAAGCGCACCTCCGTCACCGCCCCGTTCACCAGCTTGAAGGTGGCGTGGCAATAGCCGCCGCCAGCGTAATAGACGCCACCGAAGATCGGGATCGGCGCATTGGCGCCGCCGGCGGTGTTGGAGGCGGCGATATAGGTGAGCAACTCGGTGCTCGGCGTGATTTGCAAGCGCCGGTCGGGCAGGCCAAGGCAGGTCTGCAAATCCTCCGCCGACATCCCCAGCAGTTCATGCTGCGCCCGATGCGCCACTTTCGAATCGTTATAGCCGCAGCCGGCAAGCCAGAGCAGTGCCAGCAGCAGCGCGCCGGTTTTTATCGGTCTCATCGCCCTCACCCGTTGTCCGGTACGGCAAAGCGGGCAAAGCCGGCGGCGAGCGCGGCATAGACCGGTTGGCGGAAGCCGACGGCGAGCGCCGGCAGTGTCGCGAGCGCCGCCCAGCGCCATGCGTCGAATTCCGGATGCGGGTCGGCATCGAGGCGGATTTCGGCATCCTCGCCGCGAAAGCGTAGCGCGAACCAGCGCTGCCGCTGCCCCCGATAGCGTCCGCCGAGGGCGCGCCCGATCAGCGCCGCTGGTAGATCGTACTGCAGCCAGTCCGGATGCTCGCCGATGATCTCCGCCCGCGCCGTGCCGATTTCTTCCGCGAGTTCGCGCAGCACCGCTTCACGCGGCGTCTCGCCGGCATCGATGCCACCTTGCGGCAATTGCCACAGCGCGGCATCGGGCGCCGCGCCGGCGGGCGGAATGCGGCGGGCGATCAGCACGCGGCCGTACCGGTCGAACAGCACGGCCCCCACGCCGCTGCGATAGGGCAGATCGCTCACGGGGCTGCCTGCGACGAGACGATGCTCGGCGGCGGCCGCACCAGGGCGCTCACCGGCGCCAGCACGAAGCCGCGCGCATCGAGGGTGTGCGCCCAGGCGGCCAGCCGGTCGATCACAACCGGCGTCGGCATGCCGGCGAGGCCGAGGGCGGCGCCACGGTCGTGCGCGATCCGTTCGAGCTGGGCGAGTTTGGCCTCGATCTCATGGCCAACCGCCGGCTGGTCGATCACCAGATCGACATCGCGCCCGGCCACCTGGGTCGGCGCTCCGGCGCCGGGGCGCGGGTCGATGTAGAACAGGCCGCGCGCCGCCAGATCGCGCTCCACCCCGCCGAGCAGGGCGGAGACCGCCGCGAAGCGCTCCCCGCGCAGCCCGTCGAGCGCGCCGGTGGCGCCGGCGTAGCCCGCGAAACGCGACAGCGCCCAGTCGAGCCGGCGGGCATTCTGCTCCGCCGGCGCGCCGGTGAGCAGCGCCTGCGGGCCTTCCTCGTCGAGCGGAAACCCCTGCGGCTCCATCGGGATGGAGAGCAGATATTCATGCCCATGCGCGCGCGCCGCCTGCAGCACGGCCTCGGGATGCGCGGCATAGGGCGAGACGGCGAAGCTGACGGCGCCTGGCAACTGGCTCGCCGCATCTTCGCTATCCACCGTCGAGAGGCCGATGCCTGCGAGCAGCAGGGCAATGCGCGGCCGATGATCATGCGGATCGAAGGCGGCGGCATAGGCGCGCATCGGACTCATGCCATCCGGCGCGATGCGCGGCAGCACGGTGAGCGGATCGTCCGGCACCGCTTCGAGCAGCGCCGTGGCAGGCGGCGCGATGGTGCCGGGGGGTGCTGCCGGCACGGCCTGCGCCGCGACCGAGGCCGGGAGCGCCGGCTTTGGCGTCGGCGCATGGGGTTTCGTGGCCTGCGGCAGTTGCGCAATTGTCGCCGCCGCAGGCTCATGCCGGGGGGGGCCGAGCCATTGCAGCACCGAGCCGCCCACGAGAAGCACCACGGCCACCACTGCCCAAAACCCTGCGAGCCCGCGCACCGGCGGCGACCAGCGGGCGCGTGGCGTGCGTCGCAGCGGCAGGCGCATCAGGCGTGGTCCGTCAGTTGGCGGCGGCCCGCTTCATGGTCGCCAGCGCATCGACCAGATGCACCCCCTGCTGCAACTGGAAATCGGTGGAAGGCTTGGCGGGATCGAAGGCAGGCCAGTCGGCCGGCGGCTTGGCCGGAATCGCCTTCGCCATCGGCGGCAGATCGGCGCGCGGCGGCGCACTCGGCGTGGTGCCGCCGGAATTGGTGATGGTGTGCTGCAAGTCGGACTCACGCTCGGGCAGGAAATGCGGCGGCGCCTCGCGGCTCTCATGCACCTCGACATCCGGCGTGATGCCGAGACCCTGGATCGAGCGGCCCGAAGGCGTGTAATACCGCGCCGTGGTCAGCCGGATCGCGCCGTTGCCGGGCAGCGGGATGACCGTCTGCACGGAGCCTTTGCCGAAGCTGCGGGTGCCGAGCAGCACGGCGCGCCGATCGTCCTGCAAGGCGCCGGAGACGATCTCGCTCGCCGAGGCGGAGCCGTTGTTGATCAGCACCACCAGCGGCAGCCGGCCGATCAGATCGCCGCCCGATTTGGCGTACCAGCGCTGGCTGTCTTCCGGATGGCGCGCGCGGGTGGAGACGATCTCGCCCTGATTGAGAAAATCGTTCGACACAGCGATCGCCTGGTCGAGCAGGCCGCCCGGATTGTTGCGCAGATCGAGGATATAGCCCTTCAGATGGCCGCCGGATTGCTGTTTCAACTGCTCGATCGCGGCGCGAATGCTGGAGTCGGACTCCTCGTTGAACTGCGTCAGCCGGATGTAGCCGACGTCGCCCTCGATATGCGAGCGCACCACCTGGATATGGATCACCTCGCGCAGCATGCTCACGTCGAGCGGCTTGCTCACCCCGTCGCGCTTGATGGTGAGGGTGATCTTGCTGTTCGGCGGCCCGCGCATCTTGTCGACAGCGTCGTTCAGCGTGATGCCCTCGACGCTCTTGCCGTCGAGGGCGAGGATCAGATCGCCCGCCTTGATCCCGGCCCGTGCGGCCGGCGTGCCGTCGATCGGGCTGATCACCTTGATCAGCCCGCCATCCTCCGTCACCTCGATGCCGAGGCCGCCGAATTCGCCGCGCGTCTGCACCTGCATGTCGGCATAGGATTTCGGGTTCATATAGGCGCTATGCGGATCGAGGCCGGAGAGCATGCCGCTCAGCGCGTTCTCCACCAGCTCGCGATCCTTCACCGGCTCGACATAGTCGGCGCGCACGCGCTCGAACACGTCGCCGAAGAGATTGAGCATCTGATAGGTCTCGGCCGCCCCGCTGCTTTGCGCGAAGGCATCGGTGATGCCGAGGCCAGGCCCGAATCCCATGCCATGCAGCAGCAGCCCGGCGACTGGCGCCGCCGCCACGCCGGCCACGAAGGCAGCTCCAAGCAGCAGCCCGGTGCGACGTTTCATTGCTCTGATCCTCTCGCGCAAATACCCGCAATCTCCCTTATTAGGATGCAGCGGCGCTGGCGTCCAGATCGCTGGTGGAGATGAGGTTGAAAAGCCGCTGTCGCCCTGCTACGCCATGCCATGGACAGCAACGCCACGCCGCCGCTCGCGACCGGGGACCGCCGCGAGGCAGGCGAACTGGAGATTGCGATCGGCCGGCTCGCCCGCGCTTCGGTGCTGGTGGTGGGTGATGTGATGCTCGACCGATATTTCTACGGCCGGGTCAGCCGCATCAGCCCGGAAGCCCCGGTGCCGGTGCTCAGCGTGGACCGCGAAGTGGCCCTCCCCGGCGGCGCCGGCAATGTGGTGCGCAATCTCACCGCCCTCGGGGCTGCCGTCGCCTTCGTCTCGGTGGTCGGTGACGACCAGAGCGGCGCCGACCTCACCGGGCTGGTCGGCGGGCAACTGGGCGTCGAGCCGTGGCTGCTGGTGCAGGGCGGCCGCGCGACCACGCTGAAAACCCGCTACGTGGCACAGGGGCAGCATCTGCTGCGCGCCGATCAGGAAGAGATCGTGCCGATCCACCCGAAGCTCGCCGAGCGCCTGCTGCGCATCGCCGGCGATGCGATGGCGGCGACCAGTGTCACCGTGCTGTCCGATTACGGCAAGGGCGTGCTGGCCGAGGCGGTGGCGAGCAGGCTCGTCAATCTGGCCCGCCAGATCGGCCGGCCGGTGATCGTCGATCCGCGCGGGGTGGATTATCGCTGCTACGCCGGCGCCGATCTGATCATGCCGAGTGCCGCCGAGCTGGCCGGTGAGACCGGTCTTCCGGTGGAGAGCGATGCCGAGGTCGCCATCGCCGCCGCCCGGTTGCGCCAGCAGCACGGCTTCGGCGCCGTGCTAGTGCTGCGCGAGGGCGCCGCGATGACACTGCTCGACGGTGAGGGGCTGCGGCATTTTCATCCTTTGCAGCAGGAGTTCGCCGATTTCACCGGGCTTGCCGACAGTGTCGTTGCGGTGCTCGCGGCGGCCCTCGCGGTGGGCGTCGGTCTCGGCGACGCGGCACAGCTCGCCGCCCTCGCCGGCGGTCTGGTGAGCAGCCGGATGGGCACCGCCGTCGCTCAGCCGGGCGAGTTGATCGCCGCCCTCAGGCTCCTGCCGGAACCTCCCGTTGCGGCGCTGCTGCCCGACGCCGGATGAAACGCTGCGGAATCCGCCGGCCCGGCTTTTCGATCAGCCGGTAGGTGAGCGCCGAGAGCGCGAGGATCACGGCCAGCAGAACGGCGCTGTAGAGCCAGCCGACGATAAGCGTCTGGCTGTGCAAGACCGTTTGCAGACGTTCGAGCGGCAACAGTTTGCGCGCCGTCTTCACGATCGGATCGTGCAACAGGTAGATCGAGAACGAGACATGGCCGAGCCACACCAGCGGCCGGGCACGCAGCACGGCAGCGATGGCGCCGCGATCGCCGGAGAGTGCCGCGATCAGCACCGCGCTCGCCGCCGGGACGATCGCGGGCAGACCGGTCGTGAGGCCGACGACGACGACGAGCAGCGCGCCGCTCTGCAACAGCGTCAGCCCCCGGTCCGATACCGGCGCCCGCCCAAAAATCCACGCCCGCAGCATGACGCCAAGATAGAATCCATAAATGCCGCGCAACACGGCGTCCGTCCCCGCCGCGACATCGCCAGCCGTGCTCAGCAGGGCGATCTGCGCCGCCGCCAGGACGAGGCCCGCACCGATGATCCACGTCTTCGACGTCTGCCGCACGCCCGGCATGACGAATGGCAGCAGGAGATAGCACAGCAATTCGACGCCGATCGACCAGGCCGGATTGTTCCAACCGCCGAAGCCAGGAAAAAACGGCTGCACCAGCAGGGCGACGAACGGCAAGGCGCGCCATGCGTGATATTGATCGCTGTGCAGCGGCACATGCAGCCATGGCGCGAGGCCGATGGCGAGAGCGAGCACGGCCAACACGCTCAGATGCAGCGGGTAGAGACGACAGATGCGCTTGAGCATGAACATCGCGGCCTGCTGCGGCACGATCGGCCAATAGACCGTGGCGAGGATGAAGCCGCTGAGCACGAAAAATATGTCCACCGCGACGAAGCCGTAGCCGAACACCGAGTCTGGCAGCACCGGGCGGTCGGGCAAAATCCATCGGTTGAAATGGTAGAGCACGACATAAACCGCAGCAATGCCACGCAGAGAAGCGAGGGCCAAGATCTCGCCGCTCTCGTCGCCACGTCCAGCCCGTGAAGACGATGGATCGCTCATGGATAACCTTGTTTTAGGCAGCCTCCTCCGGCGCGCGCAGCGTCAGGCCGAGCGCATGCATGCCGCCGGCGAATTCCGCTTCGAGCACCGCATGCACGGCGCGGGCGCGCGCGAGCCGGCTCTGACCGGCAAAGGCGGCACTGACCAGCAACACGGAATAATGCGTCTGGCCATCGGCCGCCGCGCCATGATGGCGCGCGTTCGGCCCATCCTCGCGCATGGCGGCGTGGCGGGCGTGGCGGGTGCTGTCGTCGGTGATGCGCAGCAGCACGGGCGCGAAGGCGGCGGTGAGGCAGGCGGCGAGCCGGTCGGCCCGCGATGGCATTTCGCTTTGCATGAATGCCATATCGCGCCGCGCCGGCTTTGGCGCAAGCGGCTGTTGCCAATTCCGCCCGTCGGCGCACATAACAGGCAATGACCCGACGCACTCCGCGCCCCCGGGCTTATGCGCCCGACCCGGCAGCACCCGGGCAACCCTGCGACCATGACGGCTGTCTGGTGGCCGGCGAATACCGCGCGCCGAAATCGCGCCATTCGCTCAACGCCTACTGGTGGTTCTGCCTCGAGCACGTGCGCGCCTATAATGCGGCGTGGGATTTCTACAAGGGCATGAGCCCGGGCGAGATCGAGCTGCACCTGCGCGCCGACACCGGCTGGCAGCGGCCGACCTGGCCGCTCGGCCGGCTGGGCGGCGGCTTCGTCGACGAAGAATCGCTCGCCGACCCGCTGCGCGTGCTCGCCGCCGGCGGCGTTCGCGGCGCCCACGCCGCACCGCCGCCACTCGCCCCGCCCGAGTTGCGTGAGCCGCTGGCGACCCTCGATCTCGGCTGGCCGCTCACGCTGCAAGCGCTGAAGGCGCGCTACAAGGCGCTCGCCAAGCGCCATCACCCCGACGCCAATGGCGGCGACCCGGCGGCCGAGGAGCGCATCAAGCGCATCAACAGCGCCTATGCCAGGCTACGCGCCCGGCTCGCCAGCGCCCCCGACCTCGCCGCCGCCGGATGAGGCGGGAACCATGCTTGCCCTGCCGGCGCTCAGGAGTAGTCTGGCACGCAGCACACGCGATCACGAGCAGGACAGGAAGCACGCGCTGATGGACTCGATGACCACAACAGCCCCTAATTCAACGCCCACTGGGGCCATCGGCCAGCCGGATACCACCGTCTCGGCGCGGGCGCTGTTCGGGCTGGATACCGATATGCAGGTGCCGGCGTTTTCGCTGCGCACGGAGCATGTGCCGGATCTGGATCCGGCCTATGTGTTCGACCGCGAAACCACGCTCGCCATTCTCGCCGGCTTCGCGCACAACCGCCGGGTGATGATCCAAGGTTATCACGGCACCGGCAAATCCACTCATATCGAGCAGGTGGCGGCGCGCCTCAACTGGCCCTGCATCCGCGTCAATCTCGACAGCCACATCAGCCGCATCGACCTCATCGGCAAGGATGCGATCGTGCTGAAGGATGGCAAGCAGATCACCGAATTCCGCGAGGGCATCCTGCCCTGGGCGCTGCAGCACGCCTGCGCGCTGGTGTTCGACGAATACGATGCCGGGCGCCCGGACGTGATGTTCGTCATCCAGCGCGTGCTGGAGGTGGAGGGCCGCCTCACGCTGCTCGATCAGAACCGGGTGATCCGCCCGCACCCTGCCTTTCGCCTGTTCTCCACCGCCAACACCGTCGGTCTCGGCGATACCACCGGCCTCTATCATGGCACGCAGCAGATCAACCAGGGCCAGATGGACCGCTGGAACATCGTCGCCACGCTGAACTATCTGCCGCATGCGCAGGAGACCGCGATCATCCTGGCGAAGCTCGCGATCGACCCGAAGGATGCCGCCGCGCGCAAGCAGGTGGAGGCGATGGTCGCGATGGCCGATCTCACCCGCGCCGGCTTCATCAGCGGCGATATCTCCACCGTGATGTCGCCGCGCACCGTCATCACCTGGGCGGAGAATCAGCGCATCTTCGGCGATCTCGGCCTCGCCTTCCGCATGACCTTTCTGAATAAATGCGACGAGGCGGAGCGTGCGACCGTCGCCGAATACTATCAGCGCTGCTTCAACGCCGAACTGCCCAGCGGCGGCTTGCAGCGCAAGGCCGGCTGAGGCCGCCGATGAGCGGCGCCAGGGACGCGAACAGCCGCGCCGAGGCGTTCAAGCGCGCAACTGCCGGCACCTTGCGCGCCATGGCGCAGGAGCCGGAAGTACAAGTTTCCTTCCAGCCCGGCCCCACCGGCCTCGCCGGCAAGCGCGCCCGCCTGCCGATGCCGACGCGTGCCCTGCCGCCCGCCGAGATGGCGCGGCTGCGCGGCGCCGCCGACAGCGTCGCCTTGCGTTTGCGCCATCACGACGATGCGCTGCACACCGCCCGCAGCCCTTCCCCGCGCATCGCCAAGGATGTCTATGACGCGCTCGAGCAGACGCGGGTGGAGGTGGTCGGCGGGCGACACATGGCGGGCGTTGCCGCCAATCTGCTGGCCCGCCTCGCCGAGCAATGCGAGAGCGAGGGCTTCGACCGCATGACCCGGCGCGACCAGTTGCCGCTGCCGGCGGCGCTCTCGCTGCTGGCGCGCGAGCGGATGTCGGGCGAGCAGGCCCCCGAGGCGGCGCGCCGGGTGCTCGATCTCTGGCGCGACACGCTCGGCGAGGGCGCCGAGCAGGCACTCGCCGAAATGGCGCATGCGCAGGCCGATCAGGCGGCCTTCACCGGCGCCGCCCGCCGGCTGCTCGCCGCCCTCGATCTGGCCGAGGCGGAGGCCGAGGCCCAGGCCGAGGACACCGGCGAGGAGGAGGCCGCCGGCGCCGAGCAATCCGGCCAGCAGGAGGCGGCGCAGGATGCCGGCGGCGAGAGCCAGAGCGATCAGGACAGTCTGCTCGGCCTGCCGCCCGAACAGATGGACGGCGCGGCGACCGAGGAGGAAGGCGGCGAGACGAGCGAGGAGGCCGCCGCCGACGGCGACGACCGCCCCGGCGGCCCGCAGCCGCAGCGCGACCGCGCCGCCGAGGAGGCCACCGCGCAATACCGCCCGTTCACCCGCGCCTTCGACGAGGAGATCGCCGCCGAGGATCTCTGCGACCCCGACGAACTCGCGCGCCTGCGCCAGCAGCTCGACCAGCAGTTGCAGCACCTCCAGGGCGTCGTCGCCAAGCTCGCCAACCGCTTGCAGCGCAGGCTGATGGCGCAGCAGACGCGGGCGTGGGATTTCGACCTCGAGGAGGGTCTGCTCGACGTCGGCCGCCTCGCCCGCGTGGTGGTCAATCCGCTGCAATCGCTCTCCTACAAGCGCGAGCGAGAGAGTGAATTCCGCGATACCGTCGTGAGCCTGCTGATCGACAATTCCGGCAGCATGCGGGGCCGGCCGATCACGGTCGCGGCGATGTGCGGCGACATTCTCGCGCGCACGCTGGAACGCTGCGCGGTGAAGGTGGAAATCCTCGGCTTCACCACCCGCGCCTGGAAGGGCGGCAGCAGTCGGGAGCGCTGGGTCGCCGAGGGCAAGCCGCGCACGCCGGGGCGGCTCAATGATCTGCGCCACATCGTCTATAAAGCGGCCGATGCGCCCTGGCGGCGCTCGCGGCGCAATCTGGGGTTGATGCTGCGCGAGGGGCTGCTGAAGGAGAACATCGACGGCGAGGCGCTGCTCTGGGCCTATCGCCGGCTGATGGCGCGGCCCGAGCGCCGGCGCATCCTGATGGTGATCAGCGACGGCGCGCCGGTGGATGACAGCACGCTTTCGGTCAACACCGGCAATTATCTCGAAAAACATCTGCGCGAAGTGATCCGCGAGATCGAGGCGCGCGATCTGGTCGAACTCACCGCGATCGGCATCGGCCATGACGTGACGCGCTATTACCGCCGCGCCGTCACCATCGTCGATGCCGAGGAGCTCGGCGGCACGATGATGAAGAATCTCGCCGATCTGTTCGACGAGGACATGGCCGCCGCCTGGGCGCGCGCGAGCGCGATGGCCGCCCCGCTGGTCGCCTGATACCAGCGGCCGTTGATCTCGACTCTTCCGAGATCAACGGCCGCTGGTATGCGCGCCGGGTTGGCCGGCGGCGGCTCGCGAAACATAGACAATACCAAGGGTCATTCTTTATGGCCGTTGGTATGAGACGACGCGAAAGAGAAGGAACGCACATGATCGAAGTCTGGACCTGGCCCACCCCGAACGGCCACAAGGTGCATATCGCGCTGGAGGAACTCGGCTTGCCGTATAAGGTGGTGCCGATCAACATCGGCGCCGGCGATCAGTTCAAGCCGGAGTTCCTGGCGATCACGCCGAACCACCGCATTCCTGCCATCATCGACCCCGACGGGCCGGGCGGCAGGCGGTTCACATTGTTCGAATCGGGTGCCATCCTGATCTATCTCGCCGAAAAAACCGGCCGGCTGATGCCCAGCGACCCGGTGCAGCGCTACACCTGCCTGCAATGGCTGATGTTTCAGATGGGCGGCGTCGGGCCGATGTTCGGCCAGTACAACCATTTCGCCGTCTATGCGCCGGAAAAGCTGCCCTACGCCATCACCCGCTATACCAACGAAGTGGCACGGCTGCATCGCGTGCTGGAAAAGCGGCTGTCGGAGAGCGAATATCTGGCCGGCGAAGACTATTCCATCGCCGATATCGCGACCTTCCCCTGGGTGCGCAGCCCGGAGCGGCGCGGCATCGACCTCGCCGAGTATCCGGCGGTGCGCCGCTGGCACGACGCGATCGCCGCCCGCCCGGCGGTTGAGCGCGGGGTGGAGGTG
>DAHXNW010000076.1 GCA_027365195.1 Acetobacteraceae bacterium
CCGGTGTTTCCCGGCGAGACGATCCGCACCGAAATCTGGCCCGAGGCAGGGGCGTTTCGCGCCCGGGTGGTGGAGCGCGACGTGGTGGTGATCGACAACGGGCGGGTGGACATTGGCTGAGATCCGCCTCCATCGCGAGGCGCGCGACGGCGGCCTGATCGGCCATGTCACGATCGACAATATGGCGCGACTGAATACGCTGAACCGCGCGCTGATGGCGCAATTCGTCGCCGTGTTCGCGGAACTCGCGGCGGAGCCCGCGCTGCGCGCGGTGGTGCTGCGCGGGGCAGGGGCGCGCGCCTTCGTCGGCGGCGCCGATATCGACGAGATGGCCGCCCTCGATGCCGGCTCCGCACGCGGCTTCATCACCGCGCTGCATCGCTGCTGTGAGGCGGTGCGCGATCTGCCGGTGCCGGTGATCGCGCGGATCGAGGGCTATGCGCTGGGGGGTGGGATGGAACTGGCGGCGGCCTGCGATCTGCGCGTTGCCGCCGAGGGGGCGGTGTTCGGCATGCCGGAGGTGCGCCTCGGCATTCCCTCGGTGATCGAGGCGGCGTTGCTGCCGGCGCTGGTCGGCTGGGGGCGGGCGCGCGAGATGCTGCTGCTCGGCGAGACGTTCTCGGCTACCGATGCGGCGGCCTGCGGGCTGGTGCAGCGGGTGGTGTCGGCAGCCAGCCTCGATGCGGTCGTCGAGGGCTGGCTCGCCAGCATTCTGCGCAACGGGGCGGCGGCGCTGCGGGCGCAGAAGCGGCTGCTGCGCGCCTGGGAGGATCTGCCGCTCGGCGCTGCGATCGAGGCCGGCATCGAGAGCTTCGCCGCCGCCTTCGAGGGCGCCGAGGCGCCGGCCATGCTGGCCGCTTTCCGGGCCGGGCGCCGATGAGCGCGCCGCTGCCCGAGGGCGTGCGGGCGCGCGTGCTGCCCGGCATCAACGGGTTGGACATGCATGTGCTGGAGGCTGGCGCCGAGGCTGGCCGGCCCTTGGTGCTGCTGCTGCACGGGTTTCCCGAGCTTGCCTATAGCTGGCGCAAGATCATGCCGGGGCTGGCGGCGGCGGGCTATCACGTGGTCGCGCCGGATCAGCGCGGCTATGGCCGCACCACCGGGTGGGAGCGGGCCTATGACGGCGATCTCACGCGCTTCGGCCTGCTCAATCTGGTGCGCGACGCGCTGGCGCTGCTGCATGCCCTGGGACAGCCACGGGTCGCGGCGGTGGTGGGGCATGATTTCGGCGCCGCCGTCGCCGCCTATTGCGCGCTGGCGCGCCCCGACGTCTTTCCCGCCGTCGCGCTGATGAGCGCGCCGTTCGCCGGCGCCCCGGCGGTCTCCGGGGCGCCGGATGGCGCGATTCACGCGGCGCTCGCGGCGCTCGATCCACCGCGCAAGCATTATCAGTGGTACTACACGACCCGCGCCGCCAATCTCGACATGTGGCGCGCGCCGCAGGGCGTGCATGATTTCCTGCGCGCCTATTATCACCACAAGAGCGCCGATTGGGCGGCCAACCAGCCGGCGCCGCTGGCCGGCTGGAATGCGCCGGAACTCGCCAAGCTGCCGCGCTATTATGTGATGGACCGCGATCAGGACATGGCCGCGACGGTGGCGCGCGAGATGCCCTCGGCTGCGGCGATCGCCGCCAATCGCTGGCTGCCGGAGGCGGAATTGCGGGTCTATAGCGAGGCCTTCGCGCGCACCGGGTTTCAGGGTGGGCTCAACTGGTATCGCGCCCGCAGCGCGCCGAAGCTCGCTGCCGAGCTGGCGCTGTTCGCTGGCCGGCCGATCACCGTGCCGGCCTGCTTCATCGCCGGCGCGCAGGATTGGGGGGTGTTTCAAAAGCCCGGCGATCTGGAAACCATGCAAACGACCGCCTGCACCCGGCTGCTCGGCTGCCATCTCCTCCCCGGCGCCGGGCATTGGGTGCAGCAGGAACAGCCGGCAGCGGTGCTCGAGACGCTGCTCGCGTTCCTCTCCCGGGTTGCTGAAGGCGTTTAACTGACTGGAATTGCAGCGATGTGGCGGGCGTAGGGCGCCATGGCGCAGAGGCGGATATACCAGGCGTGCAGATGCGGCGTGGGCGGCCGTTCGAGCGGGAACCAGAACCAGCGGTGCGCATGCGGGCCGAGGGCGAAATCGGCGAGGCTCATCGCCTCGCCGGCGACGAAGCCGCCGAGCGCGATCTGCGCATCGAGCAGGCTCCAGATCCGCCCGCTGGCGATCGTCAGCCGCTCGATCGACGCCGCATCTCGCTCGGCTGGCGGCGTGCGCACCAGTGCCATGAACAGAGGATTCTGCACTGGCCCGAGTGCCGTGTGCTGGAAATCGAGCCAGCGATCCACACTGCCGCGCGGCTGCGGGGCCGTGGGATAGAGCGAGGAATGCGGCGCATGGGCGTTGCACAGATAGCGCAGAATGGCGTTGCTCTCGCAGAGGGAAAACGCGCCATCTTCCAGCGTGGGGACCAGCCCCAGCGGATTCATCGCCCGATAGGCTGGCGTATCGGTGCCTCCGAAGCTGCCGCCGGCGTCGATGCGCTCGTATTCCAGCCCGAGCGTTTCGAGCAGCCAGACCACCTTCATCACGTTGCTGGAATTCTCACGGCCCCACAGGCGCAGCATGGGCGTTCCCCTTGAAATTGATGATTTTAGCCGGCACCGGCCCGTACCCCCACCTGGCCACCCACGTCAGTATATTCGAATGGGTGGCCGGGTGGGGGTGCGGGCCGGTGCAGACTCACAACATGAAAACTCTACAAACCGGCGAACAGCGCGGTCGACAGATAGCGTTCGGCGAAGGAGGGCATGATCGCGACGATCAGCCGCCCGGCATTCTCCGCCGCCTGCGCCAGGGCGAGGGCGGCGTGCAAGGCGGCGCCGGAGGAGATGCCGACCGGCAGCCCCTCGAGCCGTGCGCAGCGTCGCGCCGCCGCTAGCGCCTCCGCCTCCGAGACCGTCACCACCTCGTCGATCAGGTCGCGCGCCAGCACCGCCGGGCGAAACCCCGGCCCGATGCCCTGGATGCCGTGCGGCCCGGGCGGCTCGCCGGAGAGCACCGCGCTTTCCGCCGGCTCGATGGCGATGATGCGCAGCCCAGGCCGGCGCGGCTTCAATGCGCGGGCGATGCCGCTCAGCGTGCCCCCGGTGCCGACGCCGCCGACCACCAGATCGACGCGGCCCCCGGTGTCCTGCCAAATCTCTTCGGCGGTGGTGGCGGCGTGGATCGCCGGATTGGCCGGATTGTCGAACTGCTGCGGCATCCAGGCATCGGCGGTGGCGGCGAGGATTTCCTGCGCGCGGGCGATCGCTCCGGCCATGCCGAGCCGCGCCGGCGTCAGCTCCAACTCGGCGCCGAGCAGGCGCAGCAACTTGCGCCGCTCGATCGAGGCGCCCTCGGGCATCGTCACGATGATCCGATAGCCGCGCGCGGCGGCGACGAAGGCGAGGCCGATGCCGGTGTTGCCCGAGGTCGGCTCGACGATCACCGTCCGCCCGGGCGCGATCGCCCCGCTTGCCTCGGCGTCGGCGATCATGGCATGACCGATGCGGTCCTTGACCGAACCGAGCGGATTGAAGAATTCGAGTTTCAACACGAGGTCGGCGCACAGCCGGTCGGCGGCGGCCAGACGCGGAACCCGCACCAGGGGGGTGGCGCCGATGGTCTCGAGGACGCTGCCATAAATCCGCCCGCGCGCCGGTGGCATGGCGGCAAAGCCGCTCGCGCCACGCCGCCCGTGGGCATCGTCCGGCGACGGGGTCTCGGTCATCGACAGTTCTCCCGGTGCAGACTCGACACGCCAAGGCTATGAGTGTGCTGGAGTGGGAGGTGAATGTCCATGCTGCTGCGTCACGAGCGGGTGATGACGGCGATCACCGTCATGTTGGATGTCGCGTTTCACGGCGGCCGGACGCGGACGGTGAGCGCCGCCGAAATCGCCGAGCGCCTCGGGGCGACACGGCGCGGCATGGAGCCGCTGTTGCAGGCGCTGGCGCGCGCCGCACTGCTCGACAGCCTGCGCGGGCCGCGGGGCGGCTATCGGCTCGCCCGCCCGGCCCGCCGCATCAGCCTCGCCGAGATCGCCGCCGCCAGCGCGCCGGGCGAGCCGGCGGAGCCGATGTCCGAGGGGCTCCTCGCCACGTCGGTGATCGCGCCGTTGCGCGAGGAACTCGACGCGCGGCTGCGCGAGCATCTGGCCACGCTCAGCCTGCAAACGCTGCTCGACCGCGCCGCGACCGCCGGCCTGCGCCCGCCGCAGAGCGAGACGATCAGCTTCGTTATCTGAAATCTCGGTATGGTTTCAGCCGGCGCCGGCCCGCACCCCCACCGCACGGGACTTGATCGGCTTCGCGATCGGGGCCAAGTGGCAGCTTCAACAACGAGGAGAGAGCCAATGAGTCTGCAACTAGGCCAGATCGCGCCGGATTTCGAGCAGGACAGCACCGCCGGACGCATTCATTTCCATCAATGGCTGGGCGATAGCTGGGGTATCTTGTTCAGCCATCCGAAGGATTATACCCCGGTCTGCACCACCGAACTCGGCGAGGTGGCGCGGCTGAAGCCGGAGTGGGACAAGCGCCACGTCAAGCCGCTCGGCCTGTCGGTCGATCCGAAGGAGAGCCATCACGGCTGGGAACGCGATATCGAGGAAACCCAGGGGCACAAGCTCAACTTCCCGATGCTCGCCGATGCCGACCGTAAGGTTTCGAGCCTCTATGACATGGTCCATCCCGAGGCCGATCCGCTGCTCACCGTGCGCAGCGTGTTCGTGATCGATCCGAACAAGAAAATCCGCCTGATCCTGGTCTATCCGCCGAGCACCGGGCGCAATTTTCACGAAATCCTGCGCGCCATCGACAGTCTGCAACTGACCGACAAGCACAAGGTGGCAACACCGGTGAACTGGGAGAAGGGGCAGCCCGCCATCATCGTGCCGAGTATGTCGAACGAAGACGCCAAGGCGCGCTTTCCGCAGGGCTGGAAGGAGCTCAAGCCCTATCTGCGCATCGTCGAACTGCCGAAGGACTAATTAACGGTTTTAATTAGTGAATTAATAATTTTACATTGACTCTTGGGTAATTCCGGTCATCCTGCTCGCGTGTTCCTCACGGAGAGCAGGATGACCGTGCCTATCGCCGCTTCCGCCCGCCGCCCGAGCGCCGTGGAGGTGGTTAAGAGCGAGAGTCATGGCCTGCGCGGCACGATCGCCGAGGAGTTGGCGAGCGACGCTGTCGAAGTGAGCGAGGCAGCCTATAACCTTCTGAAATTTCACGGCACCTACGAACAATACGATCGTGATACGGCAACCGCGCGCAAGCAGGCCGGGGCGGACAAGGCATATAGCTTCATGCTGCGCGTGCGCATGCCCGGTGGCGTGCTCACGGCGGCGCAATATCTCGCCCTCGATGCGATGGCCGATGAGTACGCCAACGCGACCCTGCGCCTCACCACGCGCCAGGGCATCCAGTTCCATGGCGTGCTGAAGTCGGATCTCAGGGCAAGCATCGCCGCCGTCAACCGCACCCTGCTGACCACCCAGGCGGCCTGCGGCGACGTGGTGCGCAATGTCACGACCACCCCGGCGCCACGGCGCGATGCGCTGCACGCCGGCCTGCTCGACACCGCGCGCGCCCTCTCGGCCGATCTGCTGCCGGCGAGCCGCGCCTATCACGAGTTGTTCCTCGACGAGGCGGCGCAGGCGGCGCTCGGCCGCTCTGCCGAGCCGGAGCCGCTCTATGGCCCGGCCTATCTGCCGCGCAAGTTCAAGATCGGCCTCGCCCACCCCGCCGACAACAGCATCGACGTGCTGACCAACGATCTGGCGCTGATCGCCGAGTACGATGGCGCCGTACTGCGCGGCTATCACGTGGCCCTCGGGGGCGGGCTGGGCATGACGCACAACCGGCCGGCGACCTATCCGCGCCTTGCAACGCCGGTGAGTTTCATCCCACCGGAGGCGTTGACAGCGATGGTGCGGGCGGCGATCGCGCTGCATCGCGATTGCGGCAACCGCGCCGATCGCAAGCGGGCGCGGCTGAAATACGTCATCGACGATCTCGGCCTCGAAATGGTGCGGGCGAAGCTCGCGGACTATCTGGCCGCGCCGCTGCCACCGGCGCGGCCGCTGCCGGCGCTCGCCGTGCCCGAGATGCTGGGCTGGCATGCGCAGGGCGACGGGCGGTTCTGGCTCGGTGTGCCGGTACCCTCGGGGCGGATCGCCGATACCGGGGCGATGCGGCTGCGCAGCGCGCTGCGGACGATCATGACCCGCTTCGGCGCCGATCCGGTGATCACGGCGCAGCAGGACGTGCTGCTGAGCAACCTCGCCCCCGATGCCCGCGCGCCGGTGGAGGCGCTGCTGCGCGACCATGGGGTGGCGCTGGCCGCCGATCTCACGCCGCTCGCGCGCTGGACGCTCGCCTGCCCGGCGCTGCCCACCTGCGGCCTGGCGCTGACCGAGGCGGAGCGGGTGCGCGACCCGCTGCTCGCCACCATCGAGGCGGCGCTGCGCCGGCACGGCCTCGCGGATGAGCGCATCAGTCTGCGCATCACCGGCTGCCCGAACGGCTGCGCGCGCTCCTATGCCGGCGACATCGGTCTGGTCGGCCGCATGCCGGGGTTCTACGCGCTCTATGTCGGCGGCGATTTCGCCGGCACGCGGCTGTCTTTCCCGCTGCTGGAAAAACTCGCCGAGCGCGATGTGGCGGCAGCACTTGAGCCACTGTTCGCCGCCTTCGCGGCTGGCCGCGAGCCGGGCGAAGGGTTCGGCGATTTCTGCCATCGGCTTGGCGCCGAGGCGCTGCGGGGATTTTCTGCGGCAGACTAAGCCGTTCCCCGGCCGTTATTTTCACGGAATTATCATCATTGCCGCACGCCGGGCGTGCTTAAAGCTGCGCGTGCCTGTCCGGTTTGGTCCGGGCGGGCGCTTGGTGCAGAATGCCCGCACCGAAATGTCGAGGAGGATGCATGCAGCGTATCATCGCGGTCGCGGTGCTTGCCGTGGCCGTCGCTTTTGCCACCATCGCGCCGGCCGGCGCGCAGGAGATCACCGGCGCGGGGTCTACGTTCGTCTATCCGATCCTATCGAAATGGTCGGCCGATTACAGTGAGATGAGCAGCAAGCGGGTGAACTACCAGTCGATCGGCTCGGGCGGCGGGATCGCGCAGGTGAAGGCGGGAACGGTGGATTTCGGCGCCTCCGACATGCCGCTGCCGCCGGACGATCTGGCCGCGCTCGGCCTCGCGCAGTTCCCGCTGGTGATCGGCGGCATCCTGCCGGTGGTCAATCTGCCGGGGATCGAGGCGGGGCGGTTGAAGCTCACCGGGCCGGTGCTCGCCGGCATCTATCTCGGCCAGATCAAGAGTTGGAACGACCCGGCGATCACCGCCCTCAACCCCGGCCTCGCGCTGCCGGCCAGCCGGATCATCGTCGTGCACCGCTCCGACGGCTCTGGCACCACCTTCAACTGGGTGGACTACCTCTCCAAGATCAGCCCGGAGTGGAAGGCGAAGGTGGGGGCGAATACCTCGGTCGCCTGGCCGACGGGCGTCGGTGGCAAAGGGAACGAAGGGGTGGCGGCCTATGTGGAGCGGCTCAAGGGCGCCATCGGCTATGTCGAATACGCCTATGTGCTACAGAACAAGATGGCCTATGCCCTGGTGCAGAACGCCGCCGGGGCCTATGTGACGCCGGGGGCAGCGAGTTTTCAGGCCGCCGCCGCGAGTGCCGACTGGCGCGGTGCGAAGGATTTTTCCCTGGTGATGACCAACGCGCCCGGCGCGGGCGCCTATCCGGTGACCGCGACCACCTTCATCCTGCTGCACAAGGTGCCGCGCGATGCGGCGCGCGGGCACGAGGCGATCGGCTTCTTCACCTGGGCGCTGGAACACGGGCAGGCGGCGGCGACGGCGCTCGATTACGTCCCCATGCCGGCCCCGGTGGTGGCGATGATCGAGCAATACTGGCATGCGACCCTGCATGACTGATGCCGCGGCGGAAGCGCCCGATGAGCGCTGAGAGCCTGGGCCTCGCCGCATCCCGCCCGATGATCGCGAGCCGCCGGGCAGGCCCGTCGGGCGAGCGGGTGTTCGCCGTCCTGGTGACGGCGGCGGCCTGGGTGGTGCTGATTGCGCTCGGCGCGGTGGCGGCGGCGATGTTCTGGGGCGGCCTGCCGGCGTTTCGCGCCTTCGGCTGGCGCTTTCTCTATGGCACCGAGTGGAACGCCGTCACCCGGCAGTTCGCCGCCCTGGTGCCGATCTATGGCACGCTGGTCACCGCGCTGATCGCCATGCTGATCGCCGTGCCGGTCAGCTTCGGTATCGCGGTGTTCCTGATCGAGGTCGCCCCGCGCTGGCTGCGCGGCCCGGTGGCGGCGGCGATCGAACTGCTGGCCGGCGTGCCGAGCATCATCTATGGCATGTGGGGGTTGTTCGTCTTCGTCCCCTTCATGTCCGAGCAGGTCGAGCCCTGGCTGATCGACCATCTCGGCCCGCTGCCGGTCTTCGGCGTGCTGTTCCAGGGCGCGCCGCTCGGCATCGGCATGCTCACCTCGGGCATCATCCTCGGCATCATGGTGCTGCCGTTCATCTCCTCGGTGATGCGCGATGTGTTTGCTTTGGTGCCGGTGGAGCTGAAGGAATCGGCCTATGCGATGGGCTGCACGCGCTGGGAGGTGGCCTGGCGCATCATGTTGCCCTACACGCGCTCGGCGGTGGCCGGCGGCATCTTCCTCGGCCTCGGCCGTGCGCTCGGCGAGACCATGGCCGTCACCTTCGTGCTCGGCAATGCGCATGATCTGAGTTTTTCGCTGATGGACCCGGGCAATTCGATCGCCGCGGTGATCGCCAACGAATTCACCGAGGCGGATTCCGCTCTCTATCGCGCCTCGCTGATCGCGCTCGGCTTGCTGCTGTTCGTGGTGACGTTTCTGGTGCTCGCGGGCGCGCGGCTGCTGCTCGTCCGGCTCGCGCGGCAGCGTGGCGAATGAGCGGCGCGCGGCCACTCTCGGGACGCTATCTGCGCCGGCGCGCCGTCAATGCGCTCGGCATCGGCTTTGCCGTCTTCGCGACCGTCTTCGGGCTGTTCTGGCTGGCCTGGATCCTCTGGACCACGTTGACGCGTGGCGCGGCGGCGCTCAGCCCGCGCCTGTTCACGCAGATGACGCCGCCGCCAGGGGCCGCCGGCGGCCTGCTGAATGCCTTCTTCGGCAGTTTCGTCATGCTGCTGATCGCGATCGCCATCGGCACGCCGCTCGGCATCGGCGCCGGCACCTATCTCTCCGAATACGCCGTCGGGCGGCGCATCGGCGGCATGATCCGCTTTGTCAACGACATTCTGCTGAGCGCGCCCTCGATCGTCATCGGCCTGTTCTGTTACACGCTGCTGGTGCAGCCGAGCGGGCATTTTTCCGGCTGGGCCGGTGGCGTCGCGCTCGCGCTGTTGCTGCTGCCGGTGGTGGTGCGCAGCACCGACGAGACGCTGCGGCTTATCCCGGCGACGGCGCGCGAGGCGGTGATGGCGCTCGGCGTGCCGAAATGGCGGATGATCACGCTGGTGCTGTATCGCGCCGGGCGGGCCGGGTTGCTGACGGGGCTGCTGCTCGGCATCGCGCGCATCTCCGGCGAGACCGCGCCGTTGCTGTTCACCGCGCTGAACAACCAGTATTGGACCGCCAATCCGGCCAGCCCGATGGCCAACATCCCCGTCGTCATCTTTCAATACGCCTTGAGCCCGTACCAGTCTTGGCACGCGCTCGCCTGGGCGGGCGCGTTGATCATGACGGTGTTCGTGCTGCTGCTCAGCGTCGGCTCGCGCCTGCTGATCGGCCGGCGCCCAGGCATGTGAGCAGGCAGCGATGAGCAACATGGACAGCACCACCGAAGCCAACCATCGACAGGCGGAGCCGGGCGCGCCGCCCGACCACCCCCGGATCGCCATCCGGCAGTTGGATTTCTTTTATGGCAAGACGCAGGCCCTGAAAGGCATCACCCTAGACCTGCCCGACCGCCAGGCGACGGCGCTGATCGGCCCCTCCGGCTGCGGCAAATCGACGCTGCTGCGGGTGCTCAACCGGATGTATGATCTCTATCCCGGCCAGCGGGCCAGCGGCGAGGTGTTGCTCGACGGGCAGAACATCCTCGCCCGCGACATCGATCTCAACCAGTTGCGTAGCCGTATCGGCATGGTGTTTCAGAAACCCACGCCGTTCCCGATGTCGATCCGCGAGAACATCGCCTTCGGCGTGCGCATGCACGAGCGGCTGAGCCGTGCCGCGCTCGCCGATCGGGTGGAGTGGGCGCTGACCCGCGCCGCCCTCTGGCCGGAGGTGAAAGACCGGCTCGGCAACTCCGCCCTCGGCCTCTCCGGCGGCCAGCAGCAGCGGCTCTGCATCGCGCGCAGCATCGCGGTACGCCCGGAGGTGCTGCTGCTCGACGAGCCGACCAGCGCGCTCGACCCCATCAGCACGCTCAAGATCGAGGAACTTATCGACGAATTGAAGCGCGATTTCACCATCGCGATCGTCACCCACAACATGCAGCAGGCTGGCCGTGTGGCCGACCGGGTGGCGTTTTTCTATCTCGGCGAACTGATCGAACTCGGCGAGAGCGTGCAGATTTTTACCGCCCCCCGGCTGCGCCGCACGCAAGAATACATCACCGGACGGTTTGGGTGAGGAGGGACTGATGGCCGAAGGCAGTGGACATATCGTCAAAAGCTATGAGCAGGAACTCGCCCGGCTGCGTTCGCGCGTGACCGACATGGGCGGCATCGTCGAGACGCAGGTGGC
>DAHXNW010000168.1 GCA_027365195.1 Acetobacteraceae bacterium
AGCGCCTGCAACGCCTCCACCCGCCCGCCATAGCGCAGCCCGACCGCCTCGCCGCGTATCATCGCCCCTCACCGCTGACCCACTCTATCGCGCAGGTTGTGCCAGCATGTCGATGTTTGAGGAAGCCGGGAGGATTGGAGAGCAGCCGGCACAGCACTTATTCCTGAACAAACCCTTAGTCGCTGCCGGGCATCAGGTGGATGACGGTTGATGGGAACGGGTCTTGCTCATCATGGCCCCCCTGCGGCGTCCATGCGCCAGGGCGAGCGGTCTTTCCAGCCCTTCAACGCGGCGGCCGCCCAGGCTGGCGTCTTGTCGGTGTGACAGACGTTGCAGGCATTGGGGATCCGCGCGGCGATGGTTTCCGCCGGCGTGATGAAGTGGAAGGTGTGGCTGCGCACGTCGATGTCGGCGATCGTCTGTTCGATCTTCGGCATGTGGCAGGCGATGCAGGCGCTTCCCGGGCTTCCCGGCTTGTGGTGGGTGTGTGCCTCGATGGTTGGCGCATGCGGTCCGTTCTGCGTGTTCGGGCCGTGGCAGTCGAGGCATATTGCACCGGACGGCTTGCGCAGCATCGCCGCATTCTCGGACCCGTGCGGATCGTGGCAACTGACGCAGGTCACGCCACGCGCATACATCAGGCTGCTGACGAAGTCGTTGCCCTGCATGCGGTTCTTGTGCGCCGTGCCGTCTGCGAAATAGTAGAAGGAGGTATCACCCGGCTTGTGTGCCTCAAGGCTCCAGAAGTCGTCCAGATTAAGCCCCATATGAAAGCCAACCGGCCAGTCATAGAATTTTCCATCGATCGGGTTGCCGGGAGGGCGACCCTGGGAGTGGCATTGGATGCAGGTATCGTTGGCATGAACATAGTCGAGACGCGCGGGGTTGATGATGTTCGATGCCGTGGGATGCTGGACGTGATCGCTGCCCGCGCCGTGGCATTTTTCGCAGCCGACATTCCATTCGGTGACGGTTTTTGTTTTGACATTGTAATTCACCGAATGGCAGCCGTCGCAGAGTGGGCCGGTGGGGCGCTTGAAATTGTCTGGCGGATAGAGAGGTGCCCACCAATCTGCGCCATTTTCCACGAAATACGGCCGCCAGCGCCGATGCAACACGTCCCACTGCGCGGGCAGCACGAAATAGTCATCGCCGATTTTCTGGAAATATCGTTGCTTCCATTTGCTGCCATAGACCAGCGCGATTTGATCGAGGGTGAAGGTGACGAGCGGATTTGGTTTCGAGAGATCGGGAATGATGGCGTCCGGGTGTTCCCGCGGATCGCGCACGACATTGGCCATCCTTGTCTGCTTCCAGCGTTCATAGATGGCGAGATGGCAGGTTTTGCAGGCGGCCGATCCCATATAATGCCCCTGCATTCCCGCCACGGTCCCTGTCTGCGCCACCATTGCGGCCGTTCGTGGCAGATGACGGAGATAGGCGACGATCTGCCAAAGCTGCGCATCCGGCATCTGCCAGGCTGGCATGCCGGTGTTGCGGATTCCATTGCGGATGTAATAGAAAATCTCGCCGTCCGTCAGTGAGGCGATGGGAACCGACCGTAGCGCGGGAGGGCGCGGATATTCACCGGCGCCGATTTCCGTTCTCCCGCTTCCGTCATAAGCGTGGCAGATTACGCATTTTTGTTTGAATGTCTCACCACCGGCGGCGATATCTGCGGGATCGCTCCCGAGCGGATTGGCCCGTACCCTGTCCGGCTGCGGCACGCTGGCGCGCAGCAGCCAGGTGGCGATGGCGACTTCGATCGCCGGCGGGTCGCGCCGCGCGCTGGAAAGGCCGGGCACGACGGAGCGATACAAAATCCCCCCAGCCAGCCCAACGGCCACAACGACAGCCAGAACGATACGAACTCGGAAGGACATGTTTGCCTTTACCGGATTCGCAAATTCTCAATCCGGCTCGTTCCAGAGCGCGATGCCGCCGGTGATGCCGGCGTCGTTATCGATGATGCGGGTGCGCTCGGGCAGCGGGAGTGCTATGTGCGAGGCATTGCCGCCGCCGATGATCAGCATGTCGTAATGCACCAGCGAATCGAGCTGGTCGATGACATGCAGTACCCGCTTGCTCCAGTGCTTCTTGCCGAGCTTGTGATAGGCGTCGCGGCCAACATAGTCGTTATAGGTTTTGCCCTTGTGCACCGGATGCTGCGCGAGTTCGAGATGCGGCGCGAGCCGGCCGTCGACGAACAGCGCCGTGCCAGCCCCGGTGCCCAGGGTCAGCACCATCTCCACCCCCTCGCCGGCGATGGCGCCGAAGCCCTGCACCTCGGCATCGTTGAGCAGCCGCACCGGCCGGTCGAAGGCTTCCTGCAACTGCTCGGCGAACGGATAGCCGGCCCATAACCGCTGGCCGAAATGCGGCGCGGTGATCACGTGGCCATGGCGCACCGCGCCGGGAAAGCCGACGGACACCCGGTCGAACGCTGGCAGCGGTGCCACCAGATCGCGCAGGGTTGCGAGCATCACCTCGGGCGGGCAGGGATGCGGGGTTGCCACCCGCACGCGCGGCACCAGCATATGCCCGGCCGGATCGAGCACGGAGGCTTTCAGCCCGGTGCCGCCGATGTCGATGGAAAGCGTGGTGGGCGAGAGCGCGGTTGTGCCGGTCGCGCTCGCTGGCTTGTCCCATTTCGCCATCACGAATGATTCCACACATAATGAAGTTGGTAGCTGTATGAACAGGCAGGGCTCGCAACCGAGAGGAGCATGTGGCGGCCGTTGATCGTGCCGTCGAGGCGGACATCGCCGCTCTGCGCATGCAGCAGCCCGTCGCCACTCACCGGCGCCTGCAACACCACGCCGGGGGCATAGGCGTAGCTCAACAAGCCGTCGCCGATTTCGACGAAGCCATAGTGCGGCCGCGGACAGGCCGCATCGCCCCGGCGCAGCGCCACCACGCGGCCCTGATAGCTGCCGTCGAAGCGGCCGACCAGGCTCTGCTGATCGGCGCTCACCTTGTGCGTGCTGGTCCAGTCGCGCAGCGTGGCACAGCCGCCGAGGCCGAGCAGCAGCAACGCCGCGAGTAGTTCCCCCCCGCGCGCCATCTCAGCCGCTCGACGATGTGGCGGGCGCGCTGGTGCCGGGCGCGGGCGAACCGGTCCAGTGCGCGGCCTTCCACACCCAGCCGCCATGGTCTTCCACCCAATAGCCGTCTTGCCACAGCGTGCCATGGCCCTCGCGCGTCACCCAGCGCCCGGCCTCCCACAGGTAATTATGGCCATCCCAGTTCCAGTGTCCCGGCTGCCAGATCAGCGGCGCCTCGGAGACCGGCGGCAGCGGGATCGTCTCGTGACGCACGGCGGGGATCGGCGGATAGGGCGGCTCATGCAGATTGTTCTGCGTGGTGCAGCCGGCGAGCAGGGCGCCGGCCAACAGCAGCATGGCAAAGGGGGCGGTCCGCATCGGTGATGCCTCCAAGGTATTCAGGACGAGCTTAGACTACCCATAACCTGCGTCGGCAGATGCGGCAACGCGAGGTCATGCTTGTTATGATTACGTTATCAGTATCGCCGCCTCGGCGACCCAGGCGTTCGATAAACTGCGCCACGACGAACGCGAAAAAGACGCGGCAGAGGATGCGCTGGCTCTCATACCAACGGCCATAAAGAATGACCGTTGGGGATTGTCTCCGTTTCGCGCGCCGCCGCCGGCTAACCCGGCGCGCATACCAGCGGCCCGACAGCCTCGCCGCCGATGCACGGCTGATGGAGACCTATCTGGGTCGGCGGAACCCCTGAGCGACGACATAGAGCTCACTGGAGTCACGGCGGCTCGCCGGTGGCTTGGCGTGGCGCACGCTGCGGAAATGGCGCTTCATCGGCTCCAGCAAGGCCCGCTCGGAGCCGCCCTGGAACACCTTGGCGACGAAGCCGCCGCCCTCGACGAGCACCTCCCGGGCGAAGGTGAACGCCAGCTCGGCCAGGGCGACGATGCGCATATGGTCGGTCGCGGCATGGCCGGTCGTATTCGGTGCCATGTCCGACAGCACCAGATCGACGCCGCCGCCGAGGGCCTCGCGCACGCGTTCGGCGATGGCGGCATCCAGAAAATCGCCCTGCAGGAAGCGCGCGCCCGGCACCGGGTCGATCGGCAGCAGATCGAGCCCCAACACGCTGCCGGCGCCGCGCCGCACCGCCACCTGCGCCCAGCCGCCGGGTGCGGCGCCGAGATCGAGCACCCGCATGTTGCGGCCGATCAGGTGGAAACGCTCGTCGAGTTCGATCAGCTTGAAGGCGGCACGCGAGCGCCAGCCCTGCGCGCGGGCCGCTTGCACATAAGGGTCGTTCAACTGCCGGGCGAGCCAGCGCTGCGAGGCCGTGGTGCGTCCGCGCGCCGTCTTCAGCGCGACCGCGAGGCCGCGCGGAGAGCCGCCTGGTGGAACGCGTGGCGGCGTGCTCATCGCGCGGCGCTGATCGGGCGAGGCCGCCCGCCGGCCGGCCGCGCGCGCATCATGCGCAGCAGCATCCCCTCGCGCAGTCCACGATCGGCCACCACCACGCGCGGCGCCGGCCAGAGGCGGTGAATGGCGGCAAAAATGGCGCAACCCGGTAGCACGAAGTCCGCCCGCTCGGCGCCGACGCAGGGGTGCTGCGCGAGCCCCTCGCGGCCGAGCGCGCGCAGCTTGGCAAGTGCCGCCTGCGCCACCTGGCCGGTGAGCACCGCGCCATCGATCAGCGGCCGGCGATAGCGTTGCAGATCGAGCGCGACCCCGGCCAGGGTGGTGACGGTGCCGCTGGTGCCGAGCAGATGCACGCCGCCGCAGCGGATTTCCTGCGCGATGCAATGCACCCGCTCGAACGGGCGCAGCCGCTCCAACACGTAATCGGTCATCGCCTCGAAACCGGCCGCTTCGTAGCCGGCGTGGCCGAACTGCTCGGCGAGCGTGACCACGCCGAGCGGCAGCGAATCGTAGCCGATCAGGCTTGGCGGCTGATCGCCGCAGCCGAGGCGGATCCAGGCCACCTCGGTCGAGCCGCCGCCGATGTCGAACAGCAGGACGCGGCGGGCATCGCAATCCAGCAGAGTGGCGCAGCTCTCCAGCGCCAGTTCGGCTTCCTCGCGGGTGGAAATGACGTCGATCGCAAGCCCGGTCTCCGCCCGCACCCGTCCGAGGAAAGCGGCCCCGTTGCTGGCCCGCCGGCACGCCTCGGTCGCGATCGCGCGCACGCCGCGCAGCGAATGCCGCGCCAGCCGCTCGGCGCAGCCATGCAGGGCGGCGATCGCACGCTCCATCGCTGGCGGGCTGAGCGCGCCGGTTTCCTGCAACCCCTCGCCGAGCCGCACGATGCGGCTGTAGCTTTCAAGCACGCGAAAGCCGCTGCCGCACGGCGTGCCGATCAGCAGGCGGCAGTTGTTGGTGCCGAGATCGACCGCGGCATAGCTCCCCGGACCACCGCGCCGTGGCAACACCTCTGAATTGGTGACACTCTCGGCCATGACTCGATCCGTCTCATAAGCTCCAGAGCATGATGCGTTGAAGTGTGGTCTGCACCGGGCCAGTGCAAACCAAGGCTATCATGCGCTAGAACCTCTGCACAGGGGTACTCGGCGCGCCGGGTTGGCCGGCGGCGGCGCGCGAAACAAAGACAATCCCCAACGGTCATTCTTTATGGCCGTTGGTATAACGCACCAGCGCCCCGTGCCGCCGCTCGTCGGGCAGGCAGAGGGCGGCGAGGTGCGGGGCGACCTCGGCCGGTTTGCGCAGGGTCGATGCATCTTCGCCGGGCATGGCGCTGGCGCGCAGGCGCGTCGCGACAATGCCGGGGTCGAACAGATTGACCCGCAGGCGGCCGTCGCCGATCTCGTCCGCCCAGGTCAGCACCAGGTGCTCCATCGCCGCCTTGGTCGCGCCGTAGGCGCCCCAGTAGCCGCGCGGCTCGCGCGCCCGGCGGCTGGTGACGAACACCGCGCGGCCGGCGTCGGAGGCGCGTAGCAGCGGCTCGCAACTGCGGATCAGCCGCCAGGCGCTCGCCAGATTGACGGCGACCACATCGGCCCAGTCATCGGGCAGGATATGGCCCACCGGCGTCAGCCGGCCGAGCGCCGCGGCGTTGGCGACCAGGATATCGAGCCGGCCGAAGCGCTCGTGTAGGCTGGGGCCGAGGCTGTCGAGCGACGCCCCTTCGGCCAGATCGAGCGGCAGCAGCGTGGCGCCGGGATGGCCGAGGGCGCGGATCGCGTCATCGGTCTCGGCGAGGCCGCCCTCGGTGCGCGCGGTGATCACCACATGGGCGCCGAGGCGGGCGAGTTCGATCGCGGTGGCGGCACCGATGCCACGGCTCGCCCCGGTGATCAGCGCGACGCGGCCGGCCAGCGGCAGAGCCATAGTCAACGAGGGCCGGCCTGGGCGGTGTCGAGATGGATCTCGCGTTCCGGCACGTCGGTGAGGGGAATCGGGTAATCGCCGGTGAAGCAGGCGTCGCAGTAATGCGGCGCGGCGGGATCGCGCCCGCCGTGGCGCAGCGCGCGATAGAGGCCGTCGATCGAGACGAAAGCGAGCGAATCGACGCCGATCAGCGCCGCCATCTCCGCAACGCTATGGCGCGCCGCCAGCAACTTGCCGCGCTCGGGCGTGTCGATGCCATAGAAACAGGAATGCGTGGTCGGCGGCGAGGAGATGCGCATATGCACCTCCGACGCCCCGGCATGACGCACCATCTCGACGATCTTGCGGCTGGTGGTGCCGCGCACGATCGAATCATCGACCAGGATCACCCGCCGCCCCTCCAGCACGGCGCGGTTGGCCGAGTGCTTCAGCCGCACGCCGAGATGGCGGATCTGGTCGGTCGGTTCGATGAAGGTGCGCCCGACGTAATGGTTGCGGATGATGCCGAGATCGAAGGGAATGCCACTCTCGGCGGCGTAGCCCATCGCCGCCGGCACGCCGGAATCGGGGACCGGCACGATCACGTCGGCCGGCACGTGGCTCTCGCGCGCGAGTTCCTCGCCGATGCGCTTGCGCGCGTCATACACCGGCATGCCTTCCATGATCGAATCCGGGCGGGCAAAATAGATGTATTCGAACACGCAGAAGCGTGCGGCGGTGCGGCCGAACGGGCGGATGCTATGCACGCCCTTCTCGTTGATGATGACGATCTCGCCGGGTTCCACATCGCGCACGAAATCGGCGCCGACGATGTCGAGCGCGCAGGATTCGCTCGCCAGCACCCAGGCGCCGGCATTGCCGCCGGCATTCGGCGCGATCCGCCCGAGGATCAGCGGGCGCACGCCGAGCGGGTCGCGCACGCCGAGGAGTGCCTCGTTGGAGAGTGCCACGAGGCTATAGGCGCCGACCACCTGCTTTAACGCATCGATCAGCCGGTCCGCCACGGTGGAATAGAGGCTGATGGCGATGAGGTGGATGAACACCTCGGAATCGGTGGTGGACTGGAACAGACAGCCGCGCCGCACCAGCGCGCGGCGCAGCGAGGGCGCATTGGTCAGATTGCCGTTATGCCCGACCGCGAAGCCGCCGAATTCGAAATCGGCATACAGCGGCTGCACGTTGCGCAGCACGGTATCGCCGGTGGTGGCGTAGCGGTTGTGGCCGACCGCGTACGGCCCCGGCAGGCCGGCGATCACCTTGGCGTCGCCGAAATTGTCGCCGACCAGCCCGAGGCCGCGATGCGTATGGAAGCGCTGGCCGTCGTAGCTGACGATGCCGGTGGCTTCCTGGCCGCGATGCTGGAGCGCGTGCAGACCGAGGGCGGTGAGCGCCGCGGCGTCGGTCGCCCCCCAGATGCCGAACACGCCGCATTCCTCATGCAGCGTGTCGTCCTCGGCCTCAGACATTGGGTCGGCCTGAGACGATGGCGTCATTTGCTTTCCTGCGCTCCAGTATTTGGTGGTGACGCCGTGTGGCCCCATAGCGCATAGCCCTGCGGCAGGGCATGCATCAGAGAGTCGGCGGAATCCGGCCCGAAATCCGGTGGCGGATAGATTTTCGGGCGATACTCCGCCGGCAATTCGCCGCGCACCCAGCGCGCGCCTTCATAGGTGAGCGGCAACACCCGCGCCTGCAAGACCGGCTGCGGCCAGTGATCGACGGTGGTCACCAGCCCGCCGGCGATATAGGCCGCGATCACCAGCGCCGCCCCGCGCAGCAGCCCGAACAGGATGCCGAGCGAGCGATCCAGCCCGCCGAGAGCGGAGAGCCGGGAAAGCCGGCCGAGCAAGCCCGCGATCAGCGAGAAGACGATCAGCGCCACCAGGAAAATCGCCCCGAACGCCACCGGATCGGCGATCGCCACATCCGGGATGAAGCGCCGCACTGGCGGCTCCAGGGCGTGGAAGGTGCTCATGGCGAGCCAGGCGGCGCCGATCCAGGCGGCGATACCGAGAATTTCGCGCACGAAGCCGCGCAGGAACGCGAGCAGGGCGGAGACGAGAAGAACCCCCAGAACGGTAAAATCGACCCAGGTCATGCGCATTCCAACATTTCTGTGACAGCATATAGCGAGCGGGACGGGCGGTGCGCCAGTGCGCGATGCAACCGGGAACGCTTTTTGCGTCCCGGTGGTTCAGCGTGGCGCCGGCTTGCCGGCAAAACCCGCCACCAGATCGGCCAGATGGCCGATCTCGCGCAGCCGTAGCCCCTCCGGTGCCGCCGGCGCGCGGCTGCCCCGCGCCAGCCGCCGGGGCAGCGAGGCGTCGGTGAAGCCGAGCTTCGCCGCCTCCTTCAGCCGCGCCTCGGTCTGCGCCACCTGCCGCACCTCGCCCGACAGACCCACTTCGCCGAAATAGACCATCCCCGGATCGGCCGGCTGCTCGCTCGCCGCCGAGGCGAGCGCCGCCGCCACCGCGAGGTCGGCCGCCGGCTCGCTCACGCGCAGGCCGCCGGCGATATTGAGATAGACATCCGAGCCGGCGAGCCTCAGGCCGCAGCGCGTTTCCAGCACGGCGAGCAGCATGGCGAGCCGCCCGCCATCCCAGCCGAGCACCGAGCGGCGTGGCGAGCCGCCGGGCGCCGGGGCGAGCAGCGCCTGCACTTCGAGCAGCACCGGGCGGCTGCCCTCCAACCCGGCGAACACCGCGCTGCCGGCGATGTTGCCGCGCCGCTCGGCGAGGAACAGCGCCGAGGGATTGGCCACTTCGGCGAGGCCGCGATCGGTCATCTCGAACACGCCGATCTCGTCGGTGGCGCCGAAGCGGTTCTTCACCCCGCGCAGGATGCGGAACTGATGGCCGCGATCGCCCTCGAAATACAGCACCGCATCGACCATGTGCTCGACCACGCGCGGTCCGGCGATGGCGCCCTCCTTGGTCACGTGGCCGACGAGGACGAGGCTGAAACCTTGCGTTTTCGCTGCCCTGATCAGCTCGAAGGCGCAGGCGCGCACCTGCGAGACGGTGCCGGGGGCGGAATCGAGCGCATCGAGCCACATCGTCTGGATCGAGTCGATCACCACGAGCGCCGCATCCCGCTCGCGCTCTAGGCTCTGCGTGATGTCGCGCAGATTGGTGGCGGCGGCGAGCGCCAGATCGGCATCGAGCAGGCCGAGCCGGCGGGCGCGCAGGCGGATCTGCTCGACCGATTCCTCGCCGGAGATGTAGAGCACCCGCCGCCCGCCACGCGCGAGGGCGGCGGCGGCTTGCAGCATCAAGGTGGATTTGCCGATCCCCGGATCGCCGCCGACCAGCACCACCGAGGCGGCAACGAGGCCGCCGCCCAGCACGCGGTCGAGCTCGGCGATGCCGACCGGCAGGCGCGGCGGCGGCGCCGTCTCGCCGGCCAGACCGACGAAGGCGATCGCCGGTGCCGCGCTCGCGCGGCCGGTTGGCAAACGTCCATGCGGATGCGCCTCGCCCACCTCTTCCACCAGCGTGTTCCAGGCACCGCACGCCTCGCATTTGCCGGCCCATTTCGGGCTCGCCGCGCCGCATTCCTGGCAGACGAACTGGCGTGCCGGCCGTGCCATCAGAGCATGATGCGTCGAAGTGTCGTCTGCACCGGCCCGCGCTCCCATCCGAGTATAGTGACGCTGGGGGCCGGGTGGGCGCGCGGGCCGGTGCAGACGACGGAGATCATGCTCTAAACAGTAAATTGTTCGGCGATGATGCGCTCGGACAGCCCCTGATCGGGGTCGAACAGCACGCGCACGGCGATCGAGCGGTCCTCGCTGACGGCCACCGAGACGACGTCGCGCACTTCGGTGAAATCGGCCACCGCGGCGACCGGGCGTTTGTCCGCCTCCAGCACCTCGAACAGCACCTCGGCACTGCTCGGCAGCAGCGCGCCGCGCCAGCGTCGCGGGCGGAAGGCGGAGATCGGCGTGAGCGGCAGCAGATTGGCCGAGAGCGGCACGATCGGGCCGTGCGCCGAGAGGTTATAGGCTGTCGAGCCGGCCGGGGTCGCGATCAGTACGCCATCGCACACCAGTTCCGCGAGCCGGCGGCGGCCGTCGATGGTGATGCGAATTTTTGCCGCCTGGCGCAGTTGGCGCAGCAGCGAGACCTCGTTCAGCGCCACCGCTTCCTCGACGGCGCCGGTCATCGTCACCGCATGCATGCGCAGCGGATGCAACAGGGCGGCTTGCGCGGCGGCGATGCGGGCCGGAAGGGCCTCCTCCTCGAAGGTATTCATCAGGAAGCCGACCGAGCCGCAGTTCATGCCATAGACCGGCACGCCACGGCCGAGGGTGCGATGCAGCGTTTCCAGCATGAAGCCGTCGCCGCCGAGGGCGACGATCACGTCGGCCGTCGCTTCCGGACACTCGCCATAAAGGGCGGTGAGCCGGGCGGCGCTCTGCTGCGCGGCCGGTGTCGCGGCGGCGGCGATGGCGATACGCTGCGTGGCGGGCGCGATATGCGGTGCCGTCGTTGCGCTCACGCCAGTTTCCGATGCTCCAGCACAGGCATGTCGCGGCGTACCCGCGCGGTCAGCGCCGCATCGATGCGCGCGCTGGCCCAGCCGGTGCCGTCGGAGACGCGGGCGACCACCTGGCCCCACGGGTCGGCGATCAGCGCATTGCCATAGGTGAAACGCGGCTCGCCGCGCTCGCTATGGCGGCCCCAGGTGGCGGGGGCGGCGATCCAGCACTGCGTCTCGATCGCGCGGGCGCGGATCAGCACCTCCCAATGGTCCTTGCCGGTCTGCAGGGTGAAGGCGGAGGGCAGGAAGATGAGATCGGCGCCGGCCCGGCGCAGGGCGAGGAACAGCTCCGGAAAACGCACATCGTAGCAGATGGCGCAGCCGATCCGCATGTCGCCGAGCGGAAAACTCACCACCGCCTCGCCGCTGCCATAGGTGCTGCTCTCGCGAAACCCGGTGCCGTCTGGCGTGGTGATGTCGAACAGATGGATTTTGCGGTACCGCGCGATCTCGCGTCCCTCCGCGTCGAACACCAGGCTGGTGTTGAACAGTCGCTCGCCGGCGCGCTCGGCGATCGAGCCGCCATGCACGACGAGGCGATGGGCGCGCGCGAGGCCGCGTAGGAACTCATACGCCTCGCCCCCCGTCGCCTGCGCGCCGGGCGGCGGCAGTACCTCGGCTTGCGCGAATTTGCCGGCCCGATCGCCGCCGAGGCAGCTCCACATCTCAGGCAGCGCGATCAGATCGGGCCGGTCGGCGGCGATCGCCGCATCCATCAGCCGTGCCGCCTGGGCGATATTGGCCGCCTTGTCGGCGCCGGGGTTCATCTGCACCACACTCACGCGCATCGCTCTCACTCCTGCGGCTTGGCTATTCAGGCGGCCAGATGCTCGCGCAGCCGGGGCATCAGTTCGACGAGGTTGCACGGACGGTGGCGCGAGTCGAGTTGGAAGCACAAAATATCGTCCCACGCATCCTTCACCGCTCCGGTGCTGCCGGGCAGCGCGAACAGATAGGTGCCGCCGGCAACCCCACCGATCGCACGCGATTGCATGGTGGAGGTGCCGATCTTCTGGTAGCTCAGCATGCGGAACAATTCGCCGAAGCCCTCGATGGTCTTGTCCAGCACGCGGGCGAACGCCTCCGGCGTCACGTCCCGCCCCGTCACGCCGGTACCGCCGCTGGTGATCACCACGTCGATCTCGGGATCGGCGATCCAGCCGCGCAACCGGCGCTCGATCAGCGTCGCCTCGTCGCGTTCGATGGCGCGGGCGGCGAGGCGATGGCCGGCGCGCGCGATGCGTTCGGCGAGCGCATCGCCGGAGGTGTCGTCGGCGGCGGTGCGGGTGTCCGAGATCGTCAGCACGGCGATGTTACAGGCGATGAAGCGCCGGGTTTCGTCGATGCCAGCCATGGCGGGCCTCCGCGGATCAGTGCAGCGTGGGTGCTACACCGGCGGCGATGTTAACCGAGCGGTCGAAGCGCGGGAAGTCATCATCGGCGAGGGCATCGAGGCTGGGGGCGGCAAGGCCGAGCCGGCCGGCGTAGGCCCAGGTATAGGCCAGTGCGTGGCGCACGAAACGCCGCGTCTCGCGGTTCGGGATCGCCTCGATGAACAGCAGCGGATCGCCGCCATCGCGCATGTCGGTCAGCCATTCGGCGAGCCGGCCGGGTCCGGCGTTGTAGCTCGCGAGCAGGCGGATCAGATCGCCATCGACGCTCGGTAGTTGCGCGAGGATGGCGACATAGCGTTGGCCGAGATCGAGATTGACCGCCGGGTCATGTAGCCGTGCCTGCACCATCTCGCCAGCCAGCGGCGTGCCGAGCAGCGCGCCGGCGGTCGCCGGCATCAATTGCATCAGGCCACGCGCGCCGGCCTGCGACACCGCCCGCTGGTCGAAATTCGATTCCAGCCGGGTCAGCGCATAGACCATCGCCGGGTCGATCTGAAACCCGCCGCGCGGGCGTAGCGCCGGCAGGCGCAGCGCCGCCCATGGCGTTGCCGCCTGCGTCGGCGCCGCCATGCCGAAGCCGGCAAGCCCGGCTTGACGCGCGATCAGCGCGATCGACGTGGCGAGATCGGGGTCGTCGCCGCTGCGCATTTGCAACTGGCGTAGCTCCGCCGCCGCGCGGGCGCGTTCGCCAACCTGCAGCAGAGCGAAGGCGGTCAGCCCCTCGCGCGTGGCCAGCACGGCGTCGATATCGGCCTCGCCGAGCACCGGATGCCTGGCGGCGGCGGGTGGTGGCTCGTCGAGCATGCGGCGGGCGAGCTGGCCATAGAAATGATCGGGATCGAGCGCGGCGCGATGCAGCCAGCGGAGCGCGCAAGCAACATCATCCCGCCGCAGGCAGACGCGCGCGATCCAGAAGCGGGCGGCGGTGGTGAGCGGGGCATCCGGCCGCTCCATGCCGGCGGCGGCGCGGAACAGCCGTTCGGAGAGCGCCGGCCGATCCAGCCGCCAGGCGGCCAGACCGCCGCCGAAGGCCGCGCGTGCCGCGCCATCCGGCTGTGAGCGCAGGGTCGCCTCGGCGAGTTGCAGGGCGGCCTCATCCTGATTGTGGACGAACAGCGCCTGCACCACCATGCCATCGAGCAGCGCCGCATAGGCCGGCGTCATGCCCGGGGTGTGGGCGATCAGCCGCCGGGCGCTGTCGAACCGGCCGGCGGCGAGGCGCTCGCGCAACGTGGTTTCGAGCAGGGGGTTACGGCGTGGCGGCGCATCGACCGGCGCGACGGCGCCGGTGTCGAGCAGCAGCGCGCGTAAGACCGGGGCGTCGGGCAGATCGGCATAGCTGGCGAGCCAGTCGCGCAGCGCCGCCGGCGGCGGCGCCGGTTCGGCGCGCAGCCGATCGGCGAGGACATGGCCAAGGAGCGCGCGGCCGAGCGGGGTGGTGGTATCGAGGCGGGCGCTGGCGCGGATCGCCGCCTGGATGTCGCCGCGTCGTTGCAGGGCGAAGATGCGTCGGATGCGCGCGGCATCGGCGCCATCGAGCGGTTGCGGCAAAGCGATGCCGGCGGCGCCATGCGGCGCCACACGCGGGATCGCCATCGCGGTATCTTCGGTCTGCCCAAACGCCTTTTGGCCCGCCAGAGCGGCGAACAATGCTGCCCCAGCCAGCATGGCCCGGGCGGCAGGAAGGCGAAAGGACGTCTGTCCGGTCCCTCGCATGCGGCCTGCCTAGCGAAGCCAGCCATGAGACGCAAGCCATATCTGTGAGATTATTCTTAATTTTTCTGAAATTGCTACGCAAGAGTAAGATATTAAAGCAAATTTTTATCAGTCGATTTTGTGAAAAATTCGTCAAGAGCGCGTTTCAAAGACAGCAGATCGGCCCAGCTCTCGCGCTTCGCCGCCGGGTTGCGCAGCAGATAGGCCGGGTGGAACATCGGCAGCGCCGGCAGCTTTGCCTCCAGGCCGGGGATGTCGAGCGCGAGCCATTTGCCGCGCAGCCGGCGGATGCCGGCGCCGCTGCCGCTCAGCGCCCTAGTCGCCAGAGCCCCTAGCAAAACCAGGTGCCGTGGCCGCACCAGGGCGATGTGGCGCAGCAGAAAGGGCAGGCAGAGCGCCACTTCCTGATCGGTCGGGTTGCGATTGCCGGGTGGCCGCCAGGGCAGCAGATTGGTGATCAGCACGCTGCCGCGATCGAGCCCGATGCTCGCCAGCATGCGGTCGAGCAACTGGCCCGAGGGGCCGACGAAGGGCCGTCCGGCGCGATCCTCCTCGGCGCCCGGCGCCTCGCCGATCAGCATGAGTGCGGCGTTCGGGTTGCCGTCGGCGAACACCAGATTGGTCGCCGTTTCGCTGAGCGCGCAGCCGGTGAAGCCGGCGAGCGCCGCGCGGAGCGCCGCCACATCCATCGCCGCCGCCGCCAGGCTCGCGGCATCGGCGGCCGCATGGGCGGGCAAGGCCGTGATCGGCGGCGCCGGTCGTGGTGGGATGGAGTCGGGAGGGATGGCGTTGGGCGGGATGGGGTCGGGTGGGCGCAGCCGGTCGAGCGGGGTGGCTTGCAGCGCCTCGTCCGCGCCCCATTCGAGGTGCAGACGCAGCGCCGCGAGGTCGCCGGCCGGGTGATCGCTCATGGCGCACTCCTGCCCGACGGGGTGGTTTTGCGCAATCGGCGGGAAGCATGTTTATTGCCGCGTGACGGAGTAGGGAGGCAGGCAGTGCCCGATGGCGGAATGGCGCGCGAGGTGATGAATGTCGACGTGCTGGTGGTGGGGGCTGGCCCGGCCGGTCTCGCGGCGGCGATCCGGCTCAAGCAGCTCGCCCCTGAATGCAGCGTGTGCGTGGTGGAAAAGGGCGGCGAGGTGGGCGCGCACATCCTCTCCGGCGCCGTGCTGGAGCCGCGCGCGCTCGACGAGCTGCTGCCCGAGTGGCGGACGCAGGAGATCCCCTTCACCACGCCGGCGGCGGAAGATCGCTTCCTGTTCCTCACCCGCACCCGCGCCTTTCGCCTGCCGACCCCGCCGCAGATGCACAACGCCGGCAATGTCGTCGTCAGCCTGGGCAATGTCTGCCGCTGGCTCGCGCAGCAGGCCGAGGCGCTGGGGGTTGAGATCTATCCCGGCTTCGCCGCCGCCGGGCTGCTCGAGGAGGCCGGGCGGATCGTCGGCATCACCACCGGCGACATGGGCATCGGCAAATCCGGCGAGCCGGGCGGCAATTTTCAGCCGGGCATGGAACTGCGCGCCACCTACACGCTGTTCGCCGAAGGCTGCCGTGGCTCGCTCAGCCAGCGGCTGATGCAGCGCTTCGCCCTGCGCGAGGGGGTCGATCCGCAGACCTATGCGATCGGCATCAAGGAATTATGGGAAATCCCGGCGGCCCGGCATCAGCCGGGGCTGATCGTGCATTCGCTCGGCTGGCCGCTGGCGCGCGACAGCTATGGTGGCTCGTTCCTCTATCATTTCGGCCCCAATCTGCTCTCCTACGGCTTCGTCATCGGGCTCGACTACGACAATCCCTGGCTCTCGCCGTTCGAGGAGATGCAGCGGCTGAAGACGCATCCGGCGATGCGCGGGCATTTCGAGGGCGGCCGGCGCATCAGCTATGGCGCGCGGGCGCTCAACGAGGGCGGGCTGCAATCGATCCCGCGCCTGATCTTCCCCGGCGGGGCGCTGATCGGCGATGCCGCGGGCTTCCTCAACGTACCGAAAATCAAGGGCAGCCACGCGGCGATGAAGAGCGGCATGCTCGCCGCCGAGACGGTGGCGGAGGCGCTCGCCGGCGAGCGGCCGGCCGAACTCGCGCGCTATCCGGAGCGGCTGCGCGCCTCCTGGCTGTGGGAGGAATTATCCGCCGCGCGCAATCTGCGGCCGGGGTTCGCCAAATTCGGCCTGTGGGGCGGCCTCGTCCATGCGGCGCTGGATACCTATCTCCTGCGCGGCCGCGCGCCCTGGACGCTGCATCACGCGCGGGCCGACCATGCCACCCTGCGCCCGGCGGCGGATGCGCCGCGCATCGACTATCCGAAGCCCGACGGCACGCTCACCTTCGACAAGCTCTCCTCGGTGTTCATCAGCAACACCAATCACGAGGAAGACCAGCCGGCGCATCTGCATCTGCGCGACCCGGCGGCGTGGCTGCCGGTGAACTGGGAGCGCTACGCGAGCCCGGAGAGCCGCTACTGCCCGGCCGGCGTCTATGAAGCGGTGGGCGTTGACAGCGGGGCGCCGCGTTTGCAAATCAACGCGCAGAACTGCGTGCATTGCAAGACTTGCGATATCAAGGATCCTCAGCAGAATATCGACTGGGTCACGCCGGAGGGGGGTGGTGGCCCGAATTACCCTGGCGGGATGTGATCGCGCCAATGCTCGCAATACCGCGCAGACGCTGATAGAGTGAGGCCATGCAATCCATCCGCCCTGTCCATCGCGCCGTTCTGCTGGCGCTATCGCTGCTCTCGGCCTGCGCCGCCAATGGTGTCGGGCAGAACGCCGATGCGCCCGACGATCCGGCGCAGGCGCGCCTCGCCAATGCCTTTGGCGACTATCTGGTCGGCCGCTTCGCCGCCAGCGAGAACCAGGTCGATGAGGCGGCACAGGCGCTGCTCGCGGCGCATGCCGCCGACCCGGACAGCACGGCGGTGCTGCGCCAGGCTTTCCTCGCTGCCGCGCTGGCCGGCCTGCCGCAGGCCGGCGATCTGGCGCAGCAACTGCCCGACAATCCCGCCGCCCAACTGCTGCTCGGCGACAACGACGTGCGCGCCGGCCGCTGGGCCTCCGCGCAGCAGCGCTTCGACGCGCTGCCGCACGAGGGGCTGACGCAGGTGGTGCAGCCGCTGCTGGTCGCCTGGGCGCAGCAGGGCGGCGGCGATACCAACGCGGCGCTCGACACGCTGCGGCCGTATATGCAGAACGGGCAGTTCCGTGGCGTCTATACGCTGCATGCGGCGCTGATCGCCGATCTCGCCGGGCGGGAAATGGAAGCCTCGCAATTCTATCATCTGGCGCAGACCGAATTTGGCGGCACCAATCTGCGTCTGGCGCAGATCCTGGCGAATTGGGAGCAGCGTCGCGGGCATCCCGACGAGGGCCATCAGATCCTCGAATCGTTGAACAATTCTAACGATTCGATCGGCATCGTGGTGCCCGCGCTGGTGGCCGACATGGCGCGTCGGCCGGTGTCGAACCCGCGCGAGGGGATCGCGGAGTCCTACATCGCCCTCGCCGCCGCCCTGCATCAGCAGCAGACCAGCGAATTCTCTCTGCTGCTGCTGCAGCTCGCACTCGATCTGCGGCCCGATTTCGCCGCTGCCCGGCTGCTGATGTCGGATATCCAGCAGTCGCGCAAATTGCCCAGCCAGGCACTCAAGACGCTGGCGCCGATACCGGACTCCAATCCGCTGATCTCCTTGGTTCAGCTGCGCCGGGCGGCGCTGGAGGAACAACTCGGCCAGACCGATCAGGCGATCGCGCTGCTGCAATCCCTCGCGAAGGCCAATCCGGAGCGCACCGAGCCGCTGATCCAGCTCGGCGATCTCTACGCCCGCAAGAACCGCTTCGGCGAGGCGATCACCGCCTACAGCGCCGCCATTGCGCGCGTCTCCACCCCCGGCCCCGCCGATTGGGTGATGTTCTACGCCCGTGGCACCGCCTATGATCAGAACCACCAATGGCCGCTTGCCGAGGCGGATCTGCAGCACGCGCTGCAACTCTCGCCGGAGCAGCCCTATGTGATGAACTATCTCGGCTATTCCTGGGCCGAGCAGGGCCATCATCTGGCGCAGGCGCACAAGCTGCTCGAACGCGCCGTGGCGCTGGCGCCGAACGATGGCGCGATCGTCGACAGCTACGGCTGGGTGCTGCTGCGCCAGCACGATTATCCGGCCGCGATCCACTGGCTGGAGCATGCGGTGGAACTGGAGCCGGAGGATTCCACCATCAACGGCCATCTCGGCGATGCCTATTGGGCCGCCGGCCATCGCCAGCAGGCGCGCATGCAGTGGCAGCGGGCGCTCAATCTGAACCCCTCGCCGGATGACGCTGTGAAGCTGCACGCCAAGCTGAACGAGGCCGAGGCGGGACGGGTCAGCCCGGCCAGCGCCACCCCCTGAGGCCCCCTGCTGAGTTCCCCTGCGGCGTGATACGCGTCGAGCCGGCGCCGGCGAAGGTCAATCTGTTCCTCCGCGTGCTCGGCCGGGGCGCCGATGGCTATCATGAACTCGACAGCCTCGCGGTGTTCGCTTCCATCGGCGACCGGCTGGAGGCAGCGCCGGCCGATACGGTGAGCCTCGCTTTCGCCGGCCCGTTCGCCGACGCGCTGGCACGGGATGGCACCGAGAATCTGGTGCTGCGCGCGGCGCGCGCCCTGGCGGCGGAACGGTCGGCGCCACCGGGCGCACGGCTCATGCTGCACAAGCATCTCCCGCTCGCCTCCGGCATCGGCGGCGGTTCGGCCGATGCGGCGGCGGCGCTACGCCTGCTCGCCCGGGTGTGGCGGCATACATCCCCCTTGGCTCCGCTGGCGGCGAGCCTTGGCGCCGATGTGCCGGTGTGTCTGGCGAGCCGGCCCGCGCGGATGGGCGGCAAAGGTGACATGCTGGCACCGGCGCCCCGCCTGCCGCCGCTCGGGCTGGCGCTGGTCAACCCCGGCCTGCCACTCGCGACCGGGGCGGTGTTCGCCGCCCGCGCCGGGACGTTTTCCCCGCCCGCGACGCTGCCCGAGGGCTGGGCCGATGCCGGTGCGATGGCGCGCGATCTGGCGGCACTCGGCAATGATCTGCAAGCCGCCGCCCTGCGTCTCTGCCCGCCGATCGAGGCGGTGCTGGCGGCGTTGCGGGCGCAGCCCGGCTGTCTGCTGGCGCAATTGAGCGGCTCTGGTGCGACCTGTTTCGCGCTGTTCGCCGCACCGGCGGGAGCAGAGGCGGCGGCGGCGGCGCTGCCGCCGCAGTGGTGGCGCTGGGGGGGCGCGTTGTGGGGTGCGCCGGATGGCGGCGCGCCGGCGTGAGGCGCCAGCCCCCGGCGGGATCGATCTCGCCTGCGTCGCCGCCGGCTGCCTGTTCCTCTCCGGCTGGCTACGCGCCGCGCCAGAGGATGTCGTGCTGGCGGCGAGCGCCGAGGGCGAGGACTACGTCCTGCCGCTCACCGGTGCCTGCCGTGTGGCGCGGGAGACCGGCGGTCGCGCCCGCTTCCTGATCGCCGCCGTTTTCGATGCGCTGCCAGCGCGGCTCTATTTCCGTCTGCTCGATGCCGGTGCGGTGTGCCTCGCCGTGCCGCCGGCGGCGAATATCATGGCGCTGCGCGGGCTGGTGGCGGCGCAGGGCGAGGCTCTGCGGGCGCTGATCGAGGCGCAGCCGGGTGCCGCGCGGCGCCGGCTGCGCGCCGCCCTCGACAGCCTCGCGCCCCGCCCGGCGGTGGAGCGGATCGAGGCGATCGATCCGGCGCTGCGGCTCGAGATCACGCTCTGCGCCGTGCTCGGCGAACGGCTGCTGCTGCTCGGCGACCTCGCCGATCCGGCCGGGGCATTGCGCGGCGCCGATCTCTGCGATCCCGCCGGCGTGCCGCTGCCGGCGGGCTGGATCGTGCAGCCGGAGGGATTGGGCGAGGGGCCGTCGGCGGGGGCCTTTATCGCCGTGCTGCCGATGGCGGCGGGGATGCTGCGGCTGGCGAGCGGCAGCGCGCTCTGGCATCTGCCGCTGCGGGCCGAGGCGGGCGGCGAGGTGCCGCGCCGCATCGCCGCCTTCCTCGCCGCCGCCGATGCCGATACCGGGCTCGCGGTGCTGGAAGCGCTGAGCGATGGCGCCGCCGCGCCGCCGCCGTTGCGGCACGCCTGGGCGGCGCTGATCGCGCGGCTGCCAGCCGCGCTCGACCGGGCGGATCTCGGGCTGCATCTGTGCATCGATGCGGCGATCGGCATCCCCGGCGGCGGCCTGTTCCTGCGCGGCTGGATGGCGGGCGCGCCGGGCGGCGTGACCTTGCGCGCGGCGGACGGCGCATGCACGCCGATCGCCGCCTCCTGGCTGCGCCAGCCACGCGCGGACGTGGCGCAGGCGATGCGGCTGGCGGGCGAGAGCCTCGCCGAGGGCGAACCCGGTTTTCTCTGCCTCGCCGCCTCGCCGGGGGCCGGGCCGCATTATCTCGCCGTCTCTGCCGGCGCGGCCGGCGTGTTGCGCCTGCGCCTGCCCGCGCCACCCTGCGAACCGCCGCTGGCATCGATCCGCACCATCCTGACCAGCTTCGCGCCGGATCATCGCGGCCTGGGCGCATTGCTCGATCGCCACGTCGGCCCGGCGGTGGCGGCGCTGTGGGCGGGCCGGCCGCCGGCGCCGCCGCCGCTACTGGAATGGCACGGCACGCCGCCGGCGCGCCCGCTCGCTTCGCTGATCGTGCCGCTCTATGGGCGCTGCGATTTCATCGAGCATCAACTGGCGCAGTTCGTCGACGATGCCGAATTGCGCCGCTGCGAGTTGATCTATGTCGTCGACGATCCGGATATTTTCGACCCGGCGCGACGGCTCGCGGCGGAGCTGGCGCGCTTTTATCGCCTGCCGCTGCTGCTCGCCTATGGGCAGCGCAACGCTGGCTATGCCGCCGCATGCAACCTCGGCGCCGGGCTGGCGCGGGGGACGCATCTGCTGCTGCTCAATTCCGACGTGCTGCCGGATCGGCCGGGCTGGCTCGGCGCGCTGCTCGCCGCCTATCGCCGCCTGCCCGCACCGGGGGTGGTGGCGCCACGGCTGCTGTTCGAGGACGGCAGCCTCCAGCACGCCGGCATGCGCCTCGTGCAACAGCCGGGCGGGCTGTGGGCGAACACCCATCCGGGCAAGGGGCTGCCCGATACCGGGTCTGGATCGGCGCAGGAATGCGACGTGCTGAGCGGGGCCTGCCTGCTGATCGCGCGCGGTCTGTACCAACAGGCGGGCGGGCTGTCGGAGGATTATATCCTGGGCGATTTCGAGGACAGCGATCTCTGCCTCGCGCTGCGCCGGCGCGGGCGGCGCAACTGGCTGCTGCCTTCGGTGGTGCTCCATCACCTCGAACGGCAGTCGCAGAACGCCATCGGCGATACGGCGTGGCGCGCCGGCCTCACGCTGTATAACGCCTGGCGGCACAGCCGGCGCTGGGCGGCCGACCTCGCGGCGGCCGGGCCGCCATGACGCGCATCCTGCTGATCTGTCACGGCCACCCGGAGCTGAGCATCGGCGGCGGCGAGGTGGCGGCGGCGCGGCACGCGGCGGCGTTGCGCGCCGCCGGCCATGAGGTGCTGCTGATGGCGCGCGCGCCGACCCCGCCGGTGCACGGCGGCACGGTGTTCGCCACGCGGCCCGCGCCGCCCGGCGGTGCGCCCGCCGATGTGCTGTTCCACTCCCCCGATTACGACCATTTCCTGCATTCGCAGCGTGCCAAATGGGCGATCTATCAGGATTTCCGCGCCCTGCTGGAACGGTTCCGGCCCGACGCGGTGCATCTGCACCATTTCGTGCATCTTGGCCTCGAATTGCTGCGCGAGGCGCGCGCCTATGCGCCGCGCATGCCCATCGTCCTCACCCTGCACGAGTTCCTGGCGATCTGCCATCAGCATGGGCAGATGCTGAAGACCGATGGCACGCTCTGCGCCCGCGCGCTGCCGGCCGATTGCCATGAGTGCTTTCCCGCCATCGCGCCGGCGGCGTTTTTCCTGCGCGAGCGCTTCATCAAATCTTTCCTCCGGCTTGCCGATCACTTGGTCTGTCCGAGCGAATTCCTGCGTCGGCGCTACCTCGACTGGGGCCTGGAATCGGCCAAGCTGCGGGTGATCGCCAATGCACCTCCAGAAAGCGCACCGCTGCCCGACGCGGCACCGCCCGAGGTGCTGTGCCGGCGTTTCGCCTTTTTCGGCCAGATCACCGCCTTCAAGGGCATCGGGGTGTTTCTCGATGCGGCCGAGCGGTTGCGCGCGACCGTGCCGGAGGCGCGCTGTCTGGTGCATGGCACCGATCGCCATGGCGAGCCGGCGGTGCGCGCGGCTTTCCGCGAGCGCATCGCCGCCCTCGGCGCCCAGGTGAGCTACGAGGGGCCTTATCGGCAGGACGAACTGGCCGGGCTGATGCGCGGCATCGGCTGGGTGGTGGTGCCCTCGCTCTGGTGGGAGAACGCGCCGCTGGTCATCCAGGAAGCCTTTCATCATGGCCGCCCGGTGATCTGCGCCGATATCGGCGGCATGGCGGAGGCTGTGACCGATGGGCGTGACGGGCTGCATTTCCGCGCCGGCAGCGCCGCCGCTCTCGCCGCCACGATGGCAGAAGCCTGCGATCCGGCCTTATGGTCCCGCCTGCGCGATGGCATCGCACCCACCCAAGCGCGCGCCGCATGGCTCGACGCGCATCTGGCATTGTATCGTCATCCTCCCCCTTGACCTTCCAGCGCTGGCACGTCCCACCTTCCCAGCGTAGGAATGTAGCATCGCCGAGGAGCGCATCATGGACGGCACGATCACAGCGTCTGTCGAGGTGGAAGAGGCCGGGCATGTGCGCATGCCGATCCAGGGGATGACCTGCGCCGGCTGTGCCGGGCGGGTGGAGCGCGCGCTGAACCGGCTCCCCGGTGTCGAGGCCATTGTCAATCTGGTGAACGAGAGCGCCGATGTGCGCTATGACGCGCGCCGGATGGGGCCGCAAGACTTGGCCGAGGCGATCGCCGCCGCCGGCTACGCGGTGCCACCCGAGCGGCGTGAACTCGCGATCACCGGCATGACCTGCGCCACCTGCGCCGGGCGCGTGGAGCGCGCGCTGGCGGCGGTGCCGGGTGTGCGAGGCGCCACGATCAATCTTGCCAGCACGCGCGCGGTGGTCGAAGGCGTGGCGCTGCGCCCGGCGGCACTGCTCGATGCCGTGCGCGCGGCCGGCTATGGCGGCGAACTGATCGACGATGATGCCCCGCGCGAGCAGGCGCGCGCGGCACAGGAGGCCGCCCGGGCGCGGCGCGAATTGCTGCGCGTGGCGCTGGCCGCGGCGCTCAGCGCGCCGCTGCTGCTGCCGATGGCCAGGGTTTCGCTCTCGCCGTGGCTGGCGCTGGCGCTGGCGACGCCGGTGCAACTGGTGCTCGGCGCCCGATTCTATGTCGCCGCGTGGAAGGCGCTGCGCGCCCGCACCGGCAACATGGACCTGCTGGTCGCCCTCGGCACCTCGGCGGCCTATCTCGACAGCGTGTACCAGGTGCTGAGTGGGGCCGGTGGGCCGCTCTATTTCGAGGCCGGCGCGGTGGTCATCACGCTGGTGCTGCTCGGCCGCTGGCTGGAGGCACGGGCGCGGCGGGCGACCGGGGCGGCGATTCGCGCGCTCATGGCGTTGCGGCCGCAGACCGCGCGGGTGGAGCGCGCGGGCGGCGAGATCGAACTCCCGGTGGGTGCCGTCGCGGTCGGCGATATCGTGATCGTCCGCCCCGGCGAGAAGCTGGCGAGCGATGGGCTGGTGCTCTCGGGCGAGAGCCGGGTGGACGAGAGCCTGCTCACCGGCGAGAGCCGGCCGGTCGCCAAACGGCCGGGCGATGCGGTGATCGCCGGCGCCATCAATGGCGATGGCCTGCTGCGGGTGCGCACCAGTGCGATCGGCGCGCAGAGCACGCTCGCGCGCATCATCGCCATGGTCGAAGGCGCGCAGGCGAAGAAGCCGCCGGTGCAGCGCCTGGTGGACCGGGTGGCGGCGGTGTTCGTGCCGGTGGTGCTCGCCTGCGCGCTGCTCGCTTTTTTCAGCTGGGGTCTGCTGGGCGGCAGCTACGCCGTCGGGTTGGCGGCGGCGATCGCAGTATTGGTGGTCGCCTGCCCCTGCGCCCTTGGCCTCGCCACGCCGACGGCGCTGATGGTGGGAACCGGGGCGGCGGCGCGGGCGGGGATTCTGATCCGCGACGCCGAGGCGCTGGAGCGGGCGCACCGCGTCGATACCGTGGTGTTCGACAAAACCGGCACGCTGACCGAAGGAAAGGCGCGGATCACCGACATCCTGCCGCTCGGCATCGATGAGCCGGCGCTGCTCGCGCTCGCGGCGGCGGCCGAGAGCGGCAGCGAGCATCCACTCGCGCGCGCCGTGCTGGCCCGCGCGCAAGGGGTGCCGTTGCCCAGGCTCGCGGCATCGCGGAGCCACCCCGGCCAGGGGGTGCGCGCGGGGCTCGACGACGGGCGGGAGATTCTGATCGGCAACCGCGCCCTGCTCGCCGCGCACGGCGTCCCATTGGCGCTGGAGGCCGAGGCGGTGGCGCTGGAGGCAGCGGGACGCAGCGTGATGTGGGTGGCGAGCCTCACGCCGGCGCCCGTGGTGCTCGGCCTGCTGGCGGCCGGCGATGCGCCGCGCGAGGGCGCCGTCGCGGCGATCCGCCGGCTGCGCGCGGCGGGCATCGCGACGCTGCTACTGACTGGCGATAATGCCGGCAGCGCCGAGGCGACCGGACGCGCGCTCGGCATCGACCGGGTGCTCGCGGGGGTGTTGCCGGACGGCAAGGCGGCCGAGATCGAGCGCTTGCAGCAGGCCGGCCATTGCGTCGCCATGGTGGGCGATGGGGTGAACGATGCGCCGGCGCTGGCGCAGGCCGATGTCGGCATCGCCATGGGGGGCGGCACCGATGTGGCGATGCAGGCGGCGGGCATCTCCCTGCTGCGTGCCGAGCCGGGGCTGGTTGCCGATGCGCTTGCGATCAGCCGGGCGAGCTGGCGCAAGATCCGGCAGAATCTGTTCTGGGCCTTCTGTTTCAACGTGATCGGCATCCCGCTCGCCGGCCTCGGGCTGCTGCCGCCGATGTTCGCCGGCGCGGCAATGGCGGCCTCCTCGGTGCTCGTCGTCTCCAATGCGCTGCTACTGCGCCGCTGGCGGCCTTCATGAGCATGTCGATCGGCGCGGCGGCGGCGCGCTCCGGCGTGCCGCCGAAGACCATCCGCTATTACGAGCAGATCGGCCTGCTCGGCGATACCGTGCGGCGGGCGAACCGCTATCGCAGCTTCAGCGAGGCGGAGGTGGCGATGCTGCGGTTCATCGGCCGCGCCCGCCGGCTCGGCTTCGACATCGCCGATCTGCGCGGCCTCGTGGCGCTGTGGCGCGACCCCGCGCGCTCGAGCGCCGATGTGAAGGCGCTCGCGTCCCAGCATCTCGCGCGCATCGAGCACAAGATCGACGAATTGCAGTCGCTGCGCCATGCGCTCGCCGATCTGCTCGCGCGCTGCCATGGCGACGATTTGCCGGATTGCCCGATCATCGACGAATTGAGCGGCGGCGCGCCGCCATGACCCCGCCGGGCGCCCCACCGCTGCTGTTCGACCGCCGCGCCGTGCGTGCCCATCGCACCCGTGCGGCGTCACGCTGCGCCCGTGTTGCGCCGATCCTGGAGGAAGCGGCGGCATGGCTGCTCGACCGGCTCGACGACACCACCCGCCGCTTCACCGCAGCACTCGACCTCGGCGGCCGGGGGATCGTCGCACCGTTGCTGCGCGCGCGGGGCATCGCGACCGTCGCCTGCGATCTCTCGCCGCGCATGGCGGCACTCAGTGGCGGCCCGGCGGTGGCGGCCGATGAGGAGTGGCTGCCCTTTGCGCCGGCGAGCTTCGATCTCGTGGTCGCCAGCCTGTCGCTGCATTGGGTGAACGATCTGCCCGGCACGCTGATCCAGCTCCGTCGGGCGCTGCGCCCGGACGGGCTGCTGCTGGCGAGCCTGCCGGCGGCGGGAACGCTCGCTTCCCTGCGCGCGGCGCTAGCGGAGGCGGAGGTGGCGCTGTGCGGCGGGCTGGCGCCACGCGTCGCGCCGTTCCCCGATCTGCGCGATTGCGCCGGGCTGCTGCAACGCGCGGGCTTTGCCTTGCCGGTCGCCGATCTGGAGGAGATCGCCCTCGACTACGCCGCGCCGATGGCGCTGCTGGCCGATCTGCGCGCCGCTGGAGAAAGCAACGCCCTCGCCGAGCGGTCTCGCCGTGTGCCGCCGCGCGGCGTGTTCGCGCGCGCCCTCGCGCGCCTCGCCGGCGCCGATGGGCGGCTCAAGGTGGTGTTGCCGATGGCGATGCTGACCGGCTGGGCGCCCGCACCGGGGCAGCCGCAACCGGCCAGGCGCGGCAGCGGGCAGGTCAGCCTCGCCGATGTTTTGCGCTCGCCGCCGGAGCCGGGAGAGGGTGATGGGGCGAGCGATGGGACTTGAACCCACGGCATCCAAGACCACAACCTGGCGCTCTACCACCTGAGCTACGCCCGCCACACCAAGCCGCCGTTTAGGCCGAAGCACCAGGGGTCGTCAATCGGTAGTGGATCAGTTTGGAAAGCAAGCCGGCACCGGCCCGCACCCC
>DAHXNW010000085.1 GCA_027365195.1 Acetobacteraceae bacterium
CGGCACGCCATGCTGCTGCGTCTGATCGGGCTACGCCAGGTGATCGTGCTGCTGAACAAAGCCGATCTGCTCGATTTCGACGCGGCGCGCATCGCCGCCGCCAGTGCTGCCATCGGCGCGCTGCTGACGCAGCTCGATCTCCTGCCGCTGGCCACCATCCCGGCCTCCGCGCGCCACGGCGATAACATCGCCGCCCGCTCGGCCCGGCTCGCCTGGTATGACGGCCCGACGCTGATCGAGGCACTGGCCGCCGTGCCGGCGCCGGCGGCGCAGACCGCGCAACCCCTGCGCATGCCGGTACAGGATGTCTACCGGCTCGGCGAGGCGCGGGTGCTGGTCGGGCGGATCGAGCGCGGCCGGCTGGCGGTGGGTGATACCGTGGCGATCGGCGCGCAGGCGACGCGCGCACGTATCGCCGCGATCGAGGTCTGGCACGCCGCTCCCCCACAGCAGGCAGAGGCCGGGCAGTCGGTCGCGTTGCGGCTGGAGCCGGAGGTGGTGGCCGAGCGCGGCGACCTGCTCTATCCGCCCGATGCCCCGCCGCAGGCCGCCTCGCGGCTGCGCGCCCGGCTATTCTGGCTGCGCGCCGAGCCGCTGCGCATCGGCGAGAGTTTTCGCCTGCGCCTCGCCACCGCCGAATACGCCGTGAGCGTCGCCGCCATCGCCCATGTGGTCGATATCGACGACCTCACCGAGCGCGAGGGTGCCGAGGTGCCACCGGAGGGTTTCGCCGAGATCACCCTCACCGCGCCCGAGGGCGTGCAGTTCGACCCGTTCGAGCCCGGCGGCAGCGATGGGCGCGGCGTGCTGGTGGACGCCTATCAGCGCATCGTCGGCGCGGTGCCGCTGCTCGGCGTGGCGACCCTGGCGCCCGGCGAGCGCGCCATTCACCCGATCGACAGCGCCATCACTCCGGACGAACGCGCCCGCGCGCGCGGCCACCACGGCGGGGTGTTCTGGCTCACCGGCCTGCCGGGTTCCGGCAAGAGCACGCTGGCGCGCGCCGGCGAGGCGATGCTATTCCGCCAGGGCATCGATACCGTCGTGCTCGATGGCGACACGCTGCGCGCGCGGCTGAATGCCGATCTCGGCTTCGACGAGGCGGGACGCGCCGAGAACGTGCGCCGCACCGCCGCCGTCGCGCGGCTGATGGCGGAAGCCGGGCTGGTGGTGCTGGTGGCGCTGATCTCGCCGCGTGCCGCGCAGCGCGCCGTGGCACGGCAGGTGGTGGGCGAGGATTTCCACGAAATCCACATCGACGCCGATCTGGCGACCTGCGAGTCGCGCGACCCCAAGGGCCTCTACGCCGCCGCCCGCGCCGGCCGGATACGGGGATTTACCGGCGTCGATGATCCCTATGAAGCACCGGCGGCACCGGATTTACGGCTGGACACGGCGGCCGGCGACACCATGACCTCGCTCGAGACCCTCTGCGCCTACATCCGCCGCAGCGTGGCGTTGGCCGGTTAGGCGCGACACATCTTCAATCCGCGTAGGAGGGATCCTCGCGGTCGAGAATGCGGCGCATCTCGGCGAAATGCGCATCGGCGAACGCGGGTTCGGCTTCCTGGCCGCGCGCCGTGCGCTCCGCCACCTCGTCGGACAGCACGGAGAGTTTCTGTCCGGTGGCGTAGGCCAGTGCCAGGGTGCGGCAGCCGCGTTCGAGGTAATACAGCGCATCGAAGGCTTCGGCGACGCTGTCTCCGGCGACCAGCACGCCGTGATTGCCCATCATCATCACCCGCTTGTCACCGAGCACCCGGGCAAGGCGTTCGCCCTCGGAGAATTCGCTGGCGATGCCGGCATAGGCGACATCGTAGGCGATACGGTTGAAATAGCGCGCCGTCGTCTGATCGATCGGCAGCAGGCGCGGGTCGGCGAGGCAGCCGATGGCGGTCGCATAGGGC
>DAHXNW010000088.1 GCA_027365195.1 Acetobacteraceae bacterium
GAATTTCGGCACCAGAAACATGCTGATCCCCCGGCTGCCGGCCGGCGCGTCGGGCAGCCGCGCGAGCACGAGGTGAACAATGTTCTCGGTGAGATCGTGCTCGCCGGCGGAGATGAAAATCTTGTTGCCGCTGATGCGATAACTGCCATCCGCCTGCGGCACCGCGCGGGTGCGCAACAGGCCGAGATCGGTGCCGCAATGCGCCTCCGTCAGACACATGGTGCCAGACCACGTGCCATCCACCATGCGCGGCAGAAACCGCGCCTTCAATTCCTCCGAACCATGGTCGCGCAGCGCCTGATAGGCGCCGTGGGTGAGGCCGGGATACAGGCTGAAGGCGAGATTGGCCGAGCAGATCATCTCCTCGACCAGCTTGTTCACGCTCTCCGGCAAACCCTGCCCGCCATGCGCCGGATCGGCGGCGAGACCGCACCAGCCGCCGGCGCGGAACTGCTCATAGGCCGCCTTGAAACCCGAAGGCGTGCGCACGACGCCATTTTCCAGCCGGCACCCCTCGACATCGCCCGAGGCATTGACCGGCAACAGCACCTCCGAGGCGAGCCGCGCCGCCTCCTCCAGAATACTGTCGATCAGCGGCGGCGAAAGCTCCTCAAGCCCCGGCAGCCCGGCCAGTTCCTCGCTGCCGATCACCTCATGCAACACGAATCGCATGTCGCGCAGCGGCGCCTGATAGCATTGCATAGGATCAGCTCCCTTGGAATGTGAAGGCCTGCACCGGCCCGCCCCCCACCCGGCCACCCATTCAGCAAACTGTCGTGGGTGGCCGGGTGGGGGGGCGGGCCGGTGCAGGCTTGAAACTCAGTTACGCAACGGCTTACCGGTCTCCAGCGTATGCTCGATCCGCGCCAAGGTCGGCCCGCTCTGCAATAAGGCGATGAACGCCGCGCGTTCCAGCCCCAGCAGCGCCTCCTGCGTGCACGGCTCCGTGAGGTCGGCCTCGCCGCCGGTCAGCGCGCCGGCCAAGGCATCCGCCACACGCAGATCATGCCCGCTTGCAAGCCCGCGCCGGGCCATCCCCTCGGCCGCGAGCCGCAGCGCCGCCCGCCCGCTTGGCCCGGGCAGAGCGATCGGCGCGGGCGGCGCCGGCGGGCGATAATTTTCCGCCAGTTCGAGCGCCCGCGCCCGCGCATCGGCGAGCAGCCGGGCGCGGTTCATGGTGATGCGGTCGTCGGGCCGCAAAATCAGCATCTCACGCGCCTCGGCGGCCGATTTCGACACCTGCGCGGTGCTGATCATCTCGAACGCCCGCGCCACCGAAGGCATCGGCCCCTTCGGCAGGGCGGGCGCGGCGAGCCCCCGGCGCAGCATCGCCACCGCCCCACCCCAGCCGGGGATCAGCCCGACGCCGCACTCCACCAGCCCGGCATAGGTCTCGGCATGCGCCACGATCGCATCCGCATGCAACAGAATCTCGCAGCCCCCCCCGAGCGCCATCCCGGCCGGGGCCGCGACCACCGGAAACGGCGCCTCGGCGAGCGCCTGCAACGTTTTCTGCCCGGCGGCGAGCGCCTTTTCCACCTCGCCCCAGGCGGCGATATTGGCGGCAAACAGCGCGAGGCCGAGATTGGCGCCGACGGAAAAATCCTTCGCCTCGCTATAAATCACCAAGGCGCGAAACCGCTGCGCCACGGTCTCGATCGCGCGCGCCAGCAAGGCGATGGTCTCGCCATCGAGCGCGTTCATCTTGCTGGTGAACTCGAAACACGCCACCCCCTCGCCGATGTCCCACAGCGCCGCCGAGCCGTTCTTCAACACCGGCTTTGCGCCGCGCTTGACATCGGCGAGCAGCAGCACCCCCTCCGGGCGGGGGATGTCGCGATAGGCATCGTCGAGGCCGTAATACTGCGCCCGCCCGCCTTCCACCCGGTAAAACCGCCGCGCGCCGAGCTGCGTGAGCAAGGGCGGCACCGGCATCCCGCTCGCCGCCAGCCGCTCGGCGAACCACGCTGCCCCCAGGCTGTCGATCAGCTCGAACGGCCCGGCCTTCCAGTTGAAACCGAGCCGCATGGCGGTATCGATCGCATCGACATCCCCCGCCGCCTCCGGCAGCAGGCCAGCGGCATAGGAAAGCGTGCGCGCCATCACCCCCCAGGCATAGGAACCCACCGGCCCGGGTGCGGCGAGCAGCCCGCGCAGATTGCCGCGATGCGCCGCGATCTCGCCCGGCTCATCGCCCGAAGCCGCGCGATACTCCCCGCTCGCCAGATCGAGCGCGAGCTTGCGCGAGCTGCGCCCCTCGCGTTCGAGCCGATAGAACCCGCCCTTGCCCTTGCGCCCGGTAAAACCTTCCGCGATCATCCGCCGCAGCAGCGGCAACTCGCGCGCAACCGCGTGGAACGCATCGCCCTCTGGCAGAGCGGCGGCCATGCTGGCGCTCACATCGGGCATCAGATCGAGGCCGACGAGGTCGAGCAGGCCGAACACGCCGGTTTTCGGCACCCCCATCGGCCGGCCGAGCACCGCATCGGCCACCTCGACGCCAATGCCCTGCTCATAGGCCAAAGTGGCGGCGCACTGCATCCAGAACACGCCGAGCCGGTTGGCGATGAAGCCCGGCGAATCGTTGCATCGCACGATGGTCTTGCCGAGCGCGATATCGCCGAAACGCGCGAGCCGCGCCACCTGCGCCGGGTCGGACTGCGGCCCGGCGACCAGTTCCAGCAACTGCATATAGCGCGGCGGATTGAAGAAATGGGTGATCAAAAAATCCCGCGCCAGGCTCTCCGGCATGCCCGCCATCAACTGATGCAGCCGGATGGTGGAGGTGTTGGAAGATACCGCACTCCCCGGCCGCCGCGCCGCCTCGATCTGCCGGTAGAGCGCCTGCTTCACCGCCAGCCGCTCGACCACGGCCTCCACGATCCAGTCGCAGTCGGCGAGTGCGGCCAGATCGTCCTCGATATTGCCCGCCGTGATCAGCCCCGCCGCGCGCGGATGCATCAGCGGCGCCGGCTCGGTTTTCAGCATCCGCGCGATCGCGCCGGCGGCGAGCGTATTGCGGTCGTTCGCGCCGGCAGGGACGATGTCGAGCAGCAGCACCGGAATGCCCGCATTGGCCACCTGGGCCGCGATCCCCGACCCCATCACCCCCGAGCCGATCACGGCAACCTTGCGGATCGGGGTCATCAGACGCGCTCCAGCACGGTCGCAATCCCCTGCCCACCGCCGATGCACTGCGTCGCCAGCGCATAGCGCCCGCCGGTGCGCGCCAGCAGCGATGCCGCCTTGCCGACGATGCGCGCCCCCGTCGCGCCGAGCGGATGGCCGAGCGCGATCGCCCCGCCATCGAGATTGAGGCGGTCTTCGGGAATGTCGAGATCGCGCACGCAGGCCAGCGCCTGCGAGGCGAACGCCTCGTTCAGCTCCACCACATCCATCTGCGCCATGGCAAGGCCCGCGCGCGCCAGCGCCTTGCGCGTCGCCGCCACCGGCCCGATGCCCATGATCTCGGGCGCGCAGCCAGCGACGGCGCAGGCGCGCACGCGGGCGAGCGGGGTGAGCTTGTGCGCCGCCGCGTAAGCCTCGCTGCACACCAGCACCGCCGCCGCCCCATCGGTGAGCGGGGAGGAGGTGCCCGCGCTCACGCTGCCATCGGCGGCGAAGGCGGGTTTCAGCGCGGCGAGCGTCGCGGCACTGGTCTCCGGGCGGATGCAGCCATCGCGCGCCACCGTCTCGCCGCGCGCGGCGATCGGCACGATCTCGGCCTCGAAATGCCCGCCCGCCTGTGCCGCCGTCGCGCGCGCATGGCTCCGCACGGCGAATGCCTCCTGGTCGGCGCGGGGGATTTGCCACTGTTTCGCGACGTTCTCCGCCGTATCGCCCATGCCGCTATAGGCGGCCGGGTTTTTCGCCAGCAGCGCCGGATTGGGCAGCGGGTTGAACCCCATGATCGGCACCCGGCTCATGCTCTCCACCCCGGCACAGAGAAACGCCTCGCCGGCGCCCAACGCGATCTGCCCGGCGGCGATATGCACCGCCTGCATGGAGGAGCCGCAGAAGCGGTTCACCGTCATCCCCGCGACACTGATCGGCAGATCGGCGAGCAGCCCGATGAGGCGCGCCACATTCAACCCCTGCTCCGCCTCGGGAAAGGCGCAGCCGAGGATGAGATCCTCGAGCGTCGCCGGGTCGATGCCGGTGCGTTCGAGCAGCCCGCGCACCACCTGGGCGGCCAGATCGTCCGGCCGCACCCGCGCCAGCGCCCCCCTCGTCGCCGGGGTGAAGGGCGAGCGGGCGAAACCCGCGATCAGCGCAGTCTGCATGTTGTCACTCCCATCCAACGGCGATGCCGCCGTATATAGTCAATGGCCTTCGCGTAGCGCGGCCTTGGAGATTTTACCGATCGGCGTCTTCGGCAAGCTCTGGCGGATCTCGATCTCGCGCGGCAGCTCGATCTTGGAGACCTCGTCGCGCAGATGGTCGAGCAGCGCCGCCGGTGTGGTCGTATGCCCCTCGCGCAGGGTCACGAACGCCACCGGCGCCTCGCCGCGATACGCATCGGGCCGGCCGATCACCGCCGCCTCGGCCACCGCCGGATGCCGGCCGAGCGCCTCCTCCAGCACGCGCGGATACACGTTATAGCCGGCGCAGATGACGATGTCCTTGATCCGATCGACCAGGAACAGATAACCGTCGGCGTCGAGATAGCCCGCATCGCCGGTGCGCAGCGCACCATCGACGAAGGCCGCCGCACTCTCGCCCGGCCGCTGCCAGTAGCCCGCCATCACCTGCGGCCCGCGCACACACACCTCGCCCCGCTCGCCGGGCGGCAGCAGGCGCGTGGGGTCGGCGAGATCGCGGATTTCGATCACCGTCGCCGCCAGCGCGCGGCCCACCGAGCCGCGCCGGATGTGCCCATCGGCGGTGTTCATCGACACCAGCCCGGCGGTCTCGGTCAGCCCATAGCCCTCCAGCACCGGGCCGGCGAACAGCGCCTCGACGCGCTGCTGTGTCTCCTCGGGCAGCGGCGCGCCGCCCGAGCCGCGAAAACGCAGCGAGGAGAGATCGTAGCGCCGCGTCTCGCTCGCGGCGAGGACGGCGGTATAGATCGTCGGCACGGCAGAGAGCACGGTTGCCCGCCGCCGCGCGATCACCCGCAGCATCTGGCGCACCTCGAAACGCGGCAGCAGGATCATCTCGGCGCCGATCCCGACCGCCGTATTCATCAGCACCGTCATGCCGAACACATGAAACAGCGGCATCACGATCAGCGCGCGCTCACGCCCCGGCTCCAACCCGACAAGACCCTGTATCGTCTGCGCGCAGCCGGCGTGCAAAGCGGCATGCGTCAGCATCGCGCCCTTCGGCACCCCGGTGGTGCCACCGGTATATTGCAGCACCGCGACGTCGTGCAGCGGATCGATCGCCACCGGATCGGGCGGCGCATCGCGCGTGAGCAGCGCTCTGAAGGGGATCACCGCGCAATCGCCCGCCCGCACCGCATCGCGGGCGATGAAATCGCGCCGCCGCAACAGCCGCAGCAGCCACGCGCGCCCCAGCGGCAGCATCGCCGCCAGCGGGCAATGCACGATCATGCGCAACCCCGCCATCCCGGCGATCGCCGCGAGTTTGCGCATGATCATCGCCGCATCGAGGGCGATCATGATGGTGGTGCCGGAATCGCCGATCTGCTGCGCCAGCTCGCGCTCGACATAGAGCGGATTGAAATTCACCACCACGCCGCCGGCGCGTAGCACGGCATAATAACAGATCACCGAATAGGGCGAGTTGGGCAGACACAACCCCACCCGCACCCCAGGCCCGACGCCGAGATCCTGCAACCCCCGCGCCGTGCGCGCCACCTGCGCGCCGAGTTCGGCATAGCTCCACCGCCGCCCAAAAAAATCGATCGCCGGCCGCGCCCCATGGGTCGCGACCGCCGCATCGAGCAGATCCAGCGGGCCACCGGGTTGCGTCTCTCCCATGCAAAGGGTTTAGCTGCCGCGAGCGGATGCGACAAGCAGGCGGAAAGACCGGTTGCCGGCGGTGGTCAGCGCCAAGTGATAAGGCCCGGCCGGCAACGCCAGACCCGCAGCAGCCGGCGGCAACACGATCGTCGCCATCGCCGCCGTGGGCGCGATCAGGCCGAAATGCCCGGTCTTGATCTGGCGATAGGCATAGTCGTTGCGGATCGCACCGGGCGCCAGCGCGCCGAGTGCTGCCGCATCCCAGCTTTCCACCACCCGCCCGCCGGCATCGCTGAGGCTGGCGGCGACGATATAGGCCGGCGCCTCCGGCGTGCCGCCGTCGATATAGACATGCGCGGTGACGGCACCATCCGCCGCCAGCACACCGCCATCGAGCGCGATGTGATGCCGGGTCGGGCTCACCGGGCCGCCGTGGAAGGCCGAGACGACCGAGCCACGATAATAGTGATACGTGCCGACATCGAAGGCAACGACGCAGGCGAGCACGGCGAGCGCCAGCCACTTATACCCCACATCGCCGAGCGGCAGCGGCTGGCTGCCGCCGAGCCAGCGGAACCAGCCGCGCTGTGCCAGCGCCGGGTTGCGCCGTAACAGCACATTGTCGAGCGCATAGGCGCCGCCGCCGGCGAGGAACAGCGTCGCCCCCATCGCCGCATTGGCCGCCGCCATCGTCCATTCGTCGATGCAGGTCGCCCCCTGCCAGCCGAACATCAGCATCAGCACGACGGAAAAACCGACCGAGACCACCGCCGAGGCGCGGGTGAACAGCCCCGCCATCAGGAACAGCCCGGCGATCAGTTCCGCCGCACTGAACAGAATGACCGCCGGATAGAGCAGCCAGAAATGATGCAGCAGGAAGCTGATCACCTGCCCGGTGCCGAGCACCGCCCCCGGCATGGCGGATTGGAATTTATGCGCCATCCATGTCGTCGCCGTGGGGTCGAGCTTGCTCGGCGCATAGATGAAGCGCCGGGTGCCACCGCCCCAATAGATCCAGCCCTGGATGAAGCGCACCGAGAGCAGCGCAATCGCGGCGTTGCGCCAGCCGATATCCACGCGCGGCACCGCGGGCGCCGCCGGCCGCGCCGTGGCGGCGCCGTAGACCGAACTACTCATGGTGATACTCCTTGCGAAGTGGCCGGGTGATAGGCGGCAAAGCCGTAGCGCGCGAAAATCGCAAGCGCCGTCGGCGAGTGGATGAAGGCGAGCCACAGCCGCGCCGCCGCCGGATGCGGCGCACCGCTCACCATCGCCCCGGCATAGATGGCGGTGGTGTTGAAGCGCGCCGGGATCGGGATATCGGCGATCGGGTTGCCGATCTGCTCCTGAAACAGCGCCTCCGAGCGCCAGGTGATGCCGGCATCGGCGCGCCCCTGCATCAGGAACAGCGGACTCTGGCGATGGTGGATATGGGTCAGCAGCGTGCTGCCATCCGCCACTTTCGCGCCATAGACGCGCAGAGCCAGCGCCTCACCCCCGGCCTTGGCGAGCGAGAGCTTGATCTGCCGCGCGATCCCCTCGAAGGCAGGGTTCGGCATCACCAGCCGCACGCCTGGCCGGCCGAGATCGGCGAGGCCGGTGATATGCGCCGGATTGGCCTTCGGGATCATGATCGTGAGTTGATTGGTGACATAGGGCACCGCCGGATCGGCCAGCGTGCCATCGCCGATCAGCGCCTGGATCTTCTTCAATCCGGCGAAATAGGCATCGGCCGGCACGGTCCAGGTCATGTTGCCGACGGTGATGGTGCCGCCGGATTTGATCTGCGTCACCAAAAGCCCCGGCGGGATGGTCTCGTAATAGATATGGCCGGCGAAGCCTGGGTTTTCCCGCTCGAACGCCGCGACCAGCGGGGCCATGGCGAAGAAATAATTGCCGCCGACATAGAGCACCAGCTTCGCCCCCATCGGGTCGCCGTGGAAATCCGCCAGATCGTCCACTTCCGGCACGGTGAAGCCAAAACCCTTGTCGGTCGCATCGTCATTGGCGCCATGCTGCCAGGGCGGAAAGACGCCGAATTCCCCGCGCGGCTGCGCCATGGCCGGCGCGGCCACGAGCAGCGCCGCGCCCAGCAGCGCCGCCACCGCTTTATTTCGCATAATGAAACCCCGCCCCCTGCAACTCCACCAAAGTGCCGACGATGCCCGGCGTGAGCACCGCCCCCGGCACCACATGGTTGGTCAGATCGGCGGCCAGTTGCTCATGCGAGAGCTTGTCCGGATTGATCCCGGTGGCGATCAGCCGCTCGGAGATCTCCCACGTCGTGTTATGGCAGGCGAGAAACACCGCCCCCCGGCGCATCAGTGCGGCGATGCTGTTGTCATGCGGCGAAAACGGGCCGGCCTCGGCCTCGAAATCACGCGGATCGGCATTCGCCGCAGGCCCGGCGGGGAGCAGAGTGTTGGTGGCGAACTTGCCCCCGGTGAGCTTGGCGAGCTGATATTTGTCCCAGACCTCCTGGTCGAACAGCGCGAGATGGGCGAGCCCGTGGGTCGCCGAGACGCACAGGAAATCGGCGTGGTGGAACGACCAGATCTGCGTGTTCATGCTGTTGCGCATTCCATTCAGCCAGGGGCTGGCGAGATCGGTATTGTCCCACACCTGCCGCGGCCCCGCGCGATAGCCGATCACCTCGCCGAGGGCGGCGCTGTCCCACTGATCGGGGTGGTCGAGCAGCATCGGCACGGTCTTGAAATCGCGCCGCCGTGGCGCGCGCGCAAGGCGGGCCGCAAGGTCGCGCAACCCTTTGGCGCCGGGCGCCAGCAACCCCGGCGCCTCGGCCGCCGTCGCGGCCGTCGCGAGACCGGCGAGGCCGATCCCCAGGGATAGCATGGCGCCGCGCCGGCTGGATAAGTCTTGCATGAGCTGTCTCCTCGTTGATGCAGGGAGACACTGACACGGCCACACTAATAATACGAATAGATTGTAGCTATTGATATGTTCCGGATTTCAGATCGAAATCGAGTCGCTCAGAGCCAGCGGCTGGCGCACGATCGTTCGGCCTGTACCGGGGTCTTGCACACCCGGCGGTCGCATGCGCTAGAGTCCGACCGTTCGGAGGGAGGGCGACATAATGAATCTGGCGCATACGCTGCGCGGCCCGGGGCTGCGCCACGCCGCGCGCCCGGCGGTGTCGCAGGGCAACCGGCGTTGGCGCTACGGCGAACTCGCGGCCCTCGTTTCCCGCACCGCCGGCGCCCTCCGCGCCCGCGCCACCCTCGCGCCGGGGGCGCGCGTCGCGATCGTGCTGGAGAATGGCCCGGAATTTTTCCAGGCGCTCTATGCCTGCTGGCAGGCCGGCCTCTGCGCCGTGCCGGTCAATGCGAAGCTGCACCCGCGCGAATGCGCCTTCATCCTGGAAAACTGCGGCGCCGCCCTCTGCATCGCCTCGCCCGCGCTCTATCCGGGCCTTCGCGAAGCGGCCCCCGCGCTCGACATTCTGCCGACCGATGGCACTGGCTTTTGCGCCCTCGCCGAGGGGCCGGAAATTCCGCCGGCGGAGGTGGCGCCAGACGATCCGGCCTGGCTGTTCTACACCAGCGGCACCACCGGGCGGCCGAAGGGCGCCATTCTGACGCATCGCAACCTTTTGTTCATGACACAGTGCTACCTCTCCGACATCGACACCCTCGGCCCGCAGGATACCATGCTGCACGCCGCCCCGCTCTCGCACGGCGCCGGCCTCTACGCGCTGCCGCATATCGCCTGCGCGAGCCATCAGGTGATCACCGAAGCCGCGCATTTCGATGCCGCCGAACTGCTCGGCCTCATCGCGCGTGAACCGAATGTCTCCTGCTTCACCCCGCCCACCCTGCTCACCCGGCTGATGCAAGCGCCGGGGATCGACCATGCGGCACTCGGCAACCTCAAAACCCTGATCATCGGCGGCGCGCCGCTCTATCTCGCCGATCTCGACCGCGCGCTCGCGCTGTTCGGCCCGCGCATGGTGCAAATGTACGGCCAGGGTGAAAGCCCGATGACCACCACCCTGGTCTCCAAGGCCGACCACGCGGACCAGAGCCACCCGCGCCACCGCGCCCGCATCGCCTCCTGCGGCGTTGCGCGCACCGGCGTCGAGGTGCGCGTGGTGGATGACGCGGACCGCGATCTGCCCACCGGCGAGACCGGCGAAGTGCTCACCCGCAGCGACTGCGTGATGGCCGGCTACTGGGGCAACCCGGAAGCGAGCGCGCACACCCTGCGCGGCGGCTGGCTGCACACCGGCGATCTCGGCAGCCTCGATGCCGATGGCTATCTCACGCTGCGCGATCGCAGCAAGGACGTGATCATCAGCGGTGGGTCGAACATCTATCCGCGCGAGATCGAAGAAGTGCTGCTGCGCCATCCCGGCCTTCTCGAGGTCAGCGTCATCGGCACGCCCGACCCCGACTGGGGCGAGGCGGTCATCGCCTTCGCCGTGCGCCACCCCGGCGCCACGGTGGACGCGGCAGCGCTCGACCGCCTGTGCCTCGAGCACATCGCCCGCTTCAAACGGCCGAAACGCTATGAGTTCGTCGATGAACTGCCGAAGAACAATTACGGCAAAATCCTGAAAACCACCCTGCGCGCACGCCTCGCGACGCAGACGCGCCAATGATGCCGGATACCGTCGCCCCGGCACCGGTCATCGCCGGCGCCGTCTCGCCACAACGCGTGTTCTGGGCCGCCTGGCTCGGCTGGATGCTGGACGGGTTCGACTCCGCGATCTACGGCTACATCCTGGTCGCGGCGCTGACCGATCTGCTGCCGGCGAGCGGCTTGGCGGCGAGCCGCGCCAATATCGGTTTTTATGGCGGGCTGCTGTTCTCGATCTTCATGCTCGGCTGGGCCTGCTCGATGTTCTGGGGCTGGGCGGCGGACCGGCTCGGGCGGGTGCGGGTGATGTGCTGGACGGTGCTGGTCTATTCGCTGTTCACCGGCCTGTGCGGGCTGGCCACCGGCCTCGTGATGTTCGCGGTCTTCCGCTTCATCGCCGGCTTCGGCATCGGCGGCGAATGGGCCGCCGGCACGCCGCTGTTGCACGAATCGGTGCCCGAGGCGATGCGCGTGCGCCTCGCCGGCTGGCTGCATACGGCAACCCCCACCGGGCTGTTCCTCGCCGCCTTCGCGACCCTCGTCTGCGTCAACACCATCGGCTGGCGCGGCATGTTCTTCCTCGGCATCGCCCCGGCGCTGCTCACCCTCTATCTGCGCCGGAGCATCCCCGAGCCGCGCCGGCGAGAGGCCAGCGCGCCGCCATTCCGCACGCTGTTCGCCGGCAGCCAGGGGCGCGTCACCTGGATGGCGGCCCTGATGATGGCCTGCATCATCTTCGGCCTGTGGTCATCGAACTTCTGGGCGCCGACGGTGGTGATCGGCAAGCTGCGCGCCGCCGGTGCGACGGCGGCGCACGCGCAGACGATGGGCGCGGTGTGCGGCCTGATCACCAATGTCGGCACCCTCGCCGGCTGCCTTGCCATGCCGTGGATCACACAGCGCTTGGGCGGCCGCCGACCGACGGCGGCGCTGTTCTTCCTCGGCTCGCTCGCTACCATCCTCGCCGCCTATGCGCTGGCGATCCAGCGTCTCGACGATCTCACGCTGTTCTTCTTTCTGCTGCCGGCGCTCGGGTTTTTCACCAACGGTGTGTTCGCGCTCTACACCATCTGGCTGCCGGAGATGTTCCCCGGCGCGCAGCGCGGCGCCGGCGCTGGCTTCTGCTTCAGCTTCGGCCGCCTGCTCGGCGCCGCCGGTCCCGCGCTGATCGGCGGCATCGCGGCGCTGACCGGCGGCTATCCCATCGCCATCTCGGCGCTGTCGCTCGTTTATGTCGTCGGCCTGCCGTTCATCCTGCTGGCCCCGGAAACCGCGCACCGGCCGCTGGCGGCGTGAGGGTGATCATTTGGGAAATTTGAACAAACTCTCGTCGAACTGGCCGCCGAGCACGATGTCGTCGAGGCTCACCCGGGTGATCTTGTGCTGCGCGTCCACCACCGTCCATTGCCGCAGCGCCAGCGGATTATCGGCGAACACCAGCGCGAGCAGCCCCTGCCCGGGCTGCGCGGTGAGCACCAGGGAGATCTGG
>DAHXNW010000093.1 GCA_027365195.1 Acetobacteraceae bacterium
ACAGACGCCGAAATTATACGCCGCCACCAGATCGCCGGCCGCCGCCGCCTGCTCGAACCATTCGCGAATGCGCAGCGAATCCTCGGGCCGCCCGCCGCCGCGCTGCACCAGATTGGCGAGATCGGCCTGTGCGACCGTATCGCCCGCCTCGGCCGAGCGACGAAACCATTGCGCCGCTTCCTCGGCATCGCGCGCCATGCCGGCGCCGGTCAGGCACATCAGCCCGAGCGCGCGCGCCGCCGTTTTATGCCCGGCTTCGGCGGCGCGGCGGAACCAGAGGGCTGCTTCGGCATAATTCGGCGGCAATTCGCCGCCCCGCGCATAGAGATCGCCAACCAGCGCCGCCGCCTCGGCATCGCCCTGCAACGCGGCCCGGCGCAGCCAGGATTCCCCCTCGATCAGATTGCGCGCAACCCCTCGCCCCTCGAGCAACGCGAGACCCCAGCGGGCCTGCGCCGAGCGCAGCCCTTGCTGCGCCGCTCGCCGATAAAATGCCGATGCCTCCGTCACGTCCCGCGCGACACCGATGCCGCTCTCCAGCATCACGCCGCGCAGATATTGTGCCGTGGGCAGGCCGGCTTCGGCCGCTGCCTGCATCTGCGCCGCCGCCTCGGCCGTCGCCTCGGGGGTCTCTGCCGTGCGCAGCAGGGCGAGCGCGAGGCCGAGCTTGCCCTGCGGCGAACCGCCGGCCGCCGCGCGGCGATACCACGCATCGGCGGCCGCCACATCGCGTAGCTCCGGCGGGCCGGAGGTGAGGATATAGGCCAGCATCGCCTGCCCATCGGCCGAACCGCCCTCGGCCGCGCGTTGCGCCCAGAGCAAGCCCTCGGTGAAATCCGGGCTCGCCGCCGGGGCGGCCGTGGCGAACAGCGCCGGCGCCGGCGACTCCGCAGGGGGTGCCAAACCACGGATGAGCAGCGTCGCCAGCAGCGCCTGCGCCTCCACATAGCCCTGATCGGCGGCGCGACGCAGCCAGCGGCTGGCTTCTGCCGGGCTGAACGGCACGCCGCCGCCGTCGAGATAACAGCGCGCCACGCGATATTGCGCTTCCGCGAGGCCCGCCTCGGCGGCGCTGGCGAACAGGCGGAAGGCGCGCTGCGTCTGCCCGGCCTCGCTCAGACGCAGCGCTTCGCGCAACCGCGCGGCGGGTGGCAGCAGGGCGGCCAGACGAGCGGGCAGCGCCATGACGCTTACGCCTTCACGGCTCGCGCCCTCACGGCTCGCGCATGCCTTCCATCGTCACCGGCATCACGCGGCCGAGCATGTAGTTCAGCACCGTGCGCTTGCCGACGCGGATATCGGCGGTCACCGGCATGCCCGGCGAGGGCGCGAAGCCGGGCGGCGTGTTGTGCAGCTTGATCCGATCGAGCGTGATCCGCGCGTGGTAGAAAATCCGCGCCCCAGGCACCGGCCCCTCCGGCTGCTGGCTCTCCGGCGCGCCGTCACTGGTCTGGGTGAAGCTATCCGGGCTGACGACGCGCACCACGCCCTCGGCGTTGCCGTATTGGGTGAAGGGGAAGGTGTCGAACTTCACCACCACCGGGTCGCCGACGCGCAAGAAACCGGCGTCGCTGCCGGCGACATCGGCCTCCACCTCGAGCGGCGCATCGCTCGGCACCAGGGTGATGAACTGGCTGCCCGCCTGCAGCACCGAGCCGACGGAGACATGCGCCACCGACATCACCACCGCATCCTCCGGCGCGCGCAATTCCACCAGACGGCGGCGCAACTGGGCTTTTTTGAGCTGTTCGCGCGCGTCGTCGAGCTTGCGGCCCTGGTCCTGGAGATTTTGCAGGATTTGCGCCCGCCAGGTGTTTTCATACGCATCGCGCTCGGCGACCATGGCCTCCAGATCGCGCTTGCTACCCTCCGCGCTCGCCTCGGAAATCGCCAGATTGCGCGAGATGTCGAGCCGCGTGTCGGTCGCCGCCATCGAATTCAGCTTGCTGCCGACTTGCAGTTTCTGCAATTCCTGCCGCATCTGCTCGACGCTGCTGGCAACCGCGAGGCGCTGGCGATAGTAATTCGCCTGCGCCAGCTCACGCGAGACGGCCACTTCCAGACTGTCGATTTTCTGCCGGTAGTTTTCGAGCTTGTAGCGCCGCTCGGCCTCCTGCTGGGCGAAGATCGCCGCCTGCAACTGCGAAGGCAGATCGTTCGGATGGGCGACATAGAGCTTCTCGTCGGCCTCCGCGTGCAGCCGGGTCACTTCGGCCTCGAGGCTCGCGACCTGCTGGAGCAGGGTGCCCATGTCGGCGGCGGCGAAAGTGGGATCGAGCCGGGCCAGCACGTCGCCCCCATGCACGCGCTGGCCCTCATGCACGTCGATCGCCCGCACGATCGCGGTATCGAGCGGTTGCAGCACGATGGTAGGCGATTTGGAGATCAGCTTGCCCTGCGCCGTCACCACCTTGTCGACCGGGATCAGCCCGGCGGCGACCACGAAGGAAACCACGGCGGCGGCGATCAGCCAGATCACGCCGCGCGCCGGGCCGGAGAGCGGCGTTGCGATCAGCGCCGCCGAGGGCGAGGCGAATTCCAGCAGATCCTGTGTCGTCGGCGCCGCCTTGGCGACCGCGACATCGAGGCGATTGTCCTGCATTTCCAGCGGTCCGCTCATCGGATGGTCCTCGCTTCCCTCAATCGCCCCGCTCAATCACCTTGGGCCAACGCCGGCCCGAGGATCGCCGGGCGCTGCCCCTGGCCTTCCATGTGGCGGTTCTGTTGCAGCCACAATTGCCGATAGATCGGGCAGCGCTCCACCAGTTCGCGATGCGGGCCGACATCCATCACGCAGCCCTTGTCGAGCACCACGGTCATGTCGCATTCGGTGAGCGAGGAGAGGCGATGCGAGACGATCACCATGGTGCGCCCGCGCGCGATGCGTTGCAGATTGGCGTTTACCAGCGCCTCGCTCTCCGGGTCGAGCGCACTGGTGGCCTCGTCGAGGATCAGGATGCGCGGGTCGTTGATCAGCGCGCGCGCGATCGCGAGACGCTGCTTCTGGCCGCCGGAGAGATTGGGCGAGCCCTCCTGGATGAAGGTCTCATAGCCCTGTGGCATGCGTTCGATGAACTCCTCGGCGCCGGCGAGCCGCGCCGCGCGCACCGCGTCCTCGAGCGTGAGGCCGGGCCGGCCGGCCAGGATGTTGTCGCGGATGGTGCCGCGGAAGAGGAAATTATCCTGCAGCACCACGCCGAAGCCGCGCCGCAGATGCATCAGGTTGATCTCGCGCAACTCGGCGCCGTCGATCTTGAGGAAGCCGTCGTATTCGCGGTTGATGCCCTGCAACAGCCGCGTGATGGTCGATTTGCCCGACCCGCTGCGCCCGACGAGGCCGAGCATGGTGCCCGGCGGAATGCTGAAGCTCACCCGGTCGAGTGCCGGCGCCTTGGTGCCGGGATAGCTGAAGGTGAGGTTCTCGAAACTGATCGCGCCGGCGAATTTCGGCCGCAGGCCGGAGGTGGCGGCGCGTGTCTCGTTCGGGTTGTTGATCACCGAGGCGACATCGTTCACCGCGGCGCGCACCTGTTCGAGATCCTCGATCAGCCGGGCGAGGCCGATCAGCGGCTGCGCCACCCGCATGCCGAGCATCATGAAGGCGATCAGCGCGCCCACCTGCACGCCGCCTACGCCGGTCAGCGCCATATAGGCGCCCACCAGCAGCACGCCACGCTGGATGAAGCCTTCGAGCGGGGTGACGATGGTCGCCGGCCAGTTGGCGAGCCGCCCGGCGGCGAGACGCGCCTGCCCGGCGTCGGCTACTCGCAGATCCCAGATATCCTTCTGCACCGGCTCCATCGCCAGCGATTTCACCGTGCGGATGCCGTGCACCGATTCGATCAGCACCGTGCTCTTCGCCGTCTCCGCCGCGACCACGCGCGCAACCGCGCGACGCATCGGCGGCAGGAAGGCGAAAATCACCAGCGCGATCAGCCCCGAGGCGGCGAGCACCATCCAGGACAACGCGGCACTCATGTAGAACAGGAACGGCAGCAGCACCGCCATGGTGAAGAAATCGAGAAATGTGCTGAGCAGCTTGCCGGTGAGGAAATCACGGATCTTCCAGATCTGGCTGATCCGGTAGGTGATCTCGCCGGCGGTCGAACGCTCGTAGTAATCGAGCGGCAGGGCGAGCACGCGGTTGAACAGATGCAGATTGAGCTTGGCATCGAGCCGCGCCGCCACCACCTGCGTGAGTTCCCGCCGCGCATAGCCGAGCACCGTCTCATAGGCGACGCCCACCAGCAGGATGGTGGAGAGCAGGATCAGCGTCGACATGCTGCGGTGCTGCAACACCCGGTCGATCACCACCATCACCAGCAGCGGCGGGATGATGGTGAGAATGCTCAGCGCGATGGAGGCGATGCCGATGTCGCGCAGGGCCGCGCGCTCGCGCAGCACCATGGCGGCGATCCAACCGAAGCTGAACGGCGCCTCCGCCTCGCCGGCACCGCGCGCGCGGCGGATCAGCAGCGCCTCGCCCGACCAGACCTGCGCCAGCCGCAATTCATCGACCGGCACCGCCTCGTCGCCCGGTGCGGCATGGGGGTCTTTCAGAAACACCACCCCGCGCCCGGCGTTGACACCCAACAGCAGCGCCGCACTGCCATCCTGCAGCAGCAGCACGACCGGCGCGCCGGCATGGATGCCGAGCAGTTGGCGCCAGTTCAGCCGCACCGCGCGCGCCCAGAGGCCGCTCTCGCGCACCCAGCCCGACAGCCGTGCCGGCGAGGCCGGCTCGCCCGGTGCGAGGCGCAGATCGGCGCGGTCGAGATCGACCCCGTGGTGGCGCGCCGCCGCCATCACCGCGCGCACGCGCGAGTCGATCGGATCATGCGAGATGGGCGGATCATGCGAGATGGGCGCGCCCGGATCGTTGGCGGCGGGCTGCGGCGCAGTCTTGCTGGCGTCGTTCTGGTTCACCGCAGGCTCCTCGACCCGAGAACATGTGCAACGGATAGAAATCAACGCTCTAAGATATTTTCAGCACGAAATGCCAAGGCTATAGTCGAATACGATGAAAAAGGCGAGAACGAAGCGTGGTCCTGCACCCTGGATGACCGATGGGAGCGTTGCAGTGTGGCAGCGGGAGGTTAATTTTCGATGGCAGCCGCGCACCCGATGATCGCCCTGCGCCCGGCGCTGGCGGCCGATATCGCGCCGATCCAGGCGATCTATGCCCATCACGTGTTGCACGGCACCGGCAGCTTCGAGATCGTACCCCCCTCGGTGGAGGACATCGCCCGCCGCTGGGCCGCGCGCGCGCAAGCGTGGCTGCTCGCCGAAGATGCCACCGGCCCGCTCGGCTATGGCTACATCGGCCAGTACCGCGACCGCGCCGGCTATCGCTTCTGCGCCGAGGACAGCATCTATATCCGCCCCGACATGCGCGGGCATGGCATCGGCCGACGGATCGGCGCCGCCCTGCTCGAACAGGCGACGGCGGCCGGCTACCGCCAGATCGTCGCGGTGATCGGCGATGCCGCCAATACCGGCTCGATCGCCCTGCACGCGAGCCTCGGCTTTCGCCATGTCGGCCAACTGCACGCCGTCGGCCACAAGGGCGGGCGCTGGCTCGATGTGGTGCTGATGCAGCGCGCGCTGGGCGAGGGGAGCGAAACCCCTATCAAGTAGCGCCCACCACCCCGATCAGCGCCCCCGCCGCCAGCAGCCACAGCGGATGTAGCCGGCCGCGCAGCGTGATGGCGGCGACGCCGGCGGTGATCAGGATCGCCGGCCAGTCCCGATCCGCATTGCGCACCAGCAGGGTGGCGGCGGCGAGCAGCAGCCCGGCGGTGATCGGGGTGATCGCGGCCTGCAACACACGGCGCCAGCGCGCGGTGCGAAACCGCTCCCAAGCGCCGGCGGCGAACACCGTGAGCGTGCTGGAGGGCAACACCATCGCCGTGCTCGCCACCAGCGCACCGGAGAGGCCGGCGACATGCCAGCCGAGCAGCGTCGCGATCAGCATGTTCGGCCCTGGCGCCGCCTGCGCCAGACCGAACAGCCCGGCGAACTCCGCCCGATCGACCCAGTGATAGACATCCACCGCCTGGCGCGCCATCTCCGGCAGGGTGCTCGCCACCCCACCGATCGCCAGCAGCGACAATTCCGCGAACAGCAACGCCAGCGCCAGCAGCGGGCTCATGCCACCCCGCGCCGCAAGAGCAGCACCGAGACCGGCAGCGCGAGCACGATCACCAGCGGCAAGGGCAGCCGCAGCAGCGCCATCAGCACGAAGGCCAGTGCCACGATCGCCGCAGTGCCCGGTCGGCGCAGCGAAGGTCCGGCGATTTTCAGCGCGGTGCCGAGCATCAGCCCAGACGCGGCGGCGGCGAGGCCGACGAGGCCATGGCGCACCGGCGCCAGATAGGCGAAGCGGGCGAAGGCGGCGCCGAGGGCGATCACGATCAGCATCGGCACCGCGAGCAGCCCGACGACCGCGACCACCGCCCCCGGCCAGCCGCGATGGCGCGCGCCGAAGGCCGCGGCGAAATTGACGATGTTCGGCCCCGGCAGGAATTGGCACAGGCTGAACAGATCGGCGAACTCCGCCGCACTCAGCCAGCGCCGCTGCTCCACCACCATCCGCCGCGCGAACGGCAGCACGCCGCCGAAACCGGACACGCCGGCGAGAAAGAAGCCGCTGAAAATCTCCCGCAACCCGAGTTCGGGCGCGGCGGCTCCGGCGGCGTCGAGCGGCGCGCTCACGCCTCGCCCCGCTTCGCCATCGCCCAGGCGTCCTCCATCTCGGCGAGGCTCGCATCGGTGGGCGTCCGCCCCGCCGCCGCCAGGGATTGCTCGACGGCGGTGAAGCGGCGGATGAACTTCTCGCTCGCGCCATGCAGGCAGGCTTCGGGATCGAGATCGAGCTTGCGCGCCAGATTGGCCAGCACGAACAGCATGTCGCCCAGCTCGTCCGCGAGCCGCGCCGGGCTCGCCCCCGGCAGCTCGGCGCGCAGTTCGGCGGTCTCCTCGGCGAGCTTGTCGAGCACCGCGGCGGCATCCGGCCAGTCGAAGCCGACGCGGGCGGCGCGCGCCGAGAGGTGGTGCGCGCGGCTCAGCGCCGGCAGCGCGCGGGGCACCCCGGCGAGCGCGCCGAACTGCCCGCGCGCCAGCCGCTCGGCCTGTTTATGCGCCTCCCAATCGGCAGCCTGGGTGGTGGCGGTCGCGAACACATGCGGATGGCGCCGGTGCAGCTTGTCGGCGATGGTGTTGGCGATCGCGGCGAAGTCGAAATCGCCCGCCTCCTCGGCGAGGCGCGCGTGGTAGACGACCTGGAGCAGCAGATCGCCGAGTTCCTCGCGCAAGGCCACCCTGTCGCCCCGTGCGATGGCATCGGCCACCTCATAGGCTTCCTCGACGGTGTAGGGCGCGATGGTGGCGAAACTCTGCGCCCGGTCCCACGGACAGCCGGTGAGCGGATCGCGCAGCGCGGCCATGATGGCGAGGAGGCGGCGGAGTGCGGTTTCGGCGGATTCGGGCATCGGGCTTCCCCCCACACCCTGTCTGGCAAGCTCCGCGCCGCCGCGTCAAGCCCGGCGGGGCAGCAGGCGGCCCATGCTGGTCAGCGCATCCTTGCCGAAGCCGCGCAAGCCATGGCCGCCCTGGTCGGGCGAGCGATAGCCGCCGGCGAGCAGCAGGCCGATCAGCCGCCGCAATCGGGCGCCGGCGTGCCGCTGCTCGTGCAGCGCCGCGCGACGGGTGAAATGCGTGGCGATCCGCGCGCAGCGTGCCGCCCCCGCCGTGGCCTGAGCCAGACGGATGGCGGGGGCATCGGGGCGGACGTGGCGCAGTGCCTCCGCCATGTCACCGGCGACCGTGGCGAGATGGCGGTAATAGACCGCATCGCGCCGGCGCATCTCACGCAATTGTTTGGGCAGGCCGGCCTCCGGCGAGGCCCCGAACAGATTGCCGCCATGCTGGCGATACAACGCGAGGGACTCGGCAATGATGTGGCGCGTGCCGAATACGCCACCGAGAAACCACGCCCATTGGTCATGCGCCATCGGGCCGGCCCGCTCCGGCGGCTCGGGCAGGAAATAGCTCGCCGGGCGCTCCTGCGTCTGGAGCAGCCCAAGCAGTTCGGCACGGATCAGGATCGCAAAACCGCGATACGTCCGCCACGGCCAGGCAGCGAAGGGCGGCAGAACTTCATCCCGCCCGATGTCGGGATCGTAGCGGCCGGTCGGCGTGAGCGCGCGATCGACGAATTCGTACCGATGGGTCACCAGAGAGGTCTCCGGCCGGGCGAAGGGGGCGCCGCAGCGCTCCAGCTTGCGCGGCAGCCAGACATCGTCCTGATCGCAGAAGGCGATCACCGTGCCCCGGCACAGCGTGGTCGCGCGCAGGAAATTGGTCTCGTAGCCGAGATTGGCCGCGTTACGGTGGAAATGCACCGGGAACGGCGCGGTGCGCGCGAAATCGGCGACGATCTCGCCGGTCCCATCGGTCGAGCCGTCATCGCTGACCACCAGTTCCATCGGCAGACACGTCTGCCGCGCAAGGCTCGCCAGTTGTTCGCCGATGAAGCGCGCGCCGTTGAAGGTCGCCATCGCCACGGAAATCGTTGTTTGGTCAGGCGTCTGCGAAATCGGCACGGCTCTATCCTCGGCGATCGAGGCTAACGGCGAAGCCGTTTTTTACCTCGCCATACCGTTTGATAGCCGAATTTTCCGGAAAAATCATTGCGTTTCGGTTAAATATGGGCGTCAGCCGCGAGCTTCGTCACTTTCGCCTGCAGCCAGGGGTCGAAAAAAAGCGTGACGATGACGACGCAGACATGATCCATCAACCCCTCCGGCCGCATTGGCTTCGGCAACCCACGGCTGCCCGATTGTTCAGCGGGGACGCTTGCGCCATGATGGCGCGCCGACGAGGACGGGTCATGAGCTTGGCGCCCGTGTCTCGCGGCAAACGGTCTATCTGCAACCCCCACCTCGCATTAATAGCACGTTAAAGACTTAACGAACATACATACGTCTGACGCAAAGAGAACCGCATGCAGCCGCCCGTGTCCGCCGCAGCCCCGCCCATGCCGAGCGCCTCCCTCAACGCGCCGCCACGCATTTGCGTCGTCATCGTCACGCATTTTTATGACGCCTTCATCGCCTCGGTGATCGCGCGCATGCGCCGCGAGGCACCGGCCGACCATGCGGTGTTCCTCGCCTTCAGCCACGGGCCGAAGGGGGTGCCGGGCGAACTGCCGCGCACCGAGGATCTGGTGCTGATCGATGAGGAGAAAGACGCGCTGGCATTGCCCTATCCGGCGCGCTGCGCGCAGAGCTTCGAGCACTACGCGCAGAACGTCGATCTGAAATACCT
>DAHXNW010000096.1 GCA_027365195.1 Acetobacteraceae bacterium
CGGCACTTCATCGGCATCGAACGCCATCCGGCCTATGCGGAGGCGGCGATCGGGCGGGTGCGGCAAACCCGCCCGGCCTCGGCCGAAGGGCTGGCGGTGACGCCGAGCAAGCGCGATGCGCCGCGCATCTCCTTCGGCAGCTTGGTCGAGCGCGGCCTGATCGCTCCCGGCACGCGGCTGCATGACCGGGGCCGGCGGGTGAGTGCCACCGTCGCCGCCGACGGCACGCTGCGCGCCGGCAAGCTGCATGGCTCAATCCATCAGGTGGGCGCGGCGGTGCAGAACGCGCCCTCCTGCAATGGCTGGACTTTCTGGCATCTCGAACGCGACGGCGTGCTCCTGCCGCTCGATACGCTGCGTGACCAGTAGCGCCCAGGCCCACACCCCCACCAGATCAGCATCAGCCATCCGATGATGCAGACGTGGTGCCCGGCTGGCGCCACGCCGCGCGGCGCAGCCGGTCGTTGATCGCCTCGCCGAGGCCGCGCGACGGCACCGGCATGGCGGCCAGCGCGCGCAGACCACGCCGCTGCGCCTCGGCGTCGAGCCAGTGCAGACCGGCGAACAGACGCGCCGCCGCCTCGGTCGGATCGCCGCGCGGGCTGAGGTTGAAAACCACCCCGGCCCCGGCGAGCGGTGAGCCGAACGCCAGCAGCGCTTCCTCGGGGCCAATCTCTCGCGCATTCAGGCGTAGCGGCAGCAGCGGCGCATAATGCGACGCGAGCAAGCCGGGGGAATGCCGCGCGCCCGCCTCGGGCGAGCCTAGCGCGCCCGTCACCGCCTCGATCGCCGCGCGCGACACGCCGCCGGGACGCAGCAGCACCGGCTGCTCCCCGCTCAGATCGACGACGCTCGATTCCACCCCCACGGCGCAGGCGCCGCCGTCGAGAATCGCCGCGATCCGCCCGCCGAGGGATGCCGCCACATGCGCCGCCGTGGTCGGGCTGATCCGTCCGGAGCGATTGGCCGAGGGAGCGGCGAGCGGCCGGCCCACCGCGCGCAGCAGCCGCGCGGCCAGCGGATGCGCCGGCACGCGCACCGCGAGCGTCGCGAGCCCGGCGCCGGCAAGCAGCGCGACGGGGCAGCCCTCCCGGCGCGGCAGCACCAGGGTGAGCGGGCCGGGCCAGAACGCGGCGGCGAGGCGCTCGGCGAGCGGCGTGGCCTGCACCGCGTCGAACGCCGCCGCGGCATCGGCATAGTGGCAGATCAGCGGGTTGAAGCGTGGCCGCTGCTTCGCGGCGAAAATTGCCGCCACCGCCGCCTCGTCGGTCGCATCGGCGCCGAGGCCATAGACCGTCTCGGTGGGAAAGCCGACCAGCCCGCCGGCACGCAGCAATTCCGCCGCCCGCGCAAGGCCGGCGTCATCGGCCGCCAGCGCCTCGGTCATCACGCCCCGGTGCAGAGAAACGGCGGATTCTCGAACCCCGGCTTGCCGTACAGGAGCGGCCCACCGTCGAGGCACCGTATATGGCCGCCGGCCGCTTCCAGCACCGCCTGCGGTGCGGCCGTATCCCACTCCATGGTGCGGCCGAGCCGTGGGTAGAGATCGGCCGCCCCCTCGGCAAGGCGGCAGAATTTCACCGCCGAGCCGATATTGACGATGCGCGCCACCGGATAATCCGCCAGAAAAGCAGCGAGCTTCGGATCGTCGGCATAATGGCGCGAGGCCATCACCTGTAACCCCTCGCTCGGCGCCGGGCGGACATGGATCGCCGTCTGGCCGGCGGCATCGCGCCGCCACGCGCCGGCGCCCACGATGCCGGCGAACAGGCTGGCGAAGGCCGGTAGCGCCACCGCGCCGAGCACCGCGCGACCCGCGCGCACTAGCCCGATGTTGACGGTGAATTCCGCGCGTCCCTGGGCGAATTCGCGCGTGCCGTCGAGCGGATCGACCAGCCAGAACTGCGCCGCCGCCGCCGGCGCGAGTCCAGCCGCGATCTCTTCCTCGGCGATCACCGGAATTGCTGGCGTGCGCGCCCGCAAGCCGCGCAGGATCAGACGCTCCGCCGCCTGATCCGCCTCGGTCACGGGCGTCGCATCGGCCTTGTGGTCCACCGTGACGCCGCGCGCGCGCAGCGTCATGATCAGGGCGCTTGCATCGGTTGCGAGTTCGACGGCGAGGGCGAGGAGGGCAGCGTCATCCATCGCAGGGTGATAGCGCCGCCGCGTCCTGATTGCCAAGCCATGGGGTGCGGGGCCGAAAGACGGGGCCGCCGCCGGTACCCAGCGCCACGGCGATCCGGGTATCGCCCCATCCCTCGCCGGCGTCCGATGCATCAGCCTTCAACGGAATACGCGCCGTCAAAATCCGCTGCGCTAAGCCTAATGAAGTAGGTCTTTGTGAAAGTGCGTTTCGCGGCCACCAGATATCTTCAACCCTCATGGCAATGCAGAATCAGACATTGACGGCATGAGAGCGCTTGGCATCAGATCAAGATTTCGTCGCGCGGCCAACGGCGCGGAAATAGAGCGCGTAGGGGAGCATTCTGGCCAGCCGGAACGGCCAGACCAGCGGCGCCGGAAAGGCGATCTCGAAGCGGCCGCCCGCGAGGCCGCGCAGAATACGGGCGGCGGCGTCCTCCGGGGTGAGCAGGAAGGGCATCGGGAAGCGGTTGCTCTCGGTCATCGGCGTCTTGACGAAGCCGGGGTTGATCACCTGCACCATCACGCCGGCGCGGTCGAGATCGAATTTCAGCGCCTCCGCCATATGGATCAGCGCTGATTTGGTCGCGCCATAGGCGAGCGACATCGGCAGCCCGCCGTAGCCGGCGATCGAGGCGACGATGCCGATCTGCCCCGCGCCGCGCGCGATCATCGCCGGCATCACGGCGGCGAGCGTATTCGCGGTGCCGAGCACGTTCACCTCCATCTGCCGCCGGAAGGAAGCGAGATCGAAATCCTGCGCGTGCATCGGCTGCCAGGCGCCAGCGTTGCACAGCAGCAGCGCCACCGGCGCCTCCTGCGCGATCGCCGTGGCCGCCGCCTGCATCGCCGCCGCGTCGCACACATCGCCCGGCTGCACCAGCACGCGGCCGGGGTGCGCGGCGGCGATCGCCTCCAGCGCCGGGCGGCTGCGTGCGGTGAGCGCCACACGCCAGCCGGCGGCGAGCAGCGCCTCGGCCACCGCCCGGCCGATGCCGGTGGAGGCGCCGGTGATCCAGGCGATGCCGTCGGCGGGTCTGGCAGGGCGCATCGTTTTAGAACCGTTCATAGGTGATGATGGATCCATCATGTGCCAGAAAACGCAAGGAGACCCAATGCCGCTCGGTGTCGTACCATAGCGTTAGCCGCAGATCGCCGCTGATCGTATAGCCGCTGGCACGCACATCGGCACCGGAGGCGGCTGGCACGAGGCTCTGCCCGAGCGGGGCGATGCTGGTTTTCAGCAACCGGCCGTCCTCGGAGTTGATCAGCGGCGCATCGAGCGTGCGGATGGACCAATAGGTGGTGCCGATCGCCCCCTCCGGAGCCAGATAGGCGGCGGTCTTGCTGCCTTGCACATGCAGCGCGCCGGCATCGCGCGTGGCCGACATGGCGAGCGGCGTGCCGTTGTCGCTGGTCTCCGTGGCGAGTGCGGCGAGGCGGCCGCCGGCCCAGGTCTCGGTGGCGCGATGGCGGTAGCGATAGAGCGGGATCGGCCCGAAGCCGACGCGAATGTCGATGGCGATGCGCACCACCAGGCCGCCGCCGGCATCGGGCGCGAAATCGAGCCGATGGGTGCCGATCAGCGAGCCACGCCGGCGGATGCGAAAGCGCAGCACGCCGCCCGCGGGCACTCCGGCCGGCACGTCCGCGCTGGCAGGTGCGAAGCCGGCCGCCGCCAACCCGGCCGCCGCCAGCCCAGCCACACCCACCGCCCGGCGCGATAGCTGCCGTTCCCTCTCTCGCATCCATGCACTCCTGGCCAGAGACACGAAATTGGGCCGGCCCGGCCTCCCCACAAGGAGGCGGGACCGCCATTGCCCAGGGCGCGGTCGCGTGTAAAACTTGGCCCGTCCATCGGGAGGGCGCGCATGTTCCTGCATAGCAACGGCCTGAACCTGCACGTCCAGATCGAGGGGCCGCACGGTGCGCCACCGCTGTTGCTGCTGCATTCGCTCGGCACCTCGCTGCATGTATGGGATGCGCAGGCTTCCCGCCTCGCGCGGCGTTTCCGGCTGATCCGGCCCGATCTGCGCGGCCACGGGCTGAGCAGCGTCACGCCAGGCCCCTATTCGATGGACCTGCTCGCCGCCGACATGCTGGCCCTGCTCGATGCCCTCGGCATCGCGTCCGCGCATGTGGCCGGACTGTCGATCGGCGGCATGGTGGCGCAGACGATGGCAGCGGCAGCACCGGCCCGCATCGCCTCGCTGATCCTGTGCGATACCGCGATGGCCATCCCGCCGGCGCAAATCTGGCACGAGCGCGCGGCGAGCGCACGCAGCGCCGGCATGGCGCCGCTGATCGCGCCGGTGCTGGCGCGCTGGGTCACCGCTGGCTTCGCGGACTCGCCGGCGGCGGAGGGGCTGCGCGCCATGCTGCGCCGGACCGACCCGGAGGGCTACGCCGCCGCCGCCGAGGCGATCGCGGGCGCCGATCTGCATGCCGCCACCGCGCGCCTTCGCCTGCCCGCGCTGGTGATCGTCGGCGCGCAGGATCAGACGACGCCGCTCGCGAGTGCCGAGGCACTGGCGAGCGCGCTCGGGGCGCGGCTGGTGGTGCTGGAGCATGCCGCGCACATCCCCACCGTCGAGCAGCCGGAG
>DAHXNW010000102.1 GCA_027365195.1 Acetobacteraceae bacterium
ATAGATCTTCGCCTCCGGCGAGGTTTTTTCGTACTGGTTCATATAGCCCGGATAGGATTTCGCCATGCGGTCGCGGAATTCCTGATCCTTCCACACACTGGCACGAATCGGGTTGACGAGGTCGGACTTGCGCGCGCCGAACAGGCAGTGATCGGTGCCGGTTGCCCATTGGATGAAGTTCCAGGCGGCATCCTTACGCTTGGAGAAGTTCGACATCGCGAGCGACCAGATCCACACGTTCGATGTCGGCCCGGCCGCATTCGGGTTCGGCGCCATCGGCGCATAGGCGATGTGGCCGCGCTCGCGGTTGTCGCCACCGTTCATGAAATAGCCGAGAATATCGGCATCATAGATCATGCCCGAAGCGCCGGCGCCGAGGTCGGTGCCGACCTGATACCAGGTGTAGGTGGCCCAGTTCTTCGGGCCGCTGTCCTGGATCATCTTCACGAACTGGCGATGAAATTCCTTCGACTCCTTCGAATTCATCGCCGCCTTCAGCTTGCCACCCTGCATCACGAAATCATGCGCACCGTAATTCGTGTAGCCGGACAGAAAACCCGGATGGATGGTCGCCCAGGAGCGGCTGCCGCGCACGCCAATACCATAAGGGCCGCCGGCATCGCGGGTGATCTTGGCCGCGTTTTCCATCAGTTCGGCCATATTGGCCGGCGGATGCAATTTGAGCTTATCGAAGATCGTCTGGTTGTAGGATAGCGCATAGGCCTCGAAACCCCATGGTACCGCCCATTGATGCGCACCAGCTCCACCCAGCGGCGCGCCAGGCACCCCTGACCAGGCGGTGGAGGCGCGCAGATTGGGCAGGATATCGTCCCACGCATAATGCGGCGAGGTCTTCGCCGGATCGGCCAGATACGCCTGCATATCGACGAGCCATCCGGCCGGCCCGTATTGCCAGGTTTGATAGGCACCCGTCATGAACGCGTCGTATTCGGTGGAATGCGAGGAGAGCGCGGCAGTTACTTTATCGAAATAGACATCCTCGGGGAAAATGTCATAGGTGAGGTTCATGCCGGTGAGCGCGCGGAAATTGTCCAGATCGGCAATCATCGCGTCGGCATAGGGATGTTTGTTGAGCAGCAGCTTCAGACTGGTACCCTTGTGGCGCTGCCAGTCGAAATCGGCCGCCATCGCCTGCGTTGCCGCCGCGTTGATCAGCGTCTCGGCGGCGCCGGCGGCGAGGCCGAGCGCCATCATGCGGCGCATCACATCGCGTCGGCCGATCCGTCCGGCCAGGAATCCAGCCGCGAGGTCGCGGGCTTTCTCGTGCATTGTTTTCTCCCGGTTGTTGGTTCGCGCGTCGTGAGGCGTTCGAGGAGCCGGCGCGCCGTCGGCTCATCGGTGATCAGTCCGCTCAGCACGCCGCTGCGCAGGACGGAAAGCAGGGCATCGGTTTTCTCGGCGCCACCGGCCAGCGCGATCACCTCGCGCCCGCGCATGGCCGAAAGCGGCAGGCCGATGACGCGCTCATGCAGCGGCGTCTCGATCGGCTCGCCGGCGCTGTCGAGATAGCGGCCGAGCACCTCGCCCACGGCGCCGGCCGCGCGCAGGGCAGCCACTTCCTCGGGCGCGATCATGCCGGAGGCGGAGAGGAAGGCGCTGTCCGCGATATCGCCGATGCCGACGAAAAACAGCGTCGCCGTGGCCGCCATGCCCAGCGCCTCGGCCACGCCCCGTTGCTCGACCAGCACCGCACGATCCTGCGGCGAATTGGCGAAGAAGGGCACCGGCACGAGATAGGCTTCTGCGCCGGTTTTTTCCGCGAGGCGGTGGATGACGTCATAGGGCGAGGCGCTGCGATGGCGCGGCACGCCGCCGAGTAGCGAGACGAAGCACAATTCCGGCGTCGGCAGACGCGGCAGATGATCGACCGCGGCGGCAAGAGTGCGTCCATGTCCGACGCCGATCACCCGATGGTCGCCGGTTTCGAGATGATGCAACAGCACCGCCGCCCCAGCCATGCCGAGCGAGCGCAGCGGCAGCGGTGCGGTATCGATATCGGGCACCACGCGGCAGAAGCCGAGGCCGAAGCTGCGCGCTAGATGCTGTTCCAACTGCATGCAGCCGGCCATCGGCCCTTCGACGAACACCCGCACCACGCCCGCCTTGGTGGCGCGCGCAATCAGCCGGTGCGCCTTGGCGGGCGCCACGTCGAGCAACGCTGCAACCTGAGATTGTGTACGCCCGCCGCTGTAATAGAGCCACGCCGCGCGGGTCGCGAGCATGATCTCGTCCTCGGTCTCGATCAGGACAGGCGGCTTCGCTGTCATGGCGTGTCGGACTGAGCCTCCCCGTAATATTTTTCTCTTACTGTAATTTATTTCAGGCTTGCGGCGTCACGTCAAGCGCTCGTCGTTCGATCTCGAAAGGGCGGCGCTTGGCAGCCTGCGCCGTGCGCCGTAAGACAGGGGCATGAGCATTGCGGCCCTGATCGTCGGCGCCGGACGCGGCCATCGCATGGCCGGGGCCATCCCGAAGCAATACCGCGGGCTTGGCGGCGTGCCCGTGCTGCGCCATACGCTGCTAGCGTTCACCCGCCATCCCGCCATCAGCCATGTGCAACTGGTGATCCACGCGGACGATCTCGCACTGTGCGAGGCGGCGATGGCCGGGCTCGACTTGCCGCCGCCGGTGCCGGGCGGGCGCACGCGACAGGCCTCGGTGCTGTGCGGGCTCGAGGCATTGGCTCGCGTGGCGCCGGAGAAGGTGTTGATCCATGACGCGGTGCGCCCGTTCATCGCGCCGGCGATCATCACCGCCGTCATCGCCGCACTCGATGCCGCGCCCGGCGCAATCGTCGCTTTGCCGGTGGTGGATTCGCTGAAACGCTGCGTGGACGGTCAGGTGCGTGAGAGCGTGCCGCGCGAGGGGCTGTGGCGGGCGCAGACGCCGCAGGGTTTCCGCTTTCCCGCGATCCTCGCAGCCCATCGCGCCCTTGCCGCCCGCGCGGACTTGCCCGAGCAGACCGACGATGCGGCGGTTGCCGCCTTCGCCGGGCTTGCTGTTGCCGTGGTGAACGGCAGCGAGGCGAATTTTAAGATCACTACCGAGCCCGACCTCGCGCGCGCCGAACAGATGCTGCTGGCTGGCAAAGCAGATCTATTCTGAATGCATCCGCAGCGCCTTCAATTCTCTCGCGCGCCGGTCGTCTCCATGCGGTCGAAACCGCGTCCGTAATAGACTGCCACCGAGATCGCCCAGCTTGCCACGAAGACGCCGATGATGACGAAGCCGAGCGTGTTGAAATTGTCGTTCAGCGTGCCGATGCCGCCCCAGAACATGCCCCGAAGCCCC
>DAHXNW010000126.1 GCA_027365195.1 Acetobacteraceae bacterium
CCGGTGGTCCGGCAGAATGCCTCGAAATCCTTCACCGCTCCGGGGTCGGTCGCCAGCACCGCGAGCACCTCGCCGATCGGCACGTCCTTCAGCGCCTTGCGGGTGCGCAGGATCGGCATCGGGCATTTCAGCCCTCGGGCATCGAGCGTGTGGTCGGTCATGCCGGGCTCCGGGTTGGTTTCAGATGAACAGGTTGATCTGCGAGCGTGCCGCACTCTCGATATAGCTCGCGGCGCCGGCGACGATCGGCCCCTCGATCAGATCCTCCCGTTTGAACTCGAACAGATCCATCGTCATCTGACAGGCGACCAGCTCCACCTCGGCGTCGATCGCGCTCTGGCGCAATTCCTCGATGGTGGCGATGCCCTTGGTCTTGATCAAATTCTTCATCATCGTCGTCGCCAGCGCATCGGCTCCCGGCAGGGCGGCGAGCAGATTCGGCAGTTTCATGTGCATGCCCATCATCGGCATCTCCATCGCCGGATTGCCGAGAGTGGAGATGCCGAGATTGAGCTGCTTCTTCAGCAGAACGAGGCCGTAGAAGGTGAAGAACATCGACACCTCGAACCCCATCGCCGCCGCCGTGGTGGCCAGGATGAAGGGGGGATAGGCCCAATCCAGCGTGCCTTTGGTCACGATCAGCGACATGCGCCTGGCGTTCTGCGGCATCGCCTCACTCATCCCTCATCCTATCATCGGCAAATTCCCACCTCCCATCCTGCGCCAAAGGCCGCATTCGCGCCATCCCACCGGCCGGCGGGCAAGGCTCAGAGCGGGGTGAAAGTGACCCGATCGAGCGCCAGATCGCCCTCGATGGCGCCCCGCTCGCTGACCAGCCGGCTCTCCAGCGCGTCATGCGCGGAGGGCACGCGGATTGGCGCGGTAAGCGTCGCCTCGCCCGCTTGGCCGACGACGAAGCGGGCGCGGGCGAAGCGGCGGGTGCCATGTGATTCGCGCGTGCCATGCACCTCGAGCGCCAGCGCCATTCCCCGACAGGCGGCGGAAAACGCGAGCGTCGCCGTCATCTGCCAGCGCCCCGGCGGCAGCCGGAAATATGGCCCGTAAAGCAGGATCCGCGCCGGGCCGGCGAGCGGCAGGATGGCGGGAGGCGCCTCGCCGAGACGATCGCCCCATAACAGACAGCGCCGCGGCCAGACGACCGGGCTCAGCCCGCCGCCCATTGCATAGGTGAAGCTCGCCCCCATCGTCGCCTCCAGCAGAGCGGCCTCATCGGCGGCCAACATCTCCGTCGTCTCGGCCGGCGGCATCGCGGCCAGAGCGGCGGCGATCCCGTCCAGTGCCTCACGGGGCACGGACCAGCCGCAATGCGCCACCAGTTCCGCAAGGTCGCCCGAGAGCGTGCCATCGGCGGCGCGCGCGAAGGGCAGCGCGTCGTGGCAGTCGCGCAGGTCGCCGAGCGGGGTGACGCAGGTGGAGAGCGTCAGCAGCGCCTCCCTGATGTCCTGCCCGGCCTGGCGCAGATCGTGAAAACACGCACGCGCCTGATCGATGATGAGGATCGCGCGCAACCGCCCGGCGCGCACCAGGCCCGCGAAATCCGGCGAGAGATAATGCAGCGAGAGCAGCCGGATGCCGGCGGTCTCGGGCGCCGGCCAGGGATCGCCCGGCAGCGGCCAGACCAGTTCGACGGTCTCGCCGAGCAGCCCCGCCACCGCACTCAGCGCATCCCTGGTCCATTGAAACAGCGGCCCCGGCGGCCCGGCGAGCAGAATGTCCATCGCCTCAGCCGCAGGCCGGCATCATGGCACCGCGGGGGCGATATAGAGGCCGGTCACCGCCGGCGAGACCAACAGGTTGAACAGGTTGAACACCTTCTGCAGATCGACGATCTTGGAGTTCGAGACATAGACGATATCGTGATTATGGATCGGGAAGCTGTGCGCGAGGAATAGCGAATCCGGCGCGCGCAGGTTGAGGTGATAGACCACCGGCACCATCCCGTCGCGCAAGGTGACACCCCGCGTCTGCGGCAGGCGCCGGGCGACGGCCGGCTCCTCATAGCGCAGCACGAACAGGCCGTTGGGGTCCGCCCGCTCGTCGATCAGCCCGCCGGCCTTGGCGATCGCCTGATCGAGCTTCAGCCCGAGCGCGTCGTATTGCAGCACACCTGAGCGCCCGGTCGCCCCCACCACGGTAAAGGACTGCGGGTCGCTGACCAGCGTGATCACATCGTCCGGCCGCACATAGACATCCTCCTGCGGGTTGTCGACCACCACCTGCATCGGCACCGGCACCGTCCGCCCCTCGCGCGAGAGCAGGATGGTGACCGTGGCGACCGCCGCCTTCACGCCACCGGAGGCCGCGATCACCGAGAGCAAGCGGTCGCCGCGCACGCTGAGCGGCACGCGCATGCCGCCGCCCGCGTCGCCGATGACGCTCGCCGTATTGCTGACGTTGCGGGTGAGGCTGACCAGCGCCTGCGGATCGATCGCCTTACCGGTCAGCCGCTGCACGATCAGCCGCTCCACCTCGGGCGGTGTGCGTCCGGCGACGGGAATCCGCCCGGCGAACGGCACGGTGATCGAGCCGTCGCGCGCCACCACCTGGTCCGGGATGACGGCGGAGCGCGAGCCCGTGCTGTAGCGATCGAGCGCCGGGCTGGAAAACAACCCTCCCTGCCCGGCTTCCCACAGCGTGATCTGCACCGCGTCCCCCACGCCGATGCGCTGGCTGCCCGGCGGGCGGTAATCGCCGAAGGCACCACGCAGCGACGGCGATTGCACCGCCGAGAGCAGGCTCGCCACGGCGGGATCGAGATCGACGACGGCGATCTTGCCGGTGGTCGCGCGGTCTTTGTTCAGCAGCACGGCAGTTTTCGGCCCATCCTCCCGCAGGGTGGAGCAGGCGGCGAGCAGCCCCACCAGCACCGCCGCCAACAGCGACAGTCTGCCAGGAAAGGTTCCGATCCGTGCGAATGAAGACAAATGCGGTCCAGTTCCATCGATAGGTTCGGCAAAGACGCCAGCATACGGGCGACGGCGCGCTTTCTCTATGCTACGGGTGCGTCCTTTCATCAATGGCTTAAACCGCAGGTTGGGCGATCTCGCACGCCTCGTGGCTGGCGCACGGCCGGGATGGCGGCGCGGTGGAACCCGGCTATGATGACACCTCGCAACCAGCGCGGGAGACACTGCATGCACGCCAACCATCCGGCCACTCGCGCCGCAGCGCCGCGCTGAATGCCGATGGCATCGCGTCTCTTACTCGATCAGAGCAACATCGCGCTGCGCATGGGCACCGGCATCGCGACCTATGGCCGCAACCTCGCCACCGCCGCGCGCGGCGCCGGCTATGCGGTCGATGCGCTGCTCAGCACCGACCGCGCGCTCGATCGACGCAATCCCCTGCTCTCCGAAGTGGCGCTGTTCGACGTGCCGGTGGCACCGTCCCTGCCCTGGCTGCGGCCGGCGATCAGCGGGCTGCGCGGGGCGCTGCGCGCGCCCTTCGGCTACCGGGTGCGGCCGTTTGCCGACACCGGCGCGGTGCTTCGCCCGGCGGGCCAGGCACCGGCGTTCGACCGCACTTATATCGGCACCCGTCTGTTCGACGAGGCGCGGGTGCATTTCTACATCCACGGCCGCTTCGCGACGGTGCGGCTCGAGAGTGCGCCCACTGTGTTCCACGCCAGCCAGCCCTTGCCGCTGCGTATCGCCGGCTGCCCGAACATCGTCACCATCCACGATCTCGTGCCGCTGCGGCTGCCGTATATGACACTCGACAACAAGCGCTATTTCTACCGGCTGATCGAGCGCCACATCGCCGAGGCCGACCATGTCGTTACCGTCTCGGAGTTTTCGCGCCGCGATATCATCGCCTTGTTCGGCATCGCCGAGAACCGGATCAGCAACGCCTATCAGGCGGTGAGCCTGCCGCCCCGCGTGCTCGCCAAGTCGGAAGCGGAGGTCGCCGACGAGGTGAGCAATCTGTTCGATCTGGAGCCGCAGGGCTATTATCTGTTCATCGGCGCGCTCGAGCCGAAAAAGAACGTCGGCCGGCTGATCGATGCCTACGCCGCTTCCGGCTCGCGCCGCCCGCTGGTGATCGCCGGTGGCCAGGGCTGGCAGAACGAGCGGGAACTGGAGCGTATCGGCGATCCGCGCTATGCGCATTACCGGGTGAATTCCAACATCGTCTCGCAGGTGCGCCGGGTGCGACGGATCGCCTATCTGCCGATCGATCAGCTTTTCACCCTGCTGCGCGGTGCGCGCGCGCTCCTGTTCCCCTCGGTGTTCGAGGGCTTCGGCCTGCCGGTGCTGGAAGCGATGGCGCTCGGCACGCCGGTGATGACCGCCAACGTGACATCACTGCCCGAGGTGGCGGGTGACGCCGCCCTGCTGGTCGACCCGTACGACGTGAGCGCCATGGCGCGCGCGATCCGTCAACTCGACCATGACGACGATCTACGCACCGCCCTCGCCGCACGCGGGCGAGACCAGGCGGCGCTATTCAGCATGGAACGCTATGAGGCCCGCATCGGCGCCATCTATGCCGGGCTGCACGGTTAATACTGAGTCTCGCTGAGGGCTTTTTTGCTTTACTGCTGTGCGGCTGTGAGGTGATGCTTGAGCTTTGCGAAGAATTGCTCGATCGGGTTGAGGTCGGGTGAGTATTTGGGCATGAAGAGCAGCTTGGCGCCGGCCTGACGTATCGCCCGACGCACGGCCTGGCTTTTGTGGCTGCCGACATTATCGATGACGATGTCGCCCGGTGCGAAGGTTGCGGTCAGCACTTGGGCGACCCAGAACTTGGGCGACATAGACGCGGAAACGCTCGCCGTCGATGAGACCGTCGATCATCCAAGGTGCGTCGATCCAGTCATAGCGGAGTGCTGCCGGAAAGGTCGTGGTGTTCCAATGTCGGAACGGGGCATGACCTTTCATACGATTTGCGGTTGATTAGGTCGGGTTGGCGATTTTGGGCCACCAGTGGAAGTTGGTTCTGCTTTTGATGGCGTCGCGTTCATTGGCGAGGGCGGCGCATCTGTCGCCGATGACGGCGTCGAGTTCCTCGATTGTCCCGATATGCTTGTTGACGATGGGCTCGTCGACGAGCGCCCAGAGCGCCTCGGCCGGTTGCAGTTCCGCCGTCATACCAACCCGCCTAAAGGCTGACACTCGCCCAATTGCGGGTTCCGATTGAGGTTATGCGCTCTGGATCTGCCACGAGCCAATTCCAAGCGGTTTTGTAGGCTTTGACAATCTCATCGTAGCTGTCCCGCAGCTGGGCGCAGAGTTTGTTCTGGCGCAGACAGTCCCAGACATTTTCCATGGGGTTCAATTCGGGGCTGTAGGGCGAAGGTGCAGCAGAGCAATATTGTCCGGCACTACCAGTGCGCCGCCCGGCTGGTGCCAGCCCGCACCGTCACAGATCAGCACTGCAATGGCATC
>DAHXNW010000133.1 GCA_027365195.1 Acetobacteraceae bacterium
CCGGTGGGGATTTTGCGTTTCATCGCCTCGCCCACCTCCCCTGCCCACGCCTTGCGGCCGAGTTCGGTCTCCACCACGGTGGGCGAAATGGCATTCACCGTGATGCCGAAGGGCGCCCATTCGAGTGCCAGCACCTTGGTCATGCCGAGGAGGCCGGCCTTGCTGGTGCAATACGCCAGATGCCGGTCCAGCGCGACCGTCGCTGCCTGCGAGGCGAGAGTGACGATGCGTCCGGCGCCAGCGGCGCGCAGGGCCGGAAAGGCGGCGCGCGCCAGCAGAAACGGCGCGCGCAGATTGATCGCCATCGTGCGGTCCCACGCCGCATCGCTCACCGCATGCGCCGGATCGAGCAGGACGATGCCGGCGCTGTTGATCAGGATATCGAGGCGGCCGAAGTGTGCCACTCCGGCAGCGACGACACGCTCGGCCTCGCCATCCTGCGCGAGATCGGCCACTAGGCCGAGATGCCGGCCCCCCGGCAGAGCGGCGGCAACGTCGGCGGCGGCGGGATTGAGATCGGCGATGATGATGTTCGCCCCGTGCCGCGCGAAGGTTTGGGCGATCGCCGCGCCGATGCCGGCGGCGCCCCCGGCCACCAGCGCCACCTTGCCGGTGAAGTCGAATGCGGTATCAACATTGTGCACAGTCATGGCGGACTCCGATCTCCCATGGAGGTTTTGGGGGTGTGGGCTCGGCTTGACATCGCACCCCCGCGTGCGCAGATGCCCTGCGAGTGAAAACACGGCAAGGATGCGTGATTATGGCGATAGCGATCGGTTGCGACGAGGCGGCGTTCGAGCTGAAGGAGCAACTCAAGGGGATGCTGATCGCCAAGGGCTACGACGTCGAGGATTTCGGCACCCACGACACCACCCCGGTGCTTTATCCCGACATCGCCTTCGCCGCCGCGACCAGCATCGCCGAGGGCCGCAACGACCGCGCCGTGCTGCTGTGCGGCACCGGCATCGGCATGGCGATCAGCGCCAACAAGGTGGCGGGCATTCGCGCCGCGCAGTGCCATGACACCTATTCCGCCGAGCGCGCGCGCAAGAGCAACGATGCGCAGGTGATCACCATGGGGGCGCGGGTGATCGGCCCCGAGCTCGCCAAAACCATTTTGGAGGCGTGGCTGCGCAGCGATTTCGATGCCGCACGCTCCGGCGCGAAGGTCGCGCGCATCACTGCCTATGAACACAGCCACGCTTGAGCTCATCAGGCGGCCTCCCGGTCGAGCCGCACGCCGTGCTGTCGCGCGAGGGTGAGGACGGCGTTCAGCTCATCCCCCGCGCGGGCGTCGCTCCAGCCGAGCGCCGGGGCCGCGATCGCCGCCGTCTCGGCGGCAACGGCGCGCGTGAGGCGGCCGGAGAGTGCGACATCGGTGCGGCGGAACAGCAGATCGGCCAGGGTTTCCGCCATTTCCTCCTGGCATAGCCGCCCGATCTCGCGAACGCTGTAATCCGCGAGCGAGGCGAGCGCCCGATCCGGTCCCGCCGCGCACCATGCGGCGACCGACTCCGCCGTGCTGCCGTAGCGTTCCAGGAGAATGGCCACGCGCGCCGCGTCCAGGCCGTGCGCCGAGGCGACGCGGGCCATCCACGCTGCCCGCGCGGCCTCGTCGGCGGGCAGACCGGCGCCGCCACCGATCGCGCATGTGCGCGTGCTCGCGCGCCGGGGTGTTTCGAGCATCGTGAGCACGCGGTCCGCGACCTCCTCGGCGAAGCCGCGAAACGTTGTCCATTTCCCGCCGATCAGCGAGAGCACAGGGCCGCCGCCGGGGAGCGTGTCCTGGCGGATCGAGTGGTCGCGGCTGATGTCGCCCGGGTCGCTGCTGGTGGAATACGGCAGCGGGCGCACGCCGCAATAGCGGTAGAGCACGTCCCTTGCGCCGAGGGCGATCGCCGGAAAGATCTCGCGCATCACGCTCAGCATATAGTCCTGTTCGGCCGGCTCGCAGAGTGCTGCATCCGGATCGTCCGCGCGGATATCCGTCGAGCCGATCAGCACATGGCCCATGAACGGATAGGCGAGGCAGACCCTGCCGTCCGCCGCGCCGAAATAGACCATCCGGCCGTCGAGTGCGCGCAGCAGGGGGGGGCTATCCACCACCAGATGCGAGCCCTTGGTGCCGCCGATGTAGTGGCTCTCGACGCCGAGGGAGGCATTGATCCGGTCGATCCAGGCGCCACCCGCGTTGATGACGATTCGCGGCACCACGGCAAAGCGGGCGCCGCCGATGCGGTCGTGCAGCATGACGGCGCCATCCGCGCAGCCTTCCACGGCGACGTGGTTGAGCGCGCGCGCGCCGGGGTTCTCGCGCAACCCGTCGAGCACGAGTTCCAGCCCGAGCCGTTCGGGCTGGGTGATCCGCGCGTCGTAATAGGTGCCGGTCGCGACGATATTGGGGTTCATCGCCGGAAAGCGGCGCAGCGAGGCCCGGCGCAGCGCGAGGCGATGGCGCGGCATGCTGCGGGCGTTGCGGCCGAGCCAGTCATAGAGCGCGAGGCCGAGCGCGGTCACCAACAGGCCGCGATCGCGCAGTTTCGCTGTCAAGCCGAGAAACCGGCGCAGCGAGGGGATGATGCCGCCGAACCAGGATTGCACCGGCACGACCGTTTCCAACGGGCGCACGTAATGCGGCGCGTTGCGCAGCAGAAGGTTGCGCTCCAGCGTCGATTGCGCGACCAGCCGGAACTCTCCGGTTTCGAGATATTTGATGCCGCCGTGGATCAGCCGCGAGGGCGCCGCACTGGCGCCGGCGCAGATGTCGCCGCGATCCACCAGCAGGCAATCCACCCCCTGCAAGGACAGATCGCGGAACAGCCCGGCGCCGTTGATGCCGGCGCCGATGATCAGCACCGGCACCCGCCCGACCGCCCGCACCGCCGCGATCGTGGCTTCCCGCGCGCGGCTCATGCGGCGGCCCCATCGGGATGCAAGCCGGGCCAGAGCGGACGGAGTGCGGCAATCAGGCTCTGGTAGCGCGCGAATGCCGCATCCAGCGCGGCGGTGCGCGCCGGTTCGGGGCGATAGGTGGTGCCGGGATGGCAGCAGGCGCGCATCGCGGCCGGCAGATCGGCAAACAGCCCGGCGGCGACCCCGCCGCACAGCGCCGCCCCGAGGGCCGCCGCTTCGCGCACGTCGCGCACTTCGAGCGTGCGGCCCAGCCCGTCGGCGAACAATTGCCCGAGCAGCGGCGTGTGCGTGCCGCCGCCGGTCAGCCGTATCGGCCCGAGCGGATAGCCCTCGGCCAACGCATCCACATGCACGCGATGGTTGAACACAATGCCCTCCAACACCGCACGCGCCAGATGCGCCCGGCCGTGCCAGCCGCGCAGGCCGAAAAACCCGCCGCTCGCCGGCGCCTCATAGGGCGAGCCGAACAGGAACGGATGGAAGACGACGCCAGAGGGTGCGGCGAAGGCGGCCGGCAATTCCGGCGCCAAGGTATCGAGATCGGCGCCCAGAATCGCCGTCAGCCATTCGAGATTGGCCGAGGAGGCCGGCGAGATCGCCATGCTCATCCAACTACCGCGCGTGGTCCCGGCGCGGCATGCCCAGCGCGCATCGCAGCGCGGCGCGTGCCAGAGCACCTCGTTCATGCTGAAGGTTCCGGCGGTCATGGTGAGCGCGCCGGGTGCGAGATTACCCAGCCCGATCGCGCTCGCGGTCACGTCGTGCAGCCCGGCCGCAACCGGCGTGCCGGCGGCAAGCCCGGTCGCCGCCGCCGCCGCTCGCGTCACGCGCCCGGCGCAGGCGCTCGGCTCCAGCATCGGCGGCAGCGCAGCCCCGAGGCCGTTCAGCCCGAACAGATCGAGTGCCGCTTCGCTATACGCCTGCGTGTGCAGATCGGTGAAGCCGGTGCTCGCCTCGGTGAGGTCGGTGGCGCGTTCCCCGGTGAGGCATAGCCGCAGCCAGTCCTTGCAGAACAGAATGGCGCCGATCGCCGCATAGCGCGCCGGTTCGTGCTGGCGCAGCCAGGCGAGCAGACTAACCGCCGCGTAGGGATAGGGGCGCTGGCCGATCAGCGGTAGCGCGCGGTCGAGCACGCCGGCCTCGTCCCACGCGCGCACCAGCCCGCTCGCGCGGTCGTCGAGCGAGGTGATGCCATGGCCGAGCGGCCGATGGTCCCGTCCCAGCAGATAGAGCCCGTCGCCATGCGCGGTCACGCCGACCGCGCCGATCCGCTCGCCGCCGATACTGGCATCGGCGAGAGCGGCGCGAATGGCCGCTGTGGCATCTTCCCAACATGCCGCCATGTCGCGCTCCACCCGGCCGGGCTGCGGGGTGAGCGTGGCCGTACGCCGCCGGCCGGTGCCGCGCACGCGGCCGGTGAGATCGAACACCACCGCTTTGGTGGCGGTGGAGCCGCTGTCCAATCCGAGCAGACAGAGCTCTGTCATGATCCCTCCCGAGGATCGGTTTCGCACGATCTTTGCAAATTCACGTTACGATAGTGCCGATCATAACATCAATGCGAGATGTTTGTTGCAGGATGACGGTAGCAATGTTAGGAATCGGTCAACAGGGAGGCGAAATGGCGGTTGCAGCCATGCGGGACAAGGGCGATGAGAGCGTGGCGGCGCCGCTGGGCGGTAGCACGATCGTCGACTGCGCCGGCATCACCAAGAGCTTTGACGGTGTTCCCGTGTTGCGCGGTATCGCGGTCGGGTTTCGTGCGGGCAGCGTCAATGTGCTCGCCGGCGAGAACGGGGCCGGCAAAAGCACGCTGTTCAAGATCATCGCCGGCCAGCTCACCCCGGATGGCGGCACGCTGCGCATCTCGGGCGAGCCGGTGCGCCGGTTCCAACCGGCGATCGCGCAGGCGCTCGGCGTCTCCATCATTCCGCAGGAACTGGCGCCGATCCCGCAGATGCGGGTGTGGCAGAACCTGCTCGTCGGGCGCGAAATCTGCGGCCCGTTCGGTCTGCTGCGCCGCACCGCGATGGTGGCGCGGGCGCGCACCATGCTGGCGAGCGTCGGCCTCGATCTCGACCCCGAACTGCCGATGCAGCGCCTCGGCATCGCCGCGACGCAGATGGTGGAAATCCTCAAGGCCACCTCGCGCGATGCCCGCATCGTCCTGATGGACGAGCCGACCTCCTCGCTGAGTGCGCGCGAGACCGCGCAATTGTTTCGCGTCATCGCCACCTTGCGCGCGCAGGGAGCGTGCATCCTCTACACGAGCCATCGGATGGAGGAGATCGAGGCGATCGCCGACACCGTCACGGTGATGCGCGACGGCCAGATCATCCGCCATGCGCCGACCGCCGAGTGGACCGAGCGCGGCATCATCGCCAACATGGTCGGGCGCGAGATCATCGACTTGTTTCCCGGCCGCCGCCCGGCCGCGGGTGAGCGTGGCGCGCCGGTGCTGGAACTGCGCGACCTCCGCGTCGGCGGCTATGACGCCAGCGTTTCCCTCGCCGTGCATGGCGGCGAAATCCTCGGCCTCGGCGGGCTGATTGGCGCCGGACGGAGCGAATTGCTGGAAGCGATTTTTGGCATGCGGCCGGCCAGCGGCGAGATGCGCCTCGATGGCGCGCCGCTGCCGCTCGGCGCCATGGCGATGGCGATCCGGCGCGGCATCGCCATGGTGCCGGAGGATCGCAAGGCGGCCGGCGTGCTCACCTCGATGTCGATCCTCGACAATATCACCCTGCCGCATCTCGATCGCTTCACCGGCGTCGGCGGCGTGCTCGACAATCCGCGCCGTCGCGCCGCCGCCCTCGACGTGCTGGCGCGCACACGCGTGCGCTATGCGCGGCTCGGCCAGAAGGTGGCACATCTCTCCGGCGGCAATCAGCAGAAAGTGGCGCTCGCCCGCTGGCTGGTAACGGCGCCGCCACGCGTGCTGATCCTCGATGAGCCGACGCGCGGCATCGATGTCGGCGCGCGCAGCGAGCTCTACCGGCTGATCGACGAGCTGGCGGCGCAGGGGGTGGCGATCCTGCTCGCCTCGTCGGACATGCCGGAGCTGATCAATCTCAGCCATCGGGTGCTGGTGATGCGCGCGGGCGCGGTGATGGGCGAACTGGCGCGCGAGGCGCTGGAGCCGCAGGCGATTTTGCGCCTGGCGATGGGGCTGGGCGTGGGCGACGAGGAAGCCGGGAATGTCGATGCGCGCGCCTGAAACCGTAGCATCGACGCGGCCCGATCTCGGTGCGCTGGCGCTGCGCTATGCGCTGGTGCTGATCCTCGCGGTGTTCATCGTCCTACTCGGATTGACCAACGCCTCCTTCCTCACTTTGTCCAATTTCAACGTCATCCTGCAACAGGTCGCCGCCAACGCGCTGCTCGCGACGGGTGCCACCTTCGTCATTCTCACCGGCGGGATCGACCTCTCGGTGGGCAGCATCGTCGGGCTGGCGGGCGTCGTCGCGGCGCTGATCGCACAGGCGGATGGCACGGCGCCGATGCTGGGCGCGATCGCCGGCGGTGTAGGGGCCGGGGTGGCGATCGGCGTGATCAACGGCGCGCTCGTGGCCATCGCCCGTGTGCCGCCCTTCGTTGCCACACTCGGCAACATGACGATCGCGCTCGGCATCGCCTATGTGCTGAGCGAAGGGCAGCCGATCTCCGGCCTGTCGGATCAGTTCCTCGCCATCAGCGGCCCGCTCGGCGGCGTGCCGATCCCGGTGCTGACGATGCTCGCCGTCGTGCTGATCGCTTGGTTTATCCTGGCGCGCACGCGCTTTGGCATGCGCGTCTATGCGGTGGGCGGCAATGCCCATGCGGCGCGCGTGGCGGGGGGGAACGTACGCTTCGTCCGCTTCGTCGTCTATGTGGTGAGCGGCGGCCTCGCCGGCCTCGCCGGCACCTTGCTGGCCTCGCGCGCCACCGCCGGCATCGCCACCACCGGCACCGGCTACGAGTTGAACGCGATCGCCGCCGCGGTAATCGGCGGCATCAGCCTGATGGGCGGGCGCGGCAGCGTCATCGGCACGGTGTTCGGCTTCATGATCATCGGCGTGCTCGACAACGGGCTGAACATCATCAACGTCTCGCCGTTTTATCAGCTCATCATCAAAGGCGTCATCATCATAGGCGCCGTTTTCATCGACTCTTATCTGAACCAGAAAGAGGAGTGACCCGGCGCCGTCGTGGCACCGGGCCTGTCGCTATCAGGAGGAAATACACATGCAGGCAAAAAAACTACTGGCAACCCTGGCCGGCGCCACCGCGCTCGCGGGTAGCGCGATATGGGCGGCGGGGGCGGCGAACCCGCATCCCGTCATCGGCTTCACCGTCTATGACATGACCTCGTTCATCTCCTGGGGCAAGCAGGGGGCGGAGACGATCGCCAAGAGCTGCGGCGCCAAATTATTGTGGCAGACCGCCAGCAACGACGTGAATTCCCAGGTCTCGCAGATGCAGCAGTTCGTCAACCGCAAGGTCGATATCATCGCCGTCGCGGCGGTCAATTCCTCCACCCTCGGGCCACAGATCATGGCCGCCAAGGCGGCGGGCGTGCCGGTGCTGGCGACCAATCTGAGCATCAGCGGCGCCGCCGCCAGCAGCCTCGTGGGCTATGTCGGCCCGAACGATGTCGGCGCCGGCGAGCAGGAGGCGCAGGCCGTGGTGGACGCGCTGCATGGCAAGGGCAACATCGTCGTTTTGCAGGGGCCGATCGGCCAGTCGGCCGAGATCGACCGCTCGCAGGGGATCAAGAACGTGCTCGCGAAAAACCCCGGCGTGAAGCTGCTGGCGATCCAGCCCGGCAACTGGGAGCGCGATCAGGCCTATAAGCTGGTGCAGGACTGGCTCTCTCGCTATGGTAGCCAGGTCAATGGCGTCGTTGCCGAAAACGACGACATGGCGATCGGTGCCATCCGCGCGCTGAAGGAGAAATCGCTGAACGGCAAAATCCCGGTCTCTGGTGTCGATGGCATCAAGGACGGCATGCGCGCGGTGCGCGCCGGCGACATGATCGAGACCAATCTGCAGAACGCCGCGATCGAACTCGGCGAGGCAACCCAGGCCGCCTGCGACTACGCCAAGGACGGCAAGCAGGCACCCGCCAACGCGCTGCTGCAGATGCCGCGCATCACCAAGGCGAACGTCGATCGCTACTACGGGCAGTTGTTCGATCACCCGGCGCAGTTCCTCGAAGGCCTGCCCAAGCTGGTCAAGGCCAATCTGGCCTCCGGCAACTACGCCGAGCAGTAAGGCGCGCGGCGAGCCTTCATGCGCTGGGTCGGCACCAGCTGGAAGATGAACAAGACCCTGGGCGAGGCGCGCGCCTTCGCCCAGGTGCTGCGCGGTATCGACTGGGGAAGCGCGCCGTATGCGGGCGTGCGCCCCTTCGTCATCCCGCCATTCACCGCCCTCGCCACCGTCTGCGAGGCGTTGCGGGGCACACCGGTGCTGGTCGGCGCGCAGACCATGCATTGGGAGGATGCCGGCGCGTGGACCGGGGAGATCTCGCCCCCCATGCTGCGCGACTGTGGCGCGACGCTGGTGGAACTCGGCCATTCCGAACGCCGCGCGTATTTCGCCGAGACGGATGAGGCGATCAACCGCAAGGTGGCGGCGGCGCTACGGCATGGGCTGCGGCCGCTGATCTGCGTCGGCGAAAATGCGGCGGAGCGTCGCGCGGGCCGCGAGGGCGCGGTGCTGCGCCGGCAGGTCGAGGAGGCGTTGCGCGATATCCCGGCAGAGCATGCGCGCAATGTGCTGATCGCCTATGAGCCGGTCTGGGCCATTGGGCGCGATGGCACGCCGGCCGAGCCGGGCTACGTCGCGGCAACGATCGGCGCACTTCGCGCGGCAATGCCTGCGCCCTTCGCCGCGGCGAGCCTGCTCTATGGCGGCAGCGTGGATGCGGCGAATGCCGCCACCTACGCCGGTCTCGACGGTGTTGATGGCCTGTTCGTCGGGCGCGCGGCGTGGGAGGTGGAGGGGTTCCTGCGCATCCTCAGCGCGGTTGGTAGAGCATGATAGCTTTAGCCTGCACCAGCCCGCACCCCCACCCGGCCACCCATTCAGCATACTGCCGTGGGTGGCCGGGTGGGGGTGCGGGCCGGTGCAGACTGAACTTGAACATATCATGCTCTAGTGGGAACACCTCCGGTGTCTGACGACATCCCGGCCAGCCGCAACGTGGCGCAACGGCGCCGCCTGCTGCTCGATCATGTGATCAAGTCCGGCTCGGCGCAGGTGGACGATCTGGCCGCCCGCTTCGCGGTGAGCCGGATGACGGTGCATCGCGATCTCGACGCACTCGCCGAGCAGGGCATGGTGCGCAAGGTGCATGGCGGCGTCACCACCCGCGCATCGAGCCTGATCGAGAGCAATTTCCTCCTCCGCTCCCGCCTCGCCGAGCCGGAGAAACGCGCCCTCGGCCGCGCCGCCGCAGCGCTGGTCGAAGCCGGGCAGTCGCTGATCCTCGATGACAGCACGACGGCGGCGGCGATGACGCCCTATCTCGCGGCCTACCAACCGCTCACCGTCATCACCAACGGTCTCGCCGTGGTCGAACGGTTGCGCGCCACCCCCGGCGTCGCGGTGATCTGCCTTGGCGGCAATTATAATCCGCGCTTCAACGCCTTCTTCGGCCTGCTGTGCGAGCAGGCGATCGCGGCCCTCCGCGCCAACATCCTGTTCATGTCGAGTTCCAGCGTGCTGGGCAATGCCGCCTATCATCAGGAGCAAGACGTGGTAAAGACCAAGCGCGCGCTGATGGCCATCGCCGAGCGCCGCATCCTGCTACTCGACAGCCGAAAATTCGGCCTCAGCGCGTTGTATCATCTCGCCGATCTCTCGGAGTTCGATCTCGTGCTGACCGACCGCGCGGTGACCCCGGCCGTTGCGCAATCGATCCGCGACGCCAAAGTGGGTTTGCAGATCGTCGGCGATGCCGATACGGGCATTGAAAAGGGAGAGGAACGATGAATCGTGTCATTAACGATCCGGAACAGGTGGTCGAGGACAGTCTGCGTGGGCTGCTGGCGGCACATCCCGATCTGCTGGCGGCGACCGATAGCCCGCGCGTGCTGCGCAGCGCCACGGCACCGGTCGCCGGGCGGGTCGGCGTGGTCTCGGGCGGCGGTTCCGGGCACGAGCCGGCGTTCGTCGGCTATGTCGGCCCCGGTCTGCTCGATGCGGTGGCGATCGGCGAAGTGTTCGCCTCGCCCTCGGCGCGCTATTTCCATGACGCCTTCCGCGCCGCCGACGGCGGCCGTGGGGTTGCCTGCCTCTATGGCAACTATGCCGGCGACAACATGAACGTGAAACTCGCGGTCAAGCTCGCCGCGCGTGACGGGCTGACCGTACGGACCGCGATCGCCGATGACGACGTCGCCTCCGCACCGCCGCAGGAGCGCGCCAAGCGCCGAGGTGTCGCCGGCGAGATCCTGATGTGGAAAGCGGCCTGCGCGCATGCCGCCGAGGGCGCCGATCTCGAAGCGGTGATCGCCACGGCGCAGCAGGCCATGGACGCGACCCGCAGCCTCGGCATCGGCCTCTCCGCCTGCACCATCCCCGCCGCCGGCAAGCCGAATTTCGTCATCAAGGATGGCGAGATGGAGGTGGGTATCGGCCATCATGGCGAACCCGGCGTCGCCGTGCTGCCGACCGCCTCGGCGCGCGAGATGGCGGCATTGATGGTGGAGCGGATCGTCGCCGATCTGCCGTTCGCGCGCGGCGATGATGTTGCCGTGCTGATCTCGGGCCTCGGCGCCACGCCGCTGATGGAATTGTATATCCTCTACGCCGAGGTCGCTGCCCTGCTGAGCGCGCGCGGCATCACGCCGCGCCGCCGCTTCGTCGGCAATCTGTTCACCTCGCTCGACATGATGGGCGTTTCCACGACGCTGATGCGGCTGGACGGGGAGTTGGATCGGCTGATGGCCTATCCGGCGCGCTCGATCGGGCTGACCGTACCGGGCTGAGAGCGTCAAGTCGGCACCGGCCCGCGCCCCCGCCCGGCCACCCATTCAGTATACTGG
>DAHXNW010000140.1 GCA_027365195.1 Acetobacteraceae bacterium
CCCCCGCCACATGGCGAACGCCGAGCAGGTGGAGGCGGAGCTCGCCGCCCTGCCGTCGCTGCATGCCGGCGGCCTCGGCGGCCGGCAGGCGGCGGGCGGCAGCGCCGACGAGCCGACCGAGATGGAGAGCGCCATCGCGAAAAAGATGGGTCTCGACCCCAAGGCCCTCGCGAAGCAGCGGGCTGACCGCATGAAGATGGAGGCGCGCTGATGGCTCTCACCTCTGGCCAGGTCGTCGATCGCCGTGGCCCGCCGTGGCCGGGCGAATTCGGCTATTACGTCTCGCCCGGCGAGCAAATCTGGCGCGGCGGCCTCGTGGGCGTCACCGCCGGCCTGACGCTGCAGCGGTTGCAGACCGCCGGCACCGTCTCGTTCGTCGGCCTCGCGATGGAGAGCTACTCCAACGTGGGTTCCGCCGCCCCGAGCCAGGATTTCGTGCGGGCCGCGCGCGGCATCTGGGCGCTGCCGGTGCCCGACGCGACGGGCTACAGCGTCGGCGCGAATGTCTACGCGACCGACGACAACACGCTGATGTTCGCCGCCTCCGGCGCGGTCGCCGACGGCGCCAACACCGGCAACGGCACGGTGACGGACGTCTATGCGACCGCCGCCGCGACCACCGGCGCCTACACGGTGCAGATGACGTCGCCGACCGCCTTCAGCGTCACCAACCCGGCCGCCGTGGCGCTCGCCGCCGGCGTGGTGGGCACGCTCTACACCGCCTCCGGCCTCACCTTCCTCGTGAACGCCGGCTCGGTTCCCTTCGTCGCCGGCGACAAGTTCACCATCACGGTGGCCGACGCGCCGGCCGGCGCCTTCCTCGTCGGCACGCTCTCGGGCGTCGGCGAGAATGGCCGCACCTATGTCCGACTGATCGGGAGCTAAGCCCCATGCAGATCACGTTTCCGGCGCTCGCCTCGATCAACGATGCGGTCAGCGTCGCCTACAACACGCAGTTCTGGGAAACCGGCACGATCTTCGACCGGTTCTCCTTCCGCGCGCAGAGCGAGGGCGCGGCCGAAATCTATCCGCGCATGGACCTGCTGCCGGGCGTGCGCGAATGGGTCGGCGACCGCGTGGTGCATAGCCTGTCGCTCAGCACCTTCTCGATCACGAACAAGACGTGGGAAGAGACGATCGCGGTGCGCCGCAACGACATCGAGGACGATCGCTACGGCATCATCAAGCCGGCGGCGCAGCAGCTCGGCCAGAACGCCCGCCATCTGCCGGACCTGCTGATCGCCCAGCTCATGCTGAACGGCCAGAACGTGCCCACGTATGACGGGCAGAACTTCTTCGACACCGCGCACCCCAACCCCACCCGCACCGGCGCGCCGGGCATCGTCGCGAACTACCAGCCCGGCGACGGGCCGATGTGGTTCCTGTTCGACACGTCGAAGGTGATCAAGCCGTTCATCTGGCAGGAGCGCCGCCCGTTCGTGGTGATCCCGAAATTCTCCATGGAAGATCCGCAGGTCTTCTGGAACCAGGAGTTCGAGTGGGGCGTCGATGGGCGAGCCAATGCGGGCTATGGCCTGTGGCAGCTCTGCGCGGCCTCCAACGCGCCGATGACGATCGCCAACATCATCACGCTGCGCACGGCGATGGCGAGCATCCGCCGCCCGGACGGCACGCCGATGGGCATCAAGCCGACGTTGCTGGTGACCGGCACCGGGCTTTATCCCGACGCGCTGGCCTACGCGACCAACGAGTTCGTGCCGGTCGACGCGACCACCGGCGCGACCACGCTGGCGCCGAACCCGCTGCGCGGCATGTTCGCCGCCCTCGAAGACGAGTGGCTGAACTGATGAGCCGCCTCGTGATCGCCTGCGCGCGCCCCGGCCTGATCCGGGGTGGCGTGCGGCATCCCTTCCTCGCCTCGCATCCCGCCGATGCGTTCACCCCCGCGCAGTTGCGCGAGCTGATGAACGAACCGGCGCTCGCGGTGATCGTCGGCGGCGAGCCGCTCGGCGAGCATCACGTGACGGCCTACGAGCGCGAGATCGCCGGCGATCTGCCCACCCCCGCGCCCGCGCAGGCTTTCGGCAAGCCGGCCAAGAAGCGCGTGCGCTGAATGGCCTATGCGGCGATCCAGGATCTGGTGGCGCGCTATGGCGAGGCGGAGCTGATCCGGCTCGCCGGCGATGCGACGCAGGACAACGGCAGCTATGACGTGAACCGCGTCAACCTGATCCTGGAGGACGCCTCCTCGGAGATCGACAGCTACGTCCGCCGCCGCTACGCGACGCCGATCAGCCCGGTAAGCCAGGAGCTGGTGCGCGCCACCTGCGTGCTGGCGCGCTACGAGCTCGCGCAGGGCGACGGGCGCGACCCGACGCCGCAGATGGTGCAGAGCCGCAAGGATATCCTCGCCTGGCTGAAGGATGTCGGCGAAGGCGCCGTGTTCCTCTCCGCCGCCACCGGTAACGCCATGCAGCAGGGCCGCACGCGCCCGATCTATGGCGACAGCACGCAGCCGGCGGGCCCGGGCGCCGATAGCGCGCTCTATCCGGGCCCAGAGTTCTGGAGCGGCCCGCTATGAGCGGCACGCCAACCGGGAGCCAGCGCGGCGGCGATCTGACGCCGGGCGTGCTCGCGCCGCTCGATGCGCTGGCCGGCGAAGGGCCGCTGCATTTCACCGCGCGCGCGCTGCACCAGCGCCTCACCGAGGTGTTCCCGCCGGCGCGCTTCGATCACCAGTGGATCGATGGCCGCCTCTCCAAGCAGCAATGGGCGCGGCTCACGCGCAAACCTCCCACCGTCGCGCTCGGCTTCGGCGGCATCACGCCCGATCCGCGCGCCGGGGCGATTTTTCACGGCACGGCGCATTTCATGGTGGCGCTGGTGGCCTATAACCCCGCCGGCCCGCGCGAGCGGCTGATGGGCGACAAGGTCGCGCCCGGGATGCTCGCCATGATCCGCGCGGCGATCCTGATGCTGAACGGCTTCGAGGTGCGCGCGCCCGACACCACCTGGGCGTCCACCGGCGCCGTCGAGATCACCACGATCGCGCCCGTCTATGACGAGGCGTGGGTGGACGAGGCGCTGAGCGTGACCGCGCTGGAGGTTGGCGTGCAGTACGACGAGGCGCTGCCGCCGGGGCTCGACACCAAGAACTATCTCGATGCCGTCTCCAACACCTGGACCTTCGCGGGCAGCGCGGACGGCTTCACCGAACTCTCTTACCAGGGGCAGATCACATGATGCCGGTCCGAACGCTGCGCGTGGTGCCCGTCGTGAAGCAGCCGGTGCCGATGCGCGACGGCTCCCGTCTGACGCGCGAGGCGCTTCCCGCCTGCGGCTACTACACGGTGCTCGATGACGTCTGGGTGCGCCGGCGCATCGCCTGCGGCGAGCTGCAGGTGTTCGCGGCGCATTCGGAGCACGCGGCATGAGCGGCGCCGTAACGGGCATCGCCACCGCGCCGGTGCAGAGCCCCATCACGATCGATTTCACGGAAATCCCCTATAACCTCCAGGTGCCCGGCACCTATGCGGAGGTGAAGGGAAGCCTGTCGAACCAGGGGCTGCTCTCCTACCCGACGCAGGGCGTGATCCTGGCGCCGAAGCTGGCCGCCGGCACGCTCGCCGAACTCGCGCCGGTGCCGTGCTACGGCCTGGCGCAGGCGCAGGCGGCGTTCGGCCTCGGCTCGATCGGCTCGCGCATGGCCAGCGCGTGGTATGCCTCCAACCCCTATTCGCCGCTCTCGCTGCTCGCTGTGCCGGATGCGGCCGGCGCCACGGCGAGCGTGTGGGATGTAACGATCTCCGTCGCCTCCCTCGGCTCCGGCACGCTGCCGTTCTACGTCGATGGCGTGGCCATCCCGGTGACCGTCACCGCCGGCATCGATTCGGCGGACACGATCTGCGCCAATCTGGTCGCCGCGATCAACGCGCTGCCGGATTGCACGGTGAGCGCCGCGGTGAACGCCACCACGCTCTCCGAGGCGGTGCTCACCTCGAAGAACCTCGGCGCCCTCACTGCCGATATCAGCGTGGCGACGGCGATTCATGCGAGCGACGTGATGCCGGCTGGCCTCACCGTCGCGATCGCGGCGACCCCCGGCACCGGCGTGCCCGATCTGGCCGCCGCATGGGCTGCCGTCTCCGGCCAGAAATTCACCCATGCGGCGCTTGCGTGGAACGACGCGGCGAGCCTCACGGCGACCTCGGCCGAGATGGAGCGCCGGTTCAATGCGATGGTGGGGCTGGACTGCCTCGCCTTCGCCTGGGCCAACGGCACGCTCTCGGCGCTGCTGGCCGACGCGGCGGCGGTGAACGAGCGCTTCGTGTTTCTGCTGGGCGGCCCTGGCCCGCTCCCCACGCCGTGGTCGGCCGCCGCCAGCGCCGCCGCGAACGCGGCCTTCTATCTCGGCCAGGACCCCGGGCGCCAGTTGCGCGGCATCCCGCTGGTGGGGGTTCCCGCCGCGCCGGCGAACGACCAGTTCGACCCGGAGGAGCGCAACGCGCTGCTCACCGGCGGCGTCGCCACCACCACGCTCGACGGCACCGGCACCCTGCACATCGAGCGCATGGTGAGCACCTACACCATCAACGCACAGGGCATCCCGGACCCGCAATGGCACGACATCACCCAGGCGAGCGTCGCGATCCGCGTGCGCTACGACTGGGTGAATTTCGCGGCCCTGCAATGGCCGCGCCCGAAATTGGCCCCCGACGGCTCGCTCGCCGCCGCCTACGACCCGCAGGTGGTAACGCCGCGCCGTATCTGGTCGTCCTGGGCCTCGCGCTCGCGGCTCTATGAGCAGCAGGGCTGGATCGTCAACTCGGCGGCCACGGCGGCGCAGAGCGTCTTCCAGCTCGATCCGAGCAATCCGAACCGGGTGAACGCCCGCCAGGTCATCAACGTCATCGGCAATCTGATGATCCTGGCCGGCCAGATTGAGGTAGCCGCGTAATGGCACAGACCCTTGGCCTCATCACCGTCATCTGGAACGGCGTCAACGTGCCGATCGAGAAGGGCGGCACCGTCACCCTCGGCGGCCTCGTGCAGAAGGCGGTGATCACCGGCACCACGGTGGACTACGCCAACGAGATGGAGGCGTCCGAGGTGAAAGTCACCTCCCGCGTGCGGCGCGGGGACGCGCTGCTCACCATGTTCGCCGCCGGCACCGGGGAGCTTCAGGTGCAGGCCGACACCGGGCAGACCTATGTGTGGCCCGACGCCTTCCTGGACCAGTTGTTGAGGTTCACGGGCGACGACGGCGGCAAGCTTTCGCTCGGCTGGAAAGCCGGCATACCGCAGGAGATTTTGAATGGCTGAGCTGGTGGGGATCGGCCCGGCTGCCGACGAGCCGTTCGTGCTGGACGAGGCGCCAGCGCCGACGCCGGAAGTGGAGACGCTGCCCGAGGAGGGCGAGGCGCCGCTGCCGCAGGGGGCGCTCGCGCAGGCGGACGGCAGCGTGATCCTGCGCCTGCGCTATCCCGTGGTGCTCAAATACAAGCAGGGCGCCGCCGGCGATGTGCGCGAGGAGCATTACGAGGAGTTGCATTTCCACCGCCTTACTGGCGGGGACATGCGCGCCGTCGCCTCGGCAGAGGCAGGCTCGCGCGGTGTGGTGGCCATCGCCCGCAGCGCCCGCGTGCGCGAGGGGCTGATGCAGCGGCTCTATGACCGCATGGACGGCGCCGACGCGATCGCCGCGAGCCAGGTTGTGGCGCATTTTTTGGGCACTGGCCAGACGACTGGCCGCTGAGGCTCGCCGCCCTCGGCGCGCATTACCACTGGTCGCGCGCCGAGCTCGAGGCACTGACGGAGCCGGAAGCCCGCTTCTGGCATAACGCGGCGGCCGAGTACGCCGAGGCGTGCAGGAAGGAGGCAGGCGCATGACAGCGGACATGAAGGCCTCCGTTCTCCTCACCCTCGAAGACCGGCTTTCCGCCGGGCTGGAGAAGCTGCTCGGCGTGCTCGACCGCTTCGCCGAGACGGTGGACGGCATCGGCAAGAAGCTGAAGTCCCTCGATTTCGAGCGGCCGTTCGACAAAGGCGCGCGCTCGATGGACCGCGCCTCGCATAGCGCGATGCGCATGGAACGCAGCCTCGGCCTCGTCGGGCGCGCGCTGCGCGGCACCCATGTGCATATGACCTCGCTCGCCCGCGCGTCGGAGCGCCTGGGCATGTTCGGCGCGGCCGCCGGCGGTTTCGCGGCGATCCAGTCCACCCGCGCCTATGCCGATTACGAGAACGTGCTCCGCCACATCGCGATCTCCGAGGGCAAGTCGGGCGCCGCCGTGGGGCCCGAGATCGGGCGGCTGCAGAAGCTGTTCAACAGCGACGCGCTCGGCGCCGGTCAATCCAGCATGTCGGTCGCGACGGCGTATTCGGACCTCGTGCAGACCGGCATCCCGGCTTCCGTGATCGACCGCGTGATCGGGCAGCACACCCGCGCGGCGACGGCCTATAACATCGCGCCCGACGCGCTCGGCCACGCCGTCGGCGCGCTGCTGATGAACATGCACATCCCGGAGGGGGATATCGGCGCGGCCCTCGCCTCGATGGCGGTGGCGGCCAAGCACGGCCGGTTCAAGGTGGAGGATTTCTCCAGCCAGTTGCCCGGCATCTCGGGCATGATGTCGGCGCTCGGCATGACCGGGCGCGGCAACGCGGACATGGTATTCGCCGGGCTTGAGACGGTGATGAAAAACTCCTCCGAGCCGCAGCAGGGCGCGGCCGGGTTCTACGACATGCTGAACTATCTCACCGGCAGCATGGCGCGCCGGATGTTCGCCAAGCAGGGCATCGATCTGCCGGGGCTGATGCATGGGGCCGAGAAGGCCGGCGGCAATCCCTTGGACGCTGTGCTCGACATGCTGGCCAAGCGCACCAAGGGGATGAGCCCGGTTCAGTCCGGCGAGTTCCTGCACTCGGTGCTGCACAACCAGCAGGCCGAGCAGGCCGTGCTGGCGCTGTTGCAGCACCATCGGGAATTCATGGAACTGCGCGGCATGCTGCACGGCGTCGACGCCGGCACGCTGGCGACGGATTTCGCGACCGCGTCGGACGCGCCGCTGGTTCAGCTCCGCATCTTCGACGAACTGCTGGCCCAGATGGAGCGCCGCCTCGGCCAGGGGATGGTTCCGGCGCTGCGCGGGGCGAATGGCCTCCTTGCGCTGTTCGCCCATTGGATGGGGGAGCTCGACCAGCGGCTTCCCGGCGTGGGGGACTGGCTGGTGAGCGGGGTGGGGGGGTTCATTCTGCTCGGCACCGCGTTCGGGGCGATCGGCTTCGTGCTCCCGCTGGTGTTGGACGGCCTCAGCGCGGTCGGCGCGCTGGTCAGCCTGCTGGCGTCGCCGTTCGTGCTGCTCGGCGCGGTCGCCGTCGCGGCGGTGGTCGACATCTGGGAGCACTGGGACCGGTTCCACCAGAACCTTTCCGCGATGTGGGGCGGGTTTAAATCCGTCCTGCACGGCATCGTCGATTTCATCCAGGGTGCGTTCTACCTGAACATGACGCAGGCTGAGCACGGCGTGGAAGAGATCTGGCTCGGCCTCAAGAGCTTCTTCATCGGCCTCTGGGGCACGCTCAAGCAGCTCGCGCTCGATTTCTCCAACTGGTTCATTGGCTGGGTGGAGGGACCGATGGCGGCCCCGCTCGCCAAGCTGAGCGGGTGGATGGGCCACGGCGGGGACATGACGCAGAGCGGCCTCGGCAGCACGGGCGGCTTCGGCTGGATGTCGCCGGCCGCGCCCGTGCATGGCGAGATCGTGGTGCGCGCGACGCCGGGAACCTCGGTGGAGGCGGTGCATACGCATACCGGCGGTAGTTTCCTGCGCATTTCGCCGATCGGCGCGCCGAACACCGGGCGCATGCTGGGCGCGCACTGATGGACTGGCGCGCCGAGATCATCGATACCGCCGGCGCGCTCGCCGATGCGTCGTGGAACGGCATCCCGTTCTTCATGCCCGACAGCCGGCACAGCACCGGGCGCCGCGTGCATCGCTATTTCTTCCCCGGCCAGGACGCGACGGTTTTCCAGGATCTCGGCGCGCTCGACGGGCCGATGCGCGTCTCCGGCCTGCTCATCGGCGACGCCTATGTGCTCTACGCGCAGCAGCTCGAAGCGGCGTTCCGCCTCCCCGGCTCCGGCATGCTGGTGCATCCGTGGCTCGGCGAGATCGAGATGGTGCTGCTGGAGCCGGTGCAGTTCCGCTTTTCCCAAAAAACGCTGCGTGTCTGCACCTTCGAGGCGGTGTTCGCTCCCTATTATCCCGCCACGCCGCCGGCGCTCTCCTCGCTCGACAGCCTCATCCTCGGCGTGAACGCGACGCAGGCGGCGGCGCAGCAGTGGCTGGTGCAGCAACTGGCGCCGATCGCCTCCGGTGCGCTGCTGCTCTCCGGCGTGCAGGGCTACGTGGCGAGCCTGCAATCCTATTGGACGCTCGCCACCGGGCCGACCGGCGCGGCGCCGAGCGCGGGAAATGCCATCGGCGCCAGCGCCGCCGCGCCGATTGCCGCACTCTCCAACGCGCCCCTCCTTTCGCCTGGCGCCGGGTTCGGGGCCGGCATCGGGGCGCTGCTCGCGGCCGTCCCGGCTTCCGTCGCCAGCGCCAGCGCCACGCAGGCGAGCCCGGTGGTGAGCGGCGCGGCGGGCTATGTGGCACCCTCCCCGCTCGACGGCCGCCTCACCCTCGCCGTGCTGCTCGCCGCCACCGCGCAGGCGACCGGGCAGACGGTCACGCAGGGCGCGGTGCCGGCGGTCGCGCTGGCGCAGGCGGCGCTGTGTGTCGCCTCGGCCGTGCAGGCGTCCACCACGATCGCGTGGGTGAGCGCCGAGGAGGCGCAGGCGGCGCTGGCATCCCTGCGCGCCGCGATTCGCGCCGTGGCGCAGCTCGCGATCGCGCTGGTGGCGGATGGGCCGCTCACCGCCGGGCTCCTCTGGCGCAGCCTCGAATCGCTCGGTGCCGCGCTCACCGCCGATATGTCCGCGCTGATCGGGCGGCTCCCGGCGGTGAAAACCGTGGTGACGGCGCGGGCGATGTCGGTCTGGCTGATCGCCAACGCGCTGGGGGGTGATACGCCCTCCGCGATGCTCCCGACGATCCAGGACATCGTCGCGCGCAACGGCATCGCCAACCCCGCGCTGGTACCAGCCGGGCCGCTCGCCGTGCTGGAGAGCGCATGAGCGGGCCGGGCGCCGGCAGCGGGCCGGGCGCCGGCAGCGGGCCGTTCGACGGGCGGCTGAGCGTGACGGTCGGCAGCGGGAGCGCCGCGCAGAGCTTCACCGGCGTGACGGCCTTCTCGCTCTCGCGCGACCTGCGCGACGTATCCGCGCGCTTCCATCTCGAAATTTTCGACGCGGCGCGCGCGATCGCGGCGTTTCCAGCCACGCAGGCGCCCGGCTTCGCGCCCACGCCGTTCGTGCAGGGGGCTGCGTGCAGCGTCGCGATCGACGGCACGCCCGTCCTGGTCGGCTGGGTCGATATCGCGGAGGGCGAGCTGTCGGCCACCGGCATGCGCGCGACGCTGCAGGGGCGCGACGCGACCGGCGATCTGGTGGATTGCGCGGCGTGCCCCAACGGCCCGGCGGAATTCAAGGGCGTCGGGCTGCTGGCGATCGCCACGCAGATCTGCGCGCCGTTCGGCATCAAGGTGGCCGCGCAGACCGATCTGGGCGCGCCGTTCACGCGCCTGGCCGTCGGGCCGGCCGAGACGGCGATGGTGGTGTTGGAGAAGGCGGCGCGGCAGCGCGCCGTGCTGGTGGTATCGGACGGCGTCGGCGGCCTGCTGCTGACCACCGGCGGACGCGAGCAGGCGCCGGGCGAGTTGGTGCTCGGCGAGGCGGTGCAGGCGGCCCGCTACCATTTCGACTGGACGCGGCGCTACTCGGACGTGTTCGTCAAAGGGCAAACGGAAAAGGCGAACGGCCATCGCGTGGGCGTCGCGGCGCCGCTCACCCCGGCGAGTGCGCCCGCTGCGGCCGGCGTGCTCCCGGCGGCCGCGCAGCAGGTGGAAGCCGCCGGCGTGCTGATGACCGGCCACGCGCGAGATCCGGCCGTCACGCGCTGGCGGCCGCGCGTGGAGATGACGCGCACGCAGTCCGGCATGGCCTCCACGCAGGTGCAGGCGGACTGGCGCGTGCGGGTGTTTCGCGGCGAGAGCACGCTGCTGCGCTACACGGTGCTCGACTGGCGCGTGGGCGGCCCTGGCGGCGCGCTGTGGCTACCCAACCAGCAGGTCCGCGTCTACGACCCCTATGCGGGCGTGGACGATCTGATGCTGATCCGCCGGGTGCATTACCAGTTCGGGCCGGCGGGGGAGAACGGCATCGAGGGCGCGCGAACCGACATCGAGGTGGTCGGGCTGCACGCCTTCGACCGCGTCGATCAGGCCGCGCCCCGCACCCCGCTGCGGCCGAAGCAGGCGCCCTATCCCAATCAATACACGCAGTTCCCGCTGCGCCCGCAATGAGCGACGGCCCGGTCGGCAACGTCTTTCCGGATCATATCGCGGATCTCCGCGCGGCCTGCATGCGCGGCATCGTGGTGGCGCTCGATGACAGCGGACAGATGCAGACGGTGGACGTGCAGACGCATGACGGCGCGCTGCGCACCGGCATCGAAGTCTATCAGCCGTTCGGCATCGCGACCGCGCCGCCCGTGGTGGGGAGCGTGGCGCTGCTGCTGGCGGTCGGGGCCGACCCGGGCGATCTGGTGGCGATCGTGCTCGTGACGCCGGCGGCGCGCATGGGCGGGCTCGATCCGGGCGAGACGGTGCTCTACGGCATGGGCGGCGCGCGCGTGGCGATCGGCTCCGATGGCTCGGTGGAGGTGATGAGCGCCACCAGCGTGACGATCAGCGCGCCGGACGGCTTGACCGTGCAGGGCAACGTCACCATCAATGGCTCACTGAACGCTACTGGTTCAGTTGCCGACAGCGTGCGCTCGATGGCGGCCGACCGGGCGCTTTACGACGAGCACACCCACCCTGGCGGCGCGTCGTCGCCGCCTGCGCCGCAGCAGTGATGCCAGCGGGCGCCGGCATGACCGCCCTCGGGCGCGCGCGAGAGACTGCGCGCATGGGCGATATCGGTCTCACCTATAATCCAGCGACGGGGCAGTGCGACATCTCGCTGGCGCGCGGGGATTTGGTGCTCGATGCGAGCCCCGTCACCCCGCTCCTGATCAGCCTGTTCGCCGACCGGCGCGCGCATCCCTCCGACATCCTCCCGATCGTGCCGCCGCCTGCGTCCAACCCCACGCTGCTCGATCTGCGTCGTGGCTGGCCGGGCGATGCGCTCGATCCTCTCGGGCGGCGTTGCGGCTCGCGGTTGTGGCTGCTGGAGCGCGCGGTGCACGGCGCGCACACGCTGAAGCTGGCGCAATCCATGGTCGCGGAGGCGGTCGGCTGGCTCAAGACGCAGCGCGGGATCACGCTGCAGGTGACGGTGGCCTGGGTGTCGCGCTCGATGCTGGGCATTCGCGTCGCCGCCGGCGCCACCGCGCTCGCCGTGCAGCAGCGGGTCGGCTGATGCCCTGGCCGATCCCGGCTCCGGAGACGATCGCGGCGAAGGCCGCAGGCATCTACGAGGGAACCCTTAAATCGCCCGACGGCACGCCGATCGACGCCTCCTCGCCGAACACCGTGCTCGGCGCCACCACGCGCGTGGTGGGGATGTCCGCCTTCGAGCTCTATCTGTTTCAGGCCTATACCCAGGCCGAGTTGTGGCCCGACACGGCGCAGGACAATCTGGACCGCATCGCCGGCGTCTGGGGGCTCACGCGCATCCCGGCGCAGGTGGCGAGCGGGACGGTTTCGGTGAGCGGGACGGTGGACGCGCCGATCCCGAGCGGCGTCACGCTGGCTGACAGCCTCGGCAATCTCTACACCACGACAGCGCCCGGAACCGTCGCCGCCGATGGCGCCGCGCTGCTGCCGGTGAGCGCGAGCGTCGGCGGCGTGGCTGGCAATCTGGCGGCTGGCGCGATCCTCACCATCGTTGTCGCGGTGGGCGGCGTCGCGCCGCAGCAGGCGACCGTGCAGGCGCCCGGTTTCAGCGGCGGCGAGCCGGAAGAAACCAACCCGCAGCTCAGCGCGCGGGTGCTGGCGCGCATCCGCAACCCCGGCAACGGCGGCAGCGTGGCCGACTACGAGGCGTGGGCCGAGGCGGCTTCCTCCGCCGTCGAATATGTCGCGGTGCAGCCCGGCTATACCGGCGCCGGCACCGTCGGCGTGTTTCTGGCCGGCGTCGGCCCCGCGGCCTTCAGCGCCGACGAGGTGGCGACCGTGCAGGCCTATCTGCAAACCAAGCGGCCGGTGACGGCGCAGGTGACCGCCTACGCCGCCACCGTGCAGGCGCTCGATGCGACCATCACCCTCAACCCCGACACGCTCGCCAATCGCGCGGCCGCCACGGCGGCCTTCGCCAACTGGATCGAGGCGGACGCGGCCATCGGCGGCACGATGTATCTCTCCCGCATGAACGCCGCCATCGCGGCCGGCGACGGGGAGTTCAGCCACGAAACCGCCTCGCCGACCGCCGATGTGGTGCTCGGCGTCGGCACCATCGCCGGCGTCGGCGTGCTGAGTTTCGGCTGATGGCGCGCAGCGCAGCCCAGGCGCAGGCCGAACTGCTGGATCTGGCGCCGCCGGGGACCGTGTTCCCGCGCGACCCGGCAAGCAACTGGGGAAAGTTCCTGGCGCCGATCGGCGGGGCGTGGGCGGATTACGAGGTCTCGGCCGACAGCATGCTCCCCCAGGTCGATCCGCGCACCGCGCCGCAGTTTCTCGGCGACTTCCTGCGCGTGCTCGGCGCCGACCCGTGCGGGCGCGACGCGCCGAGCCAGAATTTATCGAGCGCTGGCCTCGCGCAGCTCGCTTATCAGCGCTGGACGCAGCGCATGTCCGAGCGTCCGGCCGATTATATCGCGCTCGGCGCGGCGGCCGGGCAGACCATCACCGTGCAGGAATTCGCCCCTTCCTACGTCGGGCAGGCGGTCTGCGGCGCGGCGGCGTGCGCGCAGGAGGGGGTGCAGTTCTCCTGGGCCGTGACGCTCGGCGCGCTGCAGACCGAGCAGGCGCAGTGCGGGGGTGCCGTCTGCGGCGACCTGATCGGCAGTTATGTGCCCAATCTGCTCGCCTGCGTGATCAAGCGCGCCGCCCCGGCGCACACCAACCCGGTTTTCGTCTATGTCCAGAACTATACGCCGCTCAACCTCGTGCCGAACTGGCAGACCGCCGCCGGCATTCCGGGCGCGGGCGCGGATTGGTCCCCAGGCGCCTCCACGGCTCTCGCCCCGCTCCTGGTTGACACCGCCGTCTGGCAGGCCACCGAGGTGAGCCTGCCTGGCGACAGCAACGCGGCCACGTTCAATTTTCCTGCGGTGGTTGGGCAGCAATATGCCGTCAGCGTCTACGTGTGGCTTCCGGCCGGCGTGGTCTTCACGCAGCCCCCCTTCTTCAGAGGCGACGATTTCACCGACTTTGTCGTCACCAAGGCGGTCGACCCCACCATTACCGGCGCGTGGCAGGAGATCACGGCGACCGGCGTCGCCACGCTCGCCTCGCAGCCCGTGGTGGTGGCGGCCGCCGGCGCCGTCGGCACCGACTTCTACCTGACACTCCCGAACGCTCAGGCGGGCTCTGTCGTCACTGATTTCGAGGGGCTCTGATGGAACGGATTGCAACCGCGAATACCGGCATCCTGAACCCAGGCTCGCGCTCGGTGTTCCAGGATCTGATCCCCGGCACGCAGAACGGCACCGACCTCGGCGCCACCTGGCACACCGCTGTGCAGGAAGAGATCATGGCCATCATCGAGGGCAACGGGCTGCCCGCCGAGGCGACGCTCGCGCAGATGCTCCAGGGCGTCACCCGCATGACGGCGAGCGGCTATGCCGACCTCTCGGCGAGCACGGCGCTCACCTACGACCAGAGTGCGGTTGCCGTGACGGCTGCGGCGGGAAACGTGGTGCTCACCCTCCCGCCGGCCGGCATCGCCGGCAGCGTGGGCGGCGTGGCGACGGTGCTTCCGGCGCATTTCCGCATCTCCCGGTTCGACTCGACGCTGAACACCGTCTCGCTCGTCTGCTCGGGGAGCGATGCCATCTGGGTGGCGGGAAGCTTCGTCACCACCATGCAGATC
>DAHXNW010000174.1 GCA_027365195.1 Acetobacteraceae bacterium
CCGCGCGATCGAGGCGACGATCGACCGCGCGGCGCAGTACGCCGCCGCCGCCGCCGCCGCCCTGGCCGGCTTTCCGGACAGCGAGCTACGTCGCAGCCTGATCGAGGTTGCCGGCTATACGACGCACCGCGCCCGCTGAAGGTGACGTATAGCATAAAAAACTTGTACCGGGCCTGCAGGTAGATCCATTCTCCACCTGTCCACTCGCCGCGATATTCTGCATTGGGTTGCCGGCTAAAGCCTATTTAATTGGAGCGCGACGTTGAATCTCAAGTGTCCCCCATTTCTCAATTCTGTTGGGACAGCATGTTACTATTTTGTGCAGGCTGGGCATCGAGAAGGGGCCGTCAACAGCGCAATTCTCGTGATCCGCAGTTCCGCCGCTAGCGAATTGGCTACCTTCGCTGACGATCCAATCATGACTGGCTTGACCGCGCACATAGGTGATTGGGTGATTGAATCGCTTATCCAGGGGGCTTGGATGCGGGAATATCACGAATGGGAGAAGGCCACGAAAAGCTATTTTGAAGGGCAGCACCAGCGGAACCGTAGTCCGAAACCAGATTGGAAAGCGAAGCTTCAAGGTGCCAGCGGAGCTGCATCTCACATGGACCGAGTACGAGCACAGCTAGGTATATTTGGCGCTATCGTTCCTGACACCATCCTGGCTACTCTCAATGACCATAGACGCCTGATCAACAGCGCAAAACATGAAGAGGAACACTTCGCTACAGAGCAGGATTACCATACCCTTGTCGCCGCTATCCAAGAATTCTGGAACACTCTTGCGTCCCAAGAGGAGTTCACCACGTCACCGCAATTGTCACATAAATGATCAACGTCGCAGACAAAAAGGAGAACTGGCAATAAATTCCTTATGTGGCACGATGACCCTCAAGGGGGTCTATCACACGAATGACTATAAGCATAACGATCGCGCTTTAATCACTCTGCCATTTCAATCGTATTAATCCATGCCGTCGAACAGCGCGGCATAGCGGCGAAACATCTCCGCCTGGTCGTACTCCCGCTCGAGCTTGCGCCGGTTGGCGTGGCCGATCGCGCGGGCGCTGGCGGGGTCATCGAGCAGCAAGGCGAGGGCTTCGGCCACGGCGGCCGCATCGCGCGCCACCACGCCGGCCGCGTTTTCCGCCGCCAGCATGGCACGGATATCGCCGACATCGGTCGCCACCACGGGCAAGGCCGCCGCCATCGCCTCCAGCACCGAGAGCGGCATCTGTTCGGTGTCGGAGGTGAGCGCGAACAGGTCGAAGCCACGATAGAGCGCCTGCGGTGCCGCGACGTGGCCGGTAAATTCCACCGCCTCGGCAATGCCGAGCGTTGCGGCGAGCGCTTCGAGCCCAGCCCGTTCGGGCCCGTCGCCGACGATGACCAGCCGCGCCGGACGCCGCGCGCGCAGTTGCTGAAAGGCATGCAGCAGCCGCGCCAGATTTTTCTCCGCGCGCAGCGCCGCGACGGTGCCGATCACCGGTCCCTCGGCCGGCCAGCCTTCCACCACCTCGGTGCTCGGCGCGAAAGCGGCGGCGTCGATCCCGTTCGGCACGTAGTGCAGCCGGCGCGGGTCGAGCCGCCAGATTTCGGTCGCAAGGCGCAGCAGGCGGCGCGAGGGCAGCATCACCGTGCTGCGGCGGAGGAACAGACGACGCGTCCACACCCGCCGGCGCAACTGGGTATCGCGTTCCTCCGGGCCGAAACCGTCTTCCATATGGACATGGCGCGTCAGCGAGGGGATGTTCGCCATCGCCCACTCGATCGACCCCCAATTGCTGGTGATCAGTGTGGCCGGGCGTAGCGCGCGGAGCAAACGGCGAAAGCGGCGCAGATTGCCGAGCGTATCGCCCTTGCGGATCGTGACATCGGGAAAATCGACGGCGAGATCGTCCCGCAACCGGCTGCGACAATCGATCCGGCCGTCCATCGCGACGATGGCATGGCGATAGGCGGCGCCGAAATGATTGGCGATCGCGACGAAGCGAAGCTGCGCCCCGCCTGGGACGAAGCTCGGAAAGACATGCAGCAGCAGCGGCGGCCCAGCCATCCCCCTACCCCACCGGCGGCGCGCCACGCGAGGGCAGCAGCCGGCGCAGAATGGCGCGGATGCGTGGTGCTTCGCTGCGCAGCAGGGCGAGCACGTCGCTCTCCCCACCGGTCGGGCGGCCGGCGGAGAACCAAGCGGCGAGCAGGGTCACGACATACACCCCTGCCCCCAGCAGCATCGCGACGACGAGGCGCAGCGCGATCTCCCCTCGCCCATCCTCCGCTGTCGCACTCCAGCCCAGGCCGGTGGCGTAGAGCACCGCCGCCATCAGCGTCGTCGCCAGCACGCTGCGCCAGAGATGGCGGAGCAGATCGCGCCCACGCACCGCGAAGCGGCGGAAGGTGAGCACGATATAGACCGCCTGCTCGCATGCGTTGGAGATGGCCACGGCGAGCGCGGCGCCGATCAGCCCATGGTGCGGCACCAGCAGCAGCAGCAGGGCGATGCGCAGCACCAAAGTGCCGATGGCGATATGGAACAGCGATTTGAGATAGGCATGGGCGCTGAACAGCGTGGCACTGACGGAGCCGAAAATGGTCAGCGCGCCGGAGATGCCGAGGATCTGCACCAGCGGGATCGCCGCCAGCCAATGGCTGCCGAAGGCGAGGCGAACCACCGGATCGGCGACCAGCGAAATGCCGATGCCGGCCGGCAGGGTAAAAATCGCCATGCTGGCGATGATGCGCAGATAGGCATCGGCGACGCCCACGCCGGCGCGGCGCGCGGCGGCGAAACCCGCGAAGCAGGCACGGCAGAGCGGCTGCACGAGCTCGCTGGTCGGCAGATCGGCGATCTCCTCGCCGACCGCATAGATGCCGACGCCGGTTGCATGCAGCAGCCGACCGATGACGAAATTATTCGACCGTTCGCGCACCAGTACCGGCAGGCTGCGCGCCCAGGTCCAGAACGAAAACCCGGCGATCTGCCGCCACGCCCGCAGGGTGAAGCGCGGCCGGTAGGGGTGCATGACGTAGCCGAGGCCGATGCGAAAGCTGCGCCCGGCGAGGATGCCCGCCATCAGCGCCCAATAGCTGCGAAACGCCAGTGCGCTCGCGACGGTGACGACGATACTGACCATGCGCGGCACGACGATCAGCACGAACTCCTTGTCGAAGGCGATATCGCGACGGAAATCGACCACGCCGATATTCTCGAACGCCATGATCACGGCACTCAGGGCGAGGCCGAGCATAATGCCGAACAGCCGTGGCTCGGCAAAGAATTGCGCCAGCAGCGAAGCGGTGGCGGCGATGATCGCGGCGGTGGCGAAGCCGCGCAGCACATTGAGGGTAAAGCCGGTATCGTAGAGGGCGCGCGTCGGCGCGGTCTCGCGGATCAGCGCCTCCTCGACACCGATGGTGGACAGCGCCTCGATCGCGACGGCGAAGCCGCTGCCCAGCGCGACCAGGCCGAAATCCGCCGGCAGCAGCAAGCGCACCAGAAACAGCGTGTTGAACAGCCCCATCAGCCGCCCGGTGAGCCGCCAGCCGATCACCCAGCCGGCGCCGCGCGCCGTCCGCTTCAGCAGATCGCCCGAGGAGGGAGAGGCCGCACCCGAGAGCGGCGGCAACAGGGGCGCGTTCATTTGGGGCGCGTTCATCCGGCGAGCGGCAGCACGGCGGCCGCACGCAGCGGCGGGTTGCTCGCGGCCTGATGCAGGAACCCCTCGAACACCAGCAGCAACCAGAGCGCGCCGCTGTGATCGAAGCGCCCGGCGGCGTGCTCGTCGATCAGCCGTTCCAGCCGCGCGGGCTGGAACAGGCCGCTGTCGCGCATCGCCTCGCCGAGCAGCCGCTCGCGCAGCCGCGCGCTGCCGGCGCGGAATTGTGTGGCGAGCGAGACGGCGAAGCCCTGCTTCGGCCGATAGAGGATATCGTGCGACAGATAGGGCTCCATCGCGCGCTTGAGCACATATTTGCCGGCGCGCCCATGGCGCTTCAGCCCCGCCGGCAGGGACAGCCCCCAGGCGACGAAGCGATGATCGAGCATCGGCGCGCGCACTTCGAGCGAATTGGCCATGCTGGTGCGATCGACCTTGGTGAGGATGTCGCCCGGCAGATAGCTGTGCAGATCGGTGTACTGCGCCTGGCGCAGCGGATCCTCGGTCGGCGCCGATTGCATCAGTGCCGCGATCGCCGTCGCGGGATCGTAGCCATCGAGGTTGGCGGCGAAGCTCGAGGAGAACAGCGCCCGCCGCTGCGCGTGCTGTATTTTGCCCAGGGTGCGGACGTAGCCGAGCGCGCTGTCGAGGCTGAGTTCGGTCAGCGTATGCTTGGCGCGCAGCCAGCGCGGCGCACGGTCGAGCTTCGGGTAGACCCGCGCGATCTGCCCGAGCACGCCGCGCCGCAGCGGGGCGGGGATATGGCGGCGCACCGCCTCGGCGAGCAGATGGTAATGATAGCGCCGATAGCCCGCCAGCACCTCGTCGCCGCCATCGCCGGAGAGGGCGACGGTCGCGTGTTTGCGCGCGAGCGCGCAGACGCTGAAGCTCGGCACCGAGGAATGATCGCCGAACGGCTCGCCGAACACCGCCGCCTGCGTGCGGGCGGCCTCGACATAGTCGGCGCCGGCCAGTTCGCGATGGTGCTCGGTCGCGTAGCGGCGGCTCACTTCGGCGGCAAACGGCGCCTCGTCCTCGGCGCCGGCGAAGCTGATGGTGAAGGTGGAGAGCGGGGTCTCGCGCAGCCCGGCGGCGAGGGCGACAACGGCGCTCGAATCGACGCCGCCGGAGAGGAAGGCGCCGAGCGGCACATCGGCGATCATCCGCGCGCCGACCGCCGCGCGCAGCCGCTCGGTGAGCGCCACCGCCGCCGAGGATACATCGATGTCGACCGCTTCGCACGCCACATCCCAGTAGCGCCAGGGCGTGGCGGCGCCGCCATCGGCGTCGAGCAGCAGCGCATGCCCGGGCGGCAACTTGCGGATGTCGCGGTAGATCGATTTCGGGTCCGGGATATAGCCGAAGGCGAAGAAATCATCGACCGCCGTCGCATCGAGTCGGCGCGGAAGCGTGCCCACCGGGGCGAGGCCGGCGAGTTCGGAGGCGAAGACGAAAGCGCCATCCGGGGTGCGCGCGTAGTAGAGCGGCTTCTTTCCAAGCCGGTCGCGGGCGAGAAACAACTGCCCGCGGTTACGGTCCCACAGCGCGAAGGCGAACATGCCGTCGAAATGGGCGAGGCAGTCGGGGCCCCATAATTCCCAGGCATGGATGATGGTCTCGGTGTCGCAATGGCTGCGGAAGACGTGGCCGGCGGCCTCCAGCGTGCCGCGCAGGGCGGCGAAATTATAGATTTCGCCGTTGAAGACGATCACCACCGAGCGGTCCTCGTTGAACATCGGCTGCTGACCACCACCGATATCGATGATCGCGAGGCGGCGGTGGCCGAGTCCGACGCCGGCCTCGAGATGAAACCCGTCGCCATCCGGGCCGCGATGGGCAAGTGCTGCGGTCATCCGGCGCAGCAGCGCCGCATCGACCGCACCGCCCTCAGGATGGAATATGCCTGCCAGCCCACACATCGCCCGCTCCCGCTACCGCGCCGACACTTTAGCAGGATTTATGCTGCGGCAGTTGTGGCGCGGCGGAATTTTGCCCATGGTTTGATGAAGGAGTGGTGAGCGCGTGGCGTGTCTCCCGGCGGATGTGGTCTGAAAGCGAGCGGTCGGGTGAAAAATTCGGTTCTGGTTATCATCCTCAGCTTCAACTGCAAGGCCGACACGCGGCTCTGCCTGCAGAGCCTGCTGACGCAGGAGGTGCGGGATTTCGACATACTGGTGATCGACAATCACTCCACCGATGGCGCGCCGGCCCTGCTGAAAGCGGAATTTCCACAGGTCGAGCTGGTGGAACTGACGGAAAACCGGGGCTGGGCGGGCGGCAACAATGCGGGGATCAGCCTCGCCATGGCGCGCGGCCATCGATTCGTCTGCCTGCTGAACAGCGATACGATCGTGACCGCCGGGGCGATCGGCGTGCTGCGCGAGGCGGCGGCAGTGATCGGCCCCTGTTTGTTGCACCCGGCGATCGCCTATGCCGACCGATCGCAGGGCATGCAGTTGAGCCACGCGACGATCCGCGGGAAGAGCGAGCCGGTCGCGGCATGGGCGCCACGACCGATCTTCGAGATGGACCATGCCTATGGCGCCTGTCTTTTCGTCGCGATCGCGGTGTTCGAGAGGGTTGGGCTGTTCGACGAGCGGTTTTTCCTGCAACTCGAGGAGACCGATTTCTTTCGCCGGGCGCAACGTGCCGGGTTTCGCGCCTATCTCGCCGAGGCGGCGCTGATTATCCACGCCGAATCAAAATCTTTCGGCGGCAGCGCCACGCCGGTCAAGCAGTATTACACCATTCGCAACGGGTTTCTGCTGACCGAGAAGCATGAACCAACGCCCAAGGGGTATCTCGCCCGGTTACGCCAGACCTATTGGTCGTTGAAAAAATTCAACATGCCGGAGCGGCGGCAGTCTTTCTGGCGCTGGCTGTTCTCCTCGGCGCCGCACGCCCGCGCGGCGCGGCTGGCGCTGCGCGACTATGCGCTGCGGCGCTTCGGCCCGATCGCCCCCGCCACCAGACGGCGCATAGACGG
>DAHXNW010000150.1 GCA_027365195.1 Acetobacteraceae bacterium
GCGCGCCGATCACCACCAGACCATCGACGGCAACCACGCCGGCGCCCTCTGCCCGCACGATCAGCGGATTGATCTCCGCCTCCTCGACGCTGCTGCAGGCCAGCCGTGAGAGTGCGCACACCGCCTGCGCGAGCGCCGCGACATCGCCGCGCGGCAAATTGCGAAAACCCTCGATCAGCCGCAGTTCCGGCACTTCGGCGATCATCTCGCGCGCCGTCGCCGCGTCCACCGGGGCGAGGCGCACCGCGAGGCTGTGCTTCAGCTCCGCCAACACGCCGCCGATGCCCAGAATCACCACCGGCCCCACCTCCGCATCGCGGCGATAGCCGAGGATCACCTCGCTCAGCCCGCGCTGCATCGGCGCCACCAGCACGCCGGTGATCCGGGCCTGTGGAAACGCGCACGCGGCGCGGGCGCGCACGGCGCTCACCGCCTCGGCGATGGCCGCCCGCCCGCTCACCTCCAGACGCACCAGCAGTGCAAATTTATTGTCGCCCGCTCTCCTTTCCCAAGGCATCCAGCTTCGCCTCGATGCGGGCAAGACGTGCGGCCGTCGCGTCGACGCGGTTCCTGTCCATTCGCTCGCGCAGCGCGGATACCAAAAGAGCGAGGAACAGGTTCATCAGCCCGAAGCTGGTCGTGAGCACGAAGACGCCGAAGAACAGCCACGCCCAGGGCGCCACGGCGACCACCGGGCCGATCGCTTGCAAATCGGAGCCGAGCGAGGTCATCAGCGCGTAGAGAAACTCCGCGCTGCGGCCGAGTGTCGCAAAATGCGTTGCGTCGATCGTGCCGAACAGATTGGTCGCGATCACGGCGAAGCTGTAGAACGCGAGCAGGAGTGCTGCGAATGCGGCGGCCATCGAGACGGCGGCGTGCAGCAGTGCCTCGATCGCTTCCCGCGCCAAATCGAAGCTACTGAGCAGGCGCAGCACGCGTAGCACACGCAGCACGCGGAGCGCGGAAAAGCCGCTCGCGTCCGGGATGAAGCTCACCAGCGTGACGACGGCGTTGAACCATCCCCAGCCGTCGAGCCAGTGACGCCACTTTCCCCGTCGCCCACAGGCGATGCTCAGGGCCACGTCCACGCAAAGGACGTAGAGCAGCAGCCGGTCCGCCAGATGCCAGGCGGGCGGTTCGGGGGCGGCCGGCCGTTCGCCGGCGAGCACGCCTAGAACGACAGCGTTCGCCAGAGCCACCGCGTCGATGGTCAACTTCCAGAAGGTGGAATGGTAAAAGGCGCGCAGACGGGCGATCTGGGCGCCGCTGGCTGCGGACGAATGCTGGGCCGCCGTCAGCCGAGCATCTTGTCCCACTCCAGGGCGCGCAGCATGCGGATGATGCCCGTCTCCGGGACCCGTTCCAGTTCCCCTCGGCATTCCCACTTCTCCAGGTCGATCACGCCGCCGCCGACGCGGCGCACCCGGCGCAGCTTGTTATAGAATGTCGGGCTGTTCGGCGCGGCCTCGAGTGGCACCTCTACCAGAGCGTGGTCGCGGTCGCCAACGGCGCGCAGCGGGTCGAGGTAGACAAGTTCGTTGACGCGGCGCCACGGCACCATTGAGGAATCCGGCGAGCGCACGGTGAACACCTAACGCCTCGGCGAGGCTGCTCCACATCGTCTGGCGCACGCCGACGCCAGGGCGGTATCGCGCACCGCCGCAGCCGGCGCGAGCACATCGGCGAGACCGATCGCCACCGCCTCCTCGCCGTCGATGCGCCGTCCGGTGTAGAACAGCAGCGTCGCCCGCTGGCGCCCGATCAGCGCCGGCAGCGTGGCCGAGAGGCCGAAGCCCGGATGGAAGCCCAATCGGGTGAAATTGGCGCTGAAGCGCGCTTCCCTGCAGGTGACGCGGAAATCGGCGATGACGGCGAGGCCGAGGCCGGCGCCGATCGCCGCGCCCTGCACGGCGGCGACGAGCGGCTTCTGGGTGCGAACCAGGCGGTGGGCCTCGGTATAGAGCGTGTGGCCGGTGCGTTCGTCGCGCGGCACGGCGGCGTCGGGCGCGCGGTTCACCAGATCCGCCCCGGCGCAGAAATGCCGCCCGCGCGCCGCCAGCACGATGGCGCGGCAGTCCGCCTCGCCATCCAGACGCTCCAGCGTCTCGGCGATGGCGACCACCAAGGACAGGGTGAGATGGTTGTTCGGTGGCCGGTCGATCTCGATGAGCGCGACATGGCCGGACCGGCTGAGATGGAGATCCGCGACGGGGTCTTCCGGCATGGCGCTTCCCTTGTGCGGCAAGGTTGTTACCTTGCCTGTTCGGCGTCTATACGTCTGTACGGACAACATGACAAGTCCGCGACGGCTTCAGAGGAGACGACAGATGGACCTTCCCATGCAGGACGCTCACCGCGACCTCGAAGGCGTGCCGGGGCCGACCCGACAACTCGCAGCCTTCACCGCCGGGCTGCGCGGGGATGCCATCGATGCCTTCGCCCGCAGGGCCGCGACCCGCCATCTGATCGACACGCTGGGCGCCATGATCGCCGGCGCACCGCAGCCGGCGACGCAAGCGGTCGCGCGCGCCTTTGCTCGGGCCGGCGTGGCGGGCGGACCGGTCGCGGTACCGGGCCTCGGGCGGCGCTTCGATGTCCTGCATGCGGCCTATATCGGCGGCACCGCCTGCCACGGGCTGGAACTAGATGACGGCTATCGCCCCGGCTCGGTGCATCCGGGTGCCGTCGTCGTGCCCGCGGCCTTCGCCCTTGCGACGCTCACCGGCGCCGCCGGCGAGACGCTGCTGCGCGCCATCGTCGCGGGGTATGAGGCGGTCTGCCGCATCGCCGCCGCGAGTCATCCGCGCGCACGCTGGCGGGGCTTTCACAACACCGGCATCGCCGGCGTGTTCGGCGCCGCCGCCGCGGCGTCCGTGCTGCTCGGCTTCGATGCGGCGCAGGTGGAGAACGCTTTGGGTCTGGCCGGCTCGGCGGCGGCGGGGCTGTTCTCTTTTGCCGCCGGGGGCGATGTGAAGCGTATCCATCCCGGCCATGCGGCGCAGGAGGGGCTGCGCGCCGCGCTCCTCACGGAAGCCGGGTTGGCCGGGCCGCGCGGCGTGCTGGAATTCAAGGAGGGTTTTTTCAACGCTTACGCCGGCGGGGAGACGGATTATCGCGCGCTCGACCTGTTGGCCGCCGGCGATGATCATCCGCGCTCCCGCTTCGCCATCGCCAATTGCTATTTGAAGCCGCATGCGTGCTGCCGGCACATCCACCCGGCGATCGACGCCGTGCTCGACATCGCCGCCGCCGAAAGCTTGGCGCCCGCCGATGTGGCGGCGGTACGGGTCGGCACCTACGCGCTGGCCGCCTCGCATGCGGCGATCGGCTGGTCGGACATGACGACGGCGCAAATGAGCTACCCCTTCGTCCTCGCCGTGGCGCTGTTGCGCGGCCATGTCGGGCTGCATGATTTCGACGCGGCGAGCCGCGCCGATGCGGCGGTGGCGGCGATGGCGCGGCGCATCGAGATTTCGGTCGACCCGCAATGCGAGGCCGATTATCCGCGTCTGCGCGCTGCGACGGTCGAGGTGGCTCACATCGACGGGCGGCGGTTCACGCGCATCGTCGCCGAGCCGTATGGCGCGGCATCCAACCCGCTGAGCGATGCGGTGCTGGGGGCCAAATTCCTCGATCTGGCAACACCGCCGCTCGGTGCGGCGCGCGCGCGGGCGGCGCTCGACACCCTGTGGGAGAGTGCCGCCGCGAGCGATGTCCGCCTCCTGGCGGCGGCGGTTCAGGGGCCCGACGTCTCGCCCAGTTGCAGCGTGTAGGCAAACCGCTCCGCCGCCGCGTGCACATTCAGCGTCGCCTCCAGCAGCCGGCCGCCGGCGGCGTAGAAGCGGCGGCGGATGTGCAGGCCGGGCTGGCCCGGGGCGCTGCCGAGAATCGCCGCCTGTGCCGCGTCGAGCGCGATGGCGCCGATCTCCTGGCGGATCGCCGTCATCGCAATACCGCGTTTTTGCGCGATCAGGCGATAGGCCGGCGTCGTGATCAGCGCCGGATCGTCGGCGATCGGGGCGAACTCGGCGGCGATGTAGAGATCGGCGCAGGCGATCGGCGCATTCTCCGACCGGCGGATGCCGCTCACGTGGCACCAGCCGGCGCCTTCGGCGCAACCCAGCCGTCGCGCGAGTGCCGCATCGGCCACGACGTGATCCCGCCCGGTGATGTCGAGCCGCGTCGGGCCGGCATAGCCCATCACATCGGCGATCGATTGCGCGGCGAGCACGTAGTTGCCGCGCGGCTGGTCGGCGATGATGCGCGTGCCGACCCCGCGCGCCGCCTCGACCAGACCGAGATCGCGCAGCCGGCGTAGCGCCTCGCGCACCGTGGCGCGGCTCACGCCGAAAAGCACGCACAACGCGCCCTCGGGCGGCAGCATCGTGCCGACGCCGCGCCGACCGCCGATGATGTCGGCCGCGAGCGCGCGCGCAACGCTCGCGTAGCGCGGCTGCAGATCGCCCACCGCCTGCGAGGCGCGCGCGGCCGGGGCGTGGCTGTCGGAGTCGGAGGCCTCGCGTCGGATCATGCGCCGTTGTGGCGTGATCGCCGCGCCGAGGCAATCGGCTGGGTGGCAAAGCCGGCGCCGGCGTGCGCTGGCGGGTGGCGATTTTCCTCTCGGTGCTCGATGTGCATGTCAACCGGATGCCGGCCGATGGCACGGTCACGCGCATTTCCTATCGGCACGGCCGCTTCCT
>DAHXNW010000161.1 GCA_027365195.1 Acetobacteraceae bacterium
CCGCCGGTCAGTGTCACCACCGGCGCCGTGAGCACGCTGACCGGCGCCAGTGTCATCGTGCCGGGGCTGTTCAGCAGGATGCTGGTGGCATCGCTGACCCGGCCGACCACTTGGAGCGATTGCGAGTCGGTGAGGCCGAAGCCGTTGACGGTGGTGAAATTGCCCAGGTTGGCCACCGGATTGGCCGAGCCGGTGAAGAAGGCGCTGTTGGCGCTGCCGGTGAGCAGTCCCGCCTGCACGGTGAAGCCGTTGCCCTCCTGGATCTGGAATCCGGCGTTGAGATCGACCGTGCTGCCGATCAGACTGCCGCCGAGGACGATGTTGTTGCCATTCGTCGCCGAGAGGGTGACGGCGCCGCCCTGCACGGTGCCGAATTGCAGCAACTGGCTGGTCGTGTTCAGGGTGAGCGCCCCAGCGCTGGTGAAATCGAACAGCGCGCCGATGGTATTGCCGTTGCCAGCGAAATCGAGCGCGCCGACCTGGCCGGTCAGCGAGGTCGCACTCACCCCCTGTGTTTCGCTCACCGGGCCTGGGGTGGTGAGCGAGAGGATCTGCGCCACGCTGGTCGGCGCGTCGAAGGCGATGCCGCCGGCACCAGCCGCGAGGGTGAGGCCGTTCCCGCTGGTCAACGGACCGGCGAGGGTCAGGCCACCGCTCGTCGTGAGCGCCGTGCTACCGCTGGTGGTGATGGTGCCGAGAGTGGCGATGGCGTTGGCCGCGCTGGTGAGGCTGAGCGAGGCGGCGTTCGCGGCGAACGTGCCGGCATTCAGCACGCCGCCGGCCGCCTCGCTGATCGCCGCCGGGGTGTCGAGGGCGACGCTGCCGGCAGTGACGGCTCCGGTGATGGCGAGCGGATCGGCGGTGGCGAGGCTGAGCGCGCCGGTCGTCGTGATATTGCCCAGTGTCTGGATCGCATTGCCGGCATTGGCGAGGGTGAGCGAGGCGGCATTGCCGGCAATGGTATTGACGGCGAGCGCGTCACCCTGCGTCACCGGCCCGGCACTCAGCAGGGTGAGCGTGTTGAACGGCAGGGTGAGCGTCGGGTTGGCACCGAAGCCGAGGGTGATCGCCCCGGCGGTGGCGCTCCCGAGTTGCAGCGTATTGGCGGTGAAATGGCTGAATTCGCCGCTGTTCAGCCCGAGCACGTTGAGCGACCCGTTGATGATCGCGCCGGCATAGACATCGATCAACTGCCCCGCGCTGGTCGGCGCCAGCGCGATCGTGCCGCCGGGGGCGGCGAGGGTGACGCCGGGGTCGAACTGCATCAGGTCGGACGTCAATGCCAACGTCTGGCCCGTGGGTACCGCTATACGGCCGCCGAACCCCAGGGTCTGATCCCTGGGCTGCACCGTCACTTCAAGGTTGCCGGTGGTGGTGCTGAGCGGGCCGATCTGCTCGAAATAATTCGTCGCACTGGGCAGCGCGATCGAGGCGGCGCTGCCGGTGAGTGTGATCAGATTGAGCTTTGCGCTCGGCGATTCGCTCACCGCGCCGCCATTCAGCGTCAGCGCCTGGGCGGCGATTTCGGAGCCGGCGGCGAGGCTGAGCGCGTTGGCGCCCATGTTGAACTGCACCAGGCTGTCGATGGTATCGCCGATCAGCCCGGCGGTGAGGGTGAGCGGCACGGTGTCGGTCAGGGTGAAATTGCTCTGCCCGAGGGTGAAGCTGCCCAGATTGTGGATGACGTTGGCGCCGGTCAGGCTGACGGGATTGTTCGACGCGCCGATGAGCGTCGTCGCGCTCAAAAGGCCGCCGCCGGTCTCGGTGATGCCACTTGGCGCACTCAGGCTCATCACGTCGCCGGAGGTGAGCGTGCCGGTGATGGTGATCGGACTGGGCGTGGCGGTCGGTGCGTTGGTGGTGACCAGCGTCACCTGTCCGCCGCTGACCGGGCCGGCGATGCTCAGCGGGGTCGCTGTCGTGACATCGAGGCCGCCGCCGACGGTGAGCGTGCCGAGTGCTGCGATGGCGTTTCCGGCGTTGGTGAGGGTGAGTTGCCCGGCGGTACCGTCGAGGCCGCTGGCGGCGATCGCGGCACTCTGTGTCACCGCGCCGGTGGTGCCGAGGGTGAGGGCGCCGCTCAGGCTCAGCGGCGCGTCGACGGCGATGCCGCCGGAGCCGGCGGTGAGGGTCACGTTGCCATTGCTGGTCGAGACGGCGGCATTCAGCGCCAGCGCAGCGGTGGCGCTCGGCGTCGGGCTGTTGAGCGATCCGGCAAGCAGGCTGATGTTTCCGTTGGTGGTGATCGCGGCATTCACCGTCAGATTGCCGCCCGCCTCCAGGCTCAATGCCTGTCCCGTCGTGGTGAGCGTGATCGGTGAGGCGACGGTGAGGCTGTTCGCCGCTTCCAGATGGATGTTGCCGGTCAGGGCTGCGATCGCCGCCGGTGTCAGGGTGGCGTTGGTGCCCCCGGCGGTGAAAGCCACGTTCGGATCGGTGTTGTTGACCGGCGTGATCGTCGAGCCGGTGCTGCTGATGGTCAGATTGGTGGGATCGAGCAGCACGCTGCCGAGCGCGCCATGCGGCGCACCCGCGTCGATCGGGCCGGTGAGCGAAACCTCGGCGCCGGAGACCTCGACCATGCCGCCATCGCCGCCCGCCGGGCCGCCGCGCGCGCTGATCGTGCCGGCATCGCTCGTGGTCTCCGCGGCATGCACACGGATCACCCCGCCAGTGCCGCGCGCCGTCGCATCGGCGGCAAGGCGAGCACCGGCGGCGATCGAAATCCGCGCCGCGCGTGGCCCATGCCCGCCCCCGCCGATCACGATGCGCCCGCCACCCGCCCGTCCCGAGGCGTCGAGGCGCGCGGTACTGGCGAGGCTCACGCTGCTGGCCGCGTTGACGGCGATGCTTCCACCGCCGCTGCCCGGTGTCTCGCCACGCGCCAGCAGCGCGCCGTCGAGCACCACCGCGCCGCCGGTGCCGGCGAGCACGATGCGGCCGGGGTGGCCGGCGAGGCTGTCGGCGACGATGCGCCCGCCGGCGTCGATCAGGCTCTGCACCACCCCATCGGCGGCGGCGGCGCTGAGCCGGACACTGCCGCCGTCGGCACGGATCAGCCCGCTGTTGGTGACCAGCACCGTTGCACTCTGCCCATTGCCGCTCACCACCGCCGTCTGGCGCGAGACGTCGAAGGCGAGCAGCCCGTCGCCATAAAGATCGAGTGTGGCCGTCGGCTGGCCGGCGAGCACGACATGGCCGAGCTTCGCGGTGATGACACCCTGATTGGCGACCCGCGGCGCCACCAGGGCGGCGAGCCCGGCCTCGCGCACCGTGATGGTCCCGGCATTGACGATCGACGCCCCCGGCTTGCCGGGCTGGTTCAGGCGCAGCCGCGCCGCATTGGCGCGCGCCGTGCTGGTGGCCGCCGTCGCGACCACGACGCTCGCGGCATTCACCTCCGCCCCCTTGGTGAACACCACGCCGGAGGGATTGATCAGCACGATCTGCCCGTTCGCCTCGATCCGCCCGGCGATGGTGGAGGGATTGCCGGCGGCGACCTCGTTGATCGTCAGCGCATGGGACGAGGGCTGCACGAAATCCACCCGCGCGTGGGCGCCGAGGTTGAAGCTCTGCCAGTCGATGCTGGCCTGCCCGCTGCCCTGGGTGATCGTGGTGGTGCCGCCGGACTGGCCGATGCTGGCGCTGCCGGCGATCACCCGGCCGCCGGTCGGCTGGGTCAGCGCCGATTGCGCGAGCGCCGGCGCGAGGCTCGCGAGCGCGAGGCTGCTCGCGAGCGCGCTGCTGGCGAGCAGCAGGTGGCGATGCGTCGCGCGCATCAGAACCGCACCACGACCTGCCAATAGGCCGCCTCGCCGCTGAGCGGCGTGGTCTGTCCGGGCAGGCCGATCGGCTGGCGGGTGTTGCGCACCACGCCGATGACGTCGATCTCGGTGTTCTGCGTCACGTCGAAGCGCGCGCCGATGCCTTCGGAGGAGAGCGTGTAGTTCGGCTCCTGCGCGGTGTTCTGCCACACTTGGCCGCCGTCGTAGAACAGATAGAACTGCGTGCCGACATGCAGCGCGCGTTGCAGCAGCGTTGCCTCGAAGCCGGTATTGAGCTGCAATTCCGCCGTCCAGACCAGCGCATTGTCGCCCACCACCTGGCCCTCGTAATAGCCACGGGTAAAGTTCGGGCCGCCGAGGAAATACTGCTCCACCGCCGGCAGCACGCTGTTCGAGATCTGCCCGGCGAGCAGGCCCTTGAAGGCGACATTGGCGCCATCCCATGGATAGAACAGCGTCTGCGTGCGCGAAATCTCGGCGTCGAGCTTGGTGAAATTCACATTCTCGCCCGGCCGCGAGGGCAGCGGATTGCTGTTCGTCGTGCCGCCCAGCGCCGAGATCCCTTGCGAGAGCCGCGCATCGAGCACATTCACCGCCGGACGGTCGGTGCCGGCGAACAGATCCTGCAACGCATAATCCCCCGCCACCCGCGCGATGCGCAGCGAATCGCGGCTGGCACGCGTCTGCTGGCCCTGTGGGCCGGTGTCGGTGCGGATCTCGTCCTCGATCGCATCGAGATAGCCGGACAAAGTGAGGGTTTGCTGGCGCGAACGGATCAGCGGGTAGGAGGCGGAGATGCCGCCATCGGTCACCAGCCCCTGATAGCCGATGGTGCGCAGAAAGCCGGTGGGGTCGGCGTAGCCGGTGCCGGCATAGAGGCGGATTTTCAGCCCCGAGGCGCCGGCGTAGAGCTGTTCGGAGGCTTGGCCAAACACCTGGCGCAACCCGTTGGTGCCATAGAGCGAAACCTCGCTCTGCTCGCCGAATTCGGTGAAGCTGTTGAGATCGAGCACCGCCAGCCCCTCCTCCGAACCGGTCAGCGGGAAATCGTAATTATCGGCGGTGAGCAGGCCGGAGACGGCGCGCCGGCTGACTTCGGCGATCAGCGTGAGCGCCCCCGGCTCGTCGGGCGAGGGGCGCAGCACGGCATGCACGCTCACGCCGGGGATGTCGCCGGCGAGCAGCAACCAGCGCTCCAGCGAGGCGGCATCGACCACCGGCAGCCGGGTAAGATTGTCGAGAAAGCGCAGCACCTGGGTACCCGCCGGCCCGATGTCGCCGGATAATTTCACCGCGACGATGTGGCCCTCCGTCACCACGTAGCGCAGCGTGCCGTCGGCGCCGAGGGCGGCGGAGACGCTGCTCAGCACATAGCCGTGCTGACGGTAGAGATTGAGGATGGCGAGCCGCGCCGCCTCGATGGCGCGGAGCGGCACGGCGGCGCCGACCAGCCCGGCGGTGAGCTTGGCGAGCTTGGCCGGCGGATAGATCGTCGTCCCCTCGATGCGCACCTGTTTCACCGGCACGGCGATCGCCGGCGTCTGCCCGTTCGGTTGCGCCGGCGGGGTGAGCAGACCGGGACCGACCTCGGGCAGTTCTGGCGGCATCAGCCGGGGGATCGGCGAGCCTTGCGGCACCGCATTGCCGGTGAGCGGGGTGGAGAGCCGCTGGGCCCACGCCGGCGCCGCCATCAGGCAGGCGATGCCGACGGCGCAACGCGCCAGCAGGACGCAGTTGATCTGCAAACGCTCCAAAAGCCTTGCCATCCCCCCGGATCACTGCAAGCGCCACCAACACGGATTCTCGTAAACGTTAATATAGCATAACACTATGCGCGTATAGGCAGAGCGTTGCGTGTTAGGTTAGTTTTCAGCCTGCACGGTCCGCCCCCACCGCGTCAGCGGCAACGCGAGCAGCCCGGCGAGCAGCCCGGCCGCGAACAGCGGCAGATGGCTGCCGCTTTGGGCATAGAGCCAGGCAAGGGCGAAGCCGGTGAGGGTTTGTGCCGCGCCATAGGCGGCGGTCGCGGTGCTCCACAGCGCCGGCGCCGCAGCACCGGCCACTTCGCGGGCGCGGGTGAGGGCGAGCGCGGTCAGCCCGATCGCGGTCGCGCCGGCCAGTGCGGTGGCGAGCAGCAGCGCCGCGCCGGAGCCGGTCAGCAGCGGCAAGGCGAGGGCCAGCGCCTGCGCCAGCAGCGCCGCCGCGAGGCTGCGCTCGCTGCCGATGCGGTCCGCCAGCCGACCGAACAGCGCCGGCCCGGCGGCGGCGGCGAGGCCGTAGATCAGCCACAGCCCGGCGGCGAAGCCGGTGCTGCGCCCAAGTCCACGAATGATGAAATCCGGCCACCACAGCATGAACGGTGCCGCCGCCACCGCCGCCAGCGCATAGAGCGCGAGCAGCCGGAGGGCGTCGGCCGAGGCGGCCTCGCGCGGGCCGGTGCGGCGCGGCGGCGCCGGCGCGTCGGGCATGTCGCGCCAGGCGAGGGCGCTCACCAGCAGCGCGGCGGCGGCGAGCGCCCACCAGGTCGCCGGCAGGCCACGCGGCAGCAGCGCCGGCACCAGGGCGGCGCCGACGATGATGCCAATGCCCACTCCCGCCACCACCAGACCGCCGGCGAGACGCGCCTCGCCGGTGCCACCGCCGCCTGCACCGCAGGCCCGGCGAGCACCATCAGCACGCCGCCGGCCGCCCCGGCCAGGATGCGCCAGGGCAGCAGCCAGCCAAAGCCGCCGCGCCAGGCGCAGGCGGCGAAGCTCAGGG
>DAHXNW010000176.1 GCA_027365195.1 Acetobacteraceae bacterium
CGGCACCGGCGCGGCGCAGATCACGCTCGATCCCGGCGGCGTGTTCGTGGGCGCCGTGGTGGGCAGCGCGAGTGCGGCCAACAGCCTCACATTGGCCGCCGGCACCGGCACGCTGACCGGCGGCCTGGCCAATTTCGGCACGCTGCATATCGATCCCGGCGGCAACTGGACCGACCCGGTCACCGACACCATCGCCGGCAATGCCATCACCATCATCAACGACGGCACGCTGAGCCTCGATACCAGCCTGACCACCACCGGGCCGCTACAGGCCGACAACGGCAATACCGGCACGCTGATCCTCGGCAATGGGTCTGCCGCTACCTTCGCCGGCGCGGTCGCCGCCTCGCAGACCCTCGCCTTCGCCGGCGCCGGCAGCATGACGCTCGGCGATGTCGGCGCGTTCGCGGGTACCATCGCCGGCTTCGCGCCGGGCGATACGCTCGCGCTCCCTGGCATCGCCGACAGCGCAGCCGAGCAGGTGAGCCTCGCCGGCAGCGCGCTCGGCCTCAGCGGGCCGGGCGGCAGTGCGACGCTCGCGCTCTCCGGCGTTGCCGCAACGACGCTCCTCGCGCTGAACAGCGGCGGCGCCACGGGGTCGAGCGTGGTCGGCTTCGATGCCACCCCGTCGACCACCGTCTCGCTCGCGGCCACGCAGACGCAGCAGGCATCGGGCATCGCCACCGGCGATCTGCTGGTGCTGCAGGGCGGCACGCTGGCGAGCAGCGTCGCCGGCGGAGCCAGCTTCGCCAACACCATCGTGCTCGAGGGCACGGCGGCGAGCCGCATCGTCGCCAGCGCCGGCACGCTCGATGTCACCGCGCCGATCGCCGGCACCGGCACGCTCGACCTCAGCGGCGCGATCGACCTGAGCAACCTCCTCGGCAGCGATGCGGTGGCGATCAGCGCCGGCACCGACACCATCGGCGCGACGGCGGGCGCGGTCTCGATCACCGGCGGACAATCGCTCCTCAGCTTCCTCGGCAGCAGCGGCAGCAGCACGGTGTTCGGTGGCACCGGCGGCGGCACGCTGGCCGGCGGCAGCGGCGGCCATAACGTGCTGGTCTCGAACGGCGGCGACACGACGATCGACAGCAGCCCGGCCGGCGGCGACACGCTGGTCGCCGGCGGTGGCAATACCACCATCGCCGCCGCCCCCGGCGATCTGGTGTTCGCCGCCGCCGGCGCCTCGACGGTGTTCGGCACCGCGAGCGGCAATGACACGCTGGTCGGCGGCAATGGCGGCAGTGCCGTGCTGGTGGGCAACGCCGGCTTCGATGCGATGTGGGGCGGTCTCGGGCAGGACACGCTCTACGGCGGCAGCGGGCAGGATATTCTCGGCGGCGGTAGCGGGGCGAGCGTCGTGGTGGGCGGGTCCGGTGCGAGCACGATGGTGGGCGGGACCGGCAACCAGACCTTCGTCGGCGGCAGCGGACAGTCCACGGTGTTCGCCGGCAGCGGCAATTCCACCGTGTTCAGTGGCCGCGGCCATATGCTGCTGGTCGGCCAGAACGCCGCCGCCGATACCGTCGTGGTGCAGTCTGGCAACGCCACGCTGGTGAGCGGCACCGGCGCCGATGCCTATGTGTTCATCAACGGCTATGCCGGCGGGCAGGACCAGATCGTGGGCTTCAAACCCGGTGTCGATCAGATCGATCTGTTCGGCTATGGCGCCGGCGGGGTGGCGGGCGAGAGTGCCAGCGGTGGCAACACCGTCCTGCGGCTGACCGACGGCACGCAGATTGCTTTATTCGGCGTGACCAGTCTTGGTCATAGTGTGGTCGGGTAGGAGATTCGCTGACCGGAGCCATCGCCGAAAAACAGACCGTCGGCCAGAGTGAGGTTGACGAAATGCTCGCCGATGGCGGCCCCGTCGATCGTCCCCCTCTGTTCGAGGGATAGGGCTGGTTGAGCCTCGCTCGACCCCGCCGGTTTCGATGCCGCGATCCTGATCAGTAAGCCCATGCCCGCCTCACCCTCGCGCCATGGAGGCAGGGTAGGGACAGAGGGTTAATTTTTTATCCGATGCGCGTGAAAAACTTGCGCGCCCTCGGCGATCACACGTAGTTTTGTTCCGACTGAAACAGGAAAGTCTCACGCATGGACATCGGCGTCTTCATCCCGATCGGCAACAATGGCTGGCTGATCTCGACCACATCCCCACAATATATGCCAAGCTTCGATCTCAACCGGGAGGTGGTGCAGAAGGCCGAGTATTACGGGCTCGAATTCGCTCTCTCGATGATCAAGCTGCGCGGCTTCGGCGGCAAGAGCGAGTTCTGGGACCATAATCTGGAATCCTTCACCCTGATGGCGGGCCTCGCCGCCGTGACCCGGCGGATCAAGCTGTTCGCCTCCGTCGCGGTGCTCACCATGCCGCCCGCCATCGTCGCGCGCATGGCCTCGACGATCGATTCCATCGCGCCCGGCCGCTTCGGCATCAACATCGTCTCCGGCTGGGCCGAGGCCGAATATTCCCAGATGGGGCTGTGGCCCGGCGACGCGCATTTCCAGCATCGTTACGATTTCTGCACGGAATACGTCCAGGTGATGCAGGAATTGTGGCAGGCCGGCAAATCGGACTTCAAGGGCCGCTATTTCACCATGACCGACTGTCGGCTCAGCCCGCAGCCTTCGGCGCCGGTGGAGATCGTCTGCGCCGGGCAGAGCGACCGGGGCATGCAGTTCGCCGCGCAATATGGCGATTACAACTTCATCCTCGGCGCCGGGCTGAATACCCCCGCCGCTTTCGCCGGCAGCAACCAGAGGCTGATCAGCGCGGTGCAGGCAACCGGGCGGGATGTGGGCGCCTATGTGCTGTTCATGGTCATCGCCGATGAGACGGACGAGGCGGCGATGGCGAAATGGAGCCACTACAAGGCGGGCATGGACGTCGATGCGCTCTCCTGGATGGCCGGGCAGGCGAGCGTCGATACCACCGCCTCGGATGCATCCACCGCGCGTAGCATTTCACTGCCCGAGTCGGCGGTGAATTTCAACATGGGCACCATCGTCGGCTCCTACGCCAGTGTCGCGCGCATGCTTGACGAGGCCGCCGCCGTGCCGGGCACCAAGGGGCTGATGCTCACCTTCGACGATTTCATCCTCGGCATGGATCAGTTCGGCCGCCATATCCAGCCGCTGATGAAAAGCCGGGCGGGCAAAGGGCCCGCCTGAACGAGACGGCACTTGAACGCATGATGCTTTACCGCCGTGCCGGGGCGCCGCTGATTTCCGCCCCGGCCGCCGAGGGGAGCATCAGCGCGAGGGGCGCGGCGAGCAGGGAGAGAGCAGCGACCAGCAGGAAGGCGGCGGAATAATCATCGAGCGTCGGTTGCGCATGGCCGCCGATCGCCATGCCGATCTCGAGCGCCGCCGCCCCGATGGCGACGCCGAGGCCGAGCGAGACCTGTTGCATGGTGGCATAAAGGCTGGTCGCCGCACTCAACCGTGGCCGGGCGATGTCGGCATAGGCGATGGCATTGTAGGCGGTGAATTGCAGCGAGCGGAAAAAACCGCCGGCGAGCAGAATGAGATAGACTGCGGCGAGCGGCCAGACCGGGCGAAAGGCAGCGCATACCCCGAGCAGCACGGCGGCGATCAGCCCGTTCCAGAACAAGGTGGCGCGAAAGCCGAACCGGCGTAGCGTGAATTGCGTCGCCGGCTTCATCACCATCGCCCCGGCGGCGCTGGCGAAGGTGATCATGCCGCTCTGCGCCGGGGATTTGCCGAAGCCGAGCTGCAACATCAGCGGCAACAGAAAAGGCAGCGCGCCGATGCCGATGCGGAACAGCGTGCCAGCGAACACCGAGACGGCGAAGGTGGGGATGCGCAGCAGGGTGAAGTCGAGCACCGGCTGCGCCACACGCCGGGCGTGCCAGGCATAGCCGAGGCCACCCGCCAGCCCCGCCGCGACCAGTGCCGCGACCAGCTCAGGCGAGGCGAGGCCACGCCCGGCGAGCTGCATGCCGAACATCAGCCCGGCGAGGCACACGCCGCTGAGCAGCAGGCCGCGCGCATCGAGCCGTCCGGGGCGCGGCTCATGCGTTTCCGGCACGAACAGGCTGACCAGCACCACGCCGAGCACGCCGATCGGCACGTTGATGTCGAAAATCCAGCGCCAGGAGGTGTAGGTGACGATCAACCCCCCAAGCGGCGGGCCGATCACCGGGCCGAGGAGGGCCGGCGTGCTGAGCCAGGCCATGGCGGCGACCAGTTCCTCCTTCGGCACCGAGCGCAGCACCAGAAGCCGCCCGACCGGCACCATCATCGCCCCGCCGATGCCCTGGAGCACGCGGGCGGCGACCAGGAAGCCCAGCGTGTCGGCACGCCCGCAGAGCACCGAGCCGAGGGTGAAGACGACGATCGCGGCGCGAAACACGCCGCGCGTGCCGAAACGGTCGGCCATCCAGCCGCTGGCCGGGATGAACACCGCGAGGCTGAGCAGATAGGCGGTGAGAGCGATGTTCATCCGCCCCGGATCGGCGCCGAAGGCGCGCGCCATGGTGGGGAGCGCGGTGGCGATGACGGTGGAATCGAGCGTCTGCATGAACAGCGCGCAGGCGACGATCAGGGCGGTGAGCCGCACGCTCGCCTTGCTCCGCTCGCTCATGCCTTGGGCAGCCGCAGGATGAAGCGCGCGCCGAGCACGTCTCCTGCCGGATCGCGCCGGTTCTCCGCGCTGAGGCGTCCCTTCAAGGCTTCGACGATCTGCCGGCTGATCGACAGCCCGAGGCCGGAGTGCTGGCCGAAATGCTCGCCCTGCGGCCGCTCGGAATAGAAACGCTCGAAGACGTGTTCGAGCCGCGCCTCGGGAATCCCTGGCCCCGCATCCTCCACCACGACCTCGATGTTGCCGCCGATCTCGGCGGCGCGGACCAGGATGCGCCCGCCCGGCGGGCTGAACGAGCGGGCGTTGCCGATCAGGTTGCGCAGCACCTGCACCAGCCGGTCGGCGACCGCGCGCACCACCAACCCCTCCGCCGGCGCCTCGATGTCGAGATGCGGGTCGCCCGGCGCGCGGGTGGCGCTGTCGATCTCGGCGAGCGTGGCCAGAATCGGTGCGACGTCCACCTCCTCGCTCGCCTCGCGCGACAGTTCGGCATCCACCCGGCTCGCGTCGCTGATGTCGGTGATCAGCCGGTCGAGCCGCATGACATCCTCGGCGATGATGCCGAGCAGGCGGCGCTGCTGCCCGGCATCCTCGATGCGGCGCAGCGTTTCGATGGCGCTGCGGATGGAGGAGAGCGGGTTCTTGATCTCATGCGCGACATCGGCGGCGAAGCGCTCGATCGCATCCATCCGCGCCCAAAGGGCCGCGGCACTGTCGGCGAGCGCGTGGGCCAACTCGCCGATCTCGTCGCGCCGCGCCAGCAGCGGGAGCGGCACCGCATCCCCCTCGCGCGCGCGCCCCTCGCGCATCCGCTCCGCCGCCCGCGCGAGGCGCAGAATCGGCCGGGCGATGGTGAGCGAGAGATACCACGACATGATCACGGTCAGCCCGAGGGCGAGGCTGAACAGCGCCAGGATCGACATCCTGACGGTGAACAGGCTGGCGTCCACCTCGCGCGCCTCGCGGGTGAGCAGCACGATGCCGACGGTGTGGCGATCATGCTGCACCGGGGCGGCGACGGTGACGAGCAGGCGATTATCGGCGGTGCGGCGGATATAGGGCGGCATCTCGCGCGCCTGGTTGGCATCGTCGCGGCGCAATTCGGCGCGCAGATCGGGCTGCCAGTCGAGCCCGGCGGTGCTGGTGCCGATGGCGATCACCGTCCCCGCCCCCTCATGCGGCAGCAGCGCCAGCAGCCGGTCGTACACCGCGCCGATCAGCGCCAGCAGCCAGCCGCGATCGACCGCCGGTGCCAAGGGCTCGGTGCTGACCGCGCCGCCGGCCCCCTCGCGCACCCGGCTGTCGGCGAGCAGCGCGCCATCGGGCGCATAGAGCCGCGCCTGCGCATTCGGCGTCGGCTCGGTCAGCCGGCGCAGCAGCGGGCGCGCGAGATCCGCCACCAGCTTCGGATTATCGGTATCGCCGAGTTTCACCGCCGCCTCGCCGAGGGCGCCGGCATAGATCCGTGCCTGCTCGCGCAAGGTGAGAACCTCGGCCTGCAGCAGGCCGCTCTGATACTGGTCGAGATACAGCAGGGCGGCGACCAGCAGCGCGAGCGGCAGCGCATTGACCAGCAGAATGCGGCGCAGCAGCGGCGAGACCCAGCGCGCGCGTGGCGTGCGGCTCGCGGCGCGCGGCATGAGGCTGCCATCCGGCATGCGTGCTCATGCCTCCTTGTAGCGGTAGCCGATGCCGTAGAGCGTCTCGATGGCGTTGAAACTGTTGTCCACCGCGCGGAATTTTTTGCGCACCCGCTTGACGTGGCTGTCGATGGTACGATCGTCGACATAAGTGTTCTCGCCATAGGCGGCATCGATCAGCTGGTCGCGCGATTTGACCATGCCGGGCCGGGCGGCGAGCGATTTGAGCAGCAGGAATTCGGTGACGGTGAGCTGGATGTCGCGTTCGTGCCAGAGGCATTGATGCTTGGTGTCGTCGAGGGTGAGGTCGCCGCGCCGCAGAATGCCCGAGGGCGCAGCCCCGGACCCCTCGGCGCGGCTCGTCTCGTTGCGCCGCAGCAGGGCGCGGATGCGCTCGATCAGCAGGCGCTGGCTGAACGGCTTGGTGATGTAGTCATCGGCGCCGAGGCGCAGGCCCATCAGCTCGTCTACCTCCTCGTCCTTGCTGGTGAGAAAGATCACCGGCAGGGCGGAGCGCGCGCGCAGCCGCTGCAACAATTCCATCCCGTCCATGCGCGGCATTTTGATGTCGAGCACGGCGAGATCGACCGGGCGGGCGATGAGCGCCTGCAGCGCGCTCTCGCCGTCGGTATAGCTGCGCACGATGAACCCCTCCTGCTCCAGCGTCATCGTCACGCTGGTGAGGATATTGCGGTCGTCGTCCACGAGAGCGATGGTCTGTTTCATGCGCACTCCGCCTCCGCCGTGGCAAGCATCCGGCGCGGGGCGCAGCATGGCGCATGACGAAATCAGGGTAAAGGGTGAACAGACCATGGCCGAAGCCGAAGCTCCCTCCGAACTTGGCGCCGAACCGCCGCCGGCGTGGCAGGCGCGCCGGCTGCTGCGCGCCGCACGCATGGCGACGCTCGCGACGGTCGCCGACGGGCAGCCCTTCGCCGCCCTGGTCACGCCGGCCTGCACCGCCGATCTCTCGCCGCTGCTGCTGCTCTCCAGCCTCTCCGAGCACACCCGGCAACTGCTCGCCGAACCGCGTTGCGCGCTGCTGGTGAGCGGGACGCCGGCGGAGCGCAATCCGCAGACCGCGCCGCGCGTGACGCTGCTCGCCACCGCCGAACGCCTCGCCGAGCCGGGGGGGATGAAGGCGCAGTATCTGGCGATCCATCCCTATGCCACGCTCTATGCCGATTTCGGCGATTTCTCACTCTGGCGCCTGCGTCCGGAGCGCGCCAATCTGGTCGGTGGTTTCGCCCGCGCGCATCGCATCCCGGCCGGAGATCTGCTGCCCGATGCGGCGGCGGTGGCGGCGGTGGCGGCCGCTGCGGCGGCGATCATGGCGCATTGCAATGCGGACCATGCCGATACGCTGGCCTTGTTGGCTGGCGAGGCGGGCGACTGGGCGATGGTTGCGGTGGATGTCGATGGCTGCGATCTGGCCTCTGGCGAGATCGTGCGGCGGATCGACTGGCCGGCGCCGGTTGCCGATGCCGATGGCGTGCGCGCCGCCCTGATCCGCGCGGCGCGTGCCGCGCGCAAGCAAGTTCAAGGAGAAACAACATGACCGCAGCGCCGATCAGCCGCTTCGCCGTCCCGAGCCTTGCCGAGATGCCCGAGGACATCCGCGCGCGCATCCTCGCGGTGCAGGAGAAATCCGGCTTCGTGCCCAACGTGTTCCTCGCTCTCGCGCATCGGCCGGAGGAGTTCCGCGCCTTCTTCGCCTATCACGACGCGCTGATGCTGCGCCCGGGCGGGCTCTCGAAGGCG
>DAHXNW010000180.1 GCA_027365195.1 Acetobacteraceae bacterium
GACAAAGGAATCAAGGTCTCCGACGCCGAAATGGCCGCCCTCAACATCCAGACAGACGACTTCCACGGCGAGTGGAACTACACCTTCGCGCCGAGGCGACCAGACGAGTGATGCAGTTATCCGGGCTCAGGCCCTAAGCTCTACGCCCCCTCCGACGGCGTGGTGGAGGATCGCATCCTGGAGCCGGGTGATATGGCCTCGCCGTCCGCGCCGGTGTTCACGATTGCGCTGCCAAGCCCGCTCTGGGTACGCGCCTATGTACCGGAGAGCGACCTTGGGCATGTTCGGCTCGGCATGATGGCGACGGTCGAGACCGACAGCTATCCCGGACACGTCTATCACGGCTGGATCGGCTATCTATCGCCCACCGCCGAGTTCACACCGAAGACGGTCGAGACACCGGAACTGCGCACGGCACTGGTCTACCAGTTGCGCGTCTATGTCTGCGATGCGCAGGGCGAGCTCCGTCTCGGGATGCCTGCAAGCGTGCATATCGACGTCGCCCAGGCTGCATCCGCGGTGCCCCCAGGCTGTGTCCCGACCAATGCCGGCCGGTAGCCCCACAGGTCATGCGCCGCAGCCGGCACTGTCGCTTGCCGATGTACGCCACACCTTTCGCGCCGGCAAACGGGTCCTCACCGCGCTCGACGGCATTACCGCCGAAGCCGCACGCGGCGCCGTCACCGGGCTGATCGGCCCGGACGGAGCCGGCAAGACCACGCTGATGCGACTGATCGCCGGCCTGCTGCGTATCGATGCCGGTCGCATCGAGGTGCTGGGGATCGATGTCGCGCGCAATCCGCTAGCAGTTCAGGCGCGGCTCGGTTACATGCCGCAGCGATTCGGGTTGTACGAAGACCTGAGCGTGGCCGAGAACCTCGATCTCTATGCCGATCTGCAGGGCGTGCCGCGCGGCGAGCGCACCACACGCTACGCCGAGTTGCTGCGCATGACCGGGCTTGCGTCCTTCACCGCGCGCATGGCGGGGCGCCTATCAGGCGGCATGAAGCAGAAACTTGGCCTTGCCTGCACCCTGGTGCATCCGCCGGATCTGCTGTTGCTCGATGAACCGACCGTCGGTGTCGATCCAGTGTCGCGGCGCGAGTTGTGGCAGATCATCGATCACCTGACCCGCGAAGCCCATATGACAGTGGTGTTCAGCACCGCCTATCTGGACGAGGCGGAACGTTGCGATAGCGTTCTGCTGATCCATGAGGGACGGCTGCTCGGCCACGGCAAACCGGGCCAGTTCACCGCCGAGATGGCTGGCCGCAGCTTCTTCGCCACGGCCAGTCTGGGACGACGGCGCTTGCAGGCGCGGCTCGCGCAGGCGCCTGGCGTGATCGACGCGGTGATCCAGGGCAGCCGCGTGCGGGTGGTAAGGGCGGAGGCCACGCCGCCGGTCGCCGCGGGGCTGGTTGCCGAGGCGCCGGACCTGGTGCTCATCCCGACACCGCCGCGGTTCGAGGACAGTTTCGTGGCGCGCCTGCGGGCGCTGGACACGACCCCGGCACCGCCTCCATCCGCGACCGTCGCTTTACCACCGACAACGCCGCAGATGCCGAGCGGGGACGTGATTGCGATCGCCCATCTCACCCGCCGCTTCGGCACCTTCGTCGCCGTGGACGACGTGAGCTTCACCGTCGCGCGGGGCGAGATTTTTGGCCTGCTCGGCGCCAATGGGGCGGGCAAATCCACGACCTTCCGCATGTTGTGCGGCTTGCTGCCGCCTTCCGCCGGAACCCTGCGCGTGGCCGGCTTCGATCTGCGCACCGCCGCTGCCCCAGCGCGCGGGCGGATCGGCTATATGGCGCAGAAATTCTCGCTCTACGGCGATCTTTCAGTCGCTCAGAACCTACGTTTCTTCTCCAGCGCCTATCGCCTGAGGGGTGCACGCCAACGCGCGCGGATCGCGTGGGCCGAGACGGAGTTCGAACTCGGAGCGAGGCGCGATGCGACTGCACGCGACCTGCCGCTCGGCTTCAAGCAGCGGCTGGCGCTGGCCTGCGCGCTGATGCACGAGCCCGAGATCCTATTCCTCGATGAACCCACCTCCGGCGTCGATCCGCTGGCGCGGCGCGAGTTCTGGCGCCGCATCAACGCGCTGGCCGAGGCTGGCGTAACCGTTTTGGTAACGACACACTTCATGGAGGAAGCGGAATACTGTGACCGGCTGGTGATCATGGCGCAGGGTAAGGTTCTGGCGGCCGGCGAACCCGAGGCGATCAAGCGGGCCGCGCGCACCGAAGCGCGGCCCGACCCCACCATGGAAGACGCCTTCATCGCCGTGATCGGGTCACCCAGGCAGCCGGCGCACGCGGCATGAACTCTGGTGCTCTTCGCCGTCTGTATGGGTTGCTGCGCAAGGAATCGCTGCAGATCTGGCGCGATCCCTCGGCGCTCGCAATCGCCTTCGTCCTGCCTGCGGTACTGCTGCTGATCTTTGGCTACGGTGTCACCCTCGATGCCCGCAATGTGCCGATCGCGCTGGTGGTGCAAAAGCCAAGCGCCATATCATCCAGCTTTACCAGCCAGTTCTCCCACTCTCCCTTCTTCCGGCCGCAACGCTTCCTGACCATCCAGGGCGCCGAGCGCGCGATGGCCGCGCATGCCGTGCAGGGCATCGTCTGGTTGCCGAGCGATTTCGCGCGCCGCGCCGAGGCCGGCGGCAACGCGCCGATCGGCGTGATCGTCAGTGGCGTCGATGCCAACACCGCCCGGATCATCGAGGGATATGTGCAGCAGGTCTGGGCCACCTGGCTAACCGCGCGTGCCAAGGCCGCGGGCGGCGGCTCGGCGCTGCCGTTCTCGGTGCAGCCGCAGGTCCGCTTCAACCCCGCCGTAGACAGCCGTGATTACCTGGTACCGGGCCTGATCGCGATGATCATGACGCTCACCGGCGCGCTACTGACCGCGCTGGTGATCGCACGCGAATGGGAGCGCGGCACGATGGAGGCGCTGATGGTCACGCGCGTAGCCATCAATGAGATCCTGCTTGCCAAGCTGATCCCGTATTTCGTGCTGGGCATGGGCGGCATGGCGGGTTCGGTCGCCATCGCGGTGTTCCTGTTCGGCGAGCCGTTGCAAGGTTCGATCTGGGTGCTCACCGCCACATCGGCGCTGTTCATGCTGGCCGCACTCGGGATGGGGCTGCTGATTTCAGGGTTTGCCCGAAATCAGTTCGTGGCTGGTCAGATCGCCATCATCACCACCTTTCTCCCCGCTTTTATCCTCTCGGGCTTCGTGTTCGACATCAATTCGATGCCGCGTGTGGTGCAGATCGTCACGCATGTCGTCGCGGCGCGATATTTCGTTGTCATTCTTCAATCGGTGTTCCTGGCCGGCGATGTGTGGTCGGTGATCCTGCCCAACGCCCTGGCGTTGCTGGTGATGGCGGCGATCTTTCTCGGTCTCGCGCGGGGTACTGCGCGCAAGCGGCTGGATTAGGCAGATGATCCGGCAGATCATGGCGCTGATCGTGAAGGAGATGCTCGCGGTGCTGCGCGACGCGAAGAGCCGCATGGTGCTGATCGGTCCGCCGCTGATCCAGCTGCTGGTGTTCGGCTATGCCGCGACGTTCGATCTCAACCATGTGCCGGTGGCGATCTACGATCAGGACCCGAGTCAGGCCTCCCGCGAACTGGTGGCCCAATTCCTCGGCGCGCCCACCTTCCGTCTGGTGGCGATGCTGCGCAGTCCGAGCCGAATCGACGAGCTGATCGATTCGCGCCAGGTGCAGTTGGTGCTGGTGATCGACCGTCGTTTCACCCGCGACCTGCTCACCGGCCCGCCGGCGCCGTTGCAGGCGATCGTCGATGGCCGCAACTCCAACACCGCGTTGCTGATCGAGGGCTATGCCAACACTATCCTGAATGATTTCTCGCTGTCCTGGAGCGCCGCTCATGGACGCCCGGCCCCGCCCGCGGTGCTCGACATGCGTGCGCGCTTCAACCCGACGCTGCGTTCGCGCTGGTTCATCGTGCCCGGCATCGTCGCCCTGCTGACGCAGGTCGTGACCTTGCTGGTGGTGGGGCTGTCAGTGGCGCGCGAGCGCGAGGCCGGCACGTTCGACCAACTGCTGGTCACCCCTATGCGCCCGATTGACATTCTGTTGGGCAAGGGACTGCCGGGATTGCTGATCGGCCTGTTCGAGGCCTCGGTGATCATCGCCGCGGCGGTGCTCTGGTTCAAGGTGCCCCTGCGCGGCGGCCTGCTGCCGCTCTATCTAGGGCTGGTCCTGTTCGTCACCGCGGTGACCGGGATCGGGCTTGCGATCTCCGCGCTGGCAGCCACCCAGCAGCAGGCGCTGCTCGGCGCGTTTTTGTTCATGGTCCCGTCCATCATCCTCTCGGGCTTTGCAACGCCGATCGCCAATATGCCCGTTTGGGTGCAGGATCTCACGTTGATCAATCCGATGCGCTACTTCCTGGCGATCGTACGAAGTGTGTTTTTGGAAGAGGCGAGCGTGGACGCGCTTGCCGGGCAATACTGGCCGATGGCGCTGATCGCTGTGGCCAGTCTCGCCACCGCCGGCTGGCTCTTCCGCAAACGGGTCACCTGAGCGAAACTCGTTTCCACCCCAACAGCAAGGAGCAAAACGATGGTCGAAGACTGGATGGCGCTGATCAGCAACATGAACGGTGCGGTGCGGGACCTGCGCCAGGCCGCGCCGGAGGTGATGAAGACATTCTCGGCCATGGCCTCCGCAGCGCATGGCGGGGATGCATTAGATGCCAAGACCAAGGAGTTGGTGGCGCTTGCCATCAGCGTCGCCGTCCGCTGCGCACCCTGCATCGCCTATCACGCCGAGGGCGCAGTCAAGGCCGGCGCCTCGCGCGCCGCGGTGGCCGAGACCTTGGCGATGGCGGTGTACATGGGCGCAGGCCCGTCGGTGATGTATGCGGCACAGGCGCTGGAGGCGGTGGACCAGATGACGGCGAAAACACCCAGCCCCGCGTGACGGCGTAGCATCGATCTTGAGCAGATTTCTGGCGCGACGGCTGGTAAGTTCTGAGCGACATCATGTTCGGTGTTGCGATTACGGTGCCGGTCTACAGCCTACCGCTGCCGAGAGCGGGGACACCGCTCGAATCATGGTATACGGTGCTGCGGCCGATGCTAGACAGACTCTGCTTGTTTGACCAACGTTTAGTGGTCTGATTCTCTGCCTGCACTGATTTGCATGTGGTAGGCATGACTGGAAGATCGCCCCTCTCGGCAACCGACAGACAACGTGCCGTGCTGCAGACGCTGGCCGGCTGGACCAGCCTGCGGATCACCGAGGCGTTTGGCGTGCGTGAAGACACGGTCCGCCTGTGGCGCGGCGACTTCATGCGCAGCGGCGTCAAGGCCCCGAGAGCGACCGTAGCGCCCGGCCCGACGCCGGTGAAGAGCGAGGCGGCCCTGCGGGTGGCTGTGCCGCTGCTGGAGGAACCAGTGGCCGACCGGCACAACTGGACAGCCCCCGCCTGCGCGCCGAGATCGAAACGCGCGCGGGCGTTCGCATCAGCCCGACCAAGCGCAGCAACGACTTCATCACCCATCGCGAACAACTGGACAGGCTCTACGATCCAAAGCCAGGGCAACCCACCAGGCCGGTGGTGCTAGTCGAAGACAATGGCCCAATCCCACCAGCAAACCCTCGCGAGCCGCACTGGCCACCCGCGCTCACTGGCTGACCGTCGAGTGGCTGCCCTAATATGCGCCGGAACCGAACGACATCGAAGCCGTCTGGCGCGATCTCAAGGCGCATCACTTCGCCCACCAAACCTTCGCCAACGCCGACGCGCTCGACCGAGCTATCCATAACGAACTTAAAGCCCTCACCCTCAATGCAGAGCATACGCCGCCTCCGTTGGCCAACCAACGTACCTCTGCTTAGACAGGTATCACGTATATCAATGTGCTTGGTATCAACACCCATGATGATCTGTTACTGATATTATCAGGACATGACCATAATGGAAACAGAGCGGTAGTCACTCAGTTTGAATGTTGGCGCCGGCCCGCGTGCCCACGCTGCCAGTCACGCTTAGTATACTTGTGTGGTGGCCGCGTGGGGCGTGCGGGTCGGCGCCCGGTTTATAAGCACCCCGCTACCTTGACTTTACCGCCCGGCTTGCAGATATCAGGCACCCGTGTTGCGGCAGTTCGCCGCGACCGCTTCCGCGATGACCATCGCGCGACCCCAAGACCATCGCGCGCGCAGGCCAAGCGCGCGGCATTGTGAAAGCATCGAGTGTCCGAAATCCTCCCCCCCCCCGAAAGCGACGGCGAAGCGACGCCGCAAAGCGCGCCGACAACCACCCCGCCGGTGATCTTCGACGATCTTGGCCTCTCCGAGCCGATCCTGCGCGCGGTGCATGAGATGGGCTATCTCACGCCGACCCCGATCCAGGCGCAGGCGATCCCGATGGTGCTGATGGGGCGCGACGTGCTCGGCTGCGCGCAGACCGGCACCGGCAAGACCGCCGGCTTCACCCTGCCGATGCTCGATATTCTCGCCGGCTCGCGCGCCCGCGCCCGCATGCCGCGTAGCCTGATACTCGAGCCGACCCGCGAACTCGCCCTCCAGGTGGCGGAGAATTTCGTCAAATACGGCAAATATCTCAAGCTCACGCACGCCCTCGTCATTGGCGGCGAGAGCATGAGCGATCAGCGCGAGTTGCTGGCGCGCGGCGTCGATGTGGTGATCGCGACCCCTGGCCGGCTGATCGACGTGTTCGAACGCGGCGGCCTGCTGCTCACCGACGCCAAGCTTCTGGTGATCGACGAAGCGGACCGCATGCTCGACATGGGATTCATCCCCGATGTGGAACGCATCGTCGCCATGTTGCCGCGCACCCGGCAGACGCTGTTCTTCAGCGCCACGATGGCGCCGGAAATCCGCCGGCTCGCCGACGCCTTCCTGCAGAACCCGAAGGAGATCACCGTCTCGCCCTCCGCCTCGGTCGCCACCACAATCACCCAGGCGATGGTGCTGGTCGCCGAGCAGGACAAGCGCGAGGCGCTGCGCCGACTGATCCGTAGCGAGGACGTGCAGAACGCGCTGATCTTCTGCAACCGCAAGCGCGATGTCGATATCCTCAACAAATCGCTGGCGCGGCATGGTTTCAGCGTGGGCGCGCTGCATGGCGACATGGCGCAGCCGGTACGCTTCGCCACGCTGGAGAAATTCAAGGCCGGGGAATTGCGCCTTTTGGTGTGTAGCGACGTCGCGGCCCGCGGTCTCGACATCGGTGGCCTGTCGCATGTGTTCAATTTCGACGTGCCGCACCACGCCGAGGATTATGTGCATCGCTCCGGCCGCACCGGGCGGGCCGGGCGCGAAGGCCGCGCCTTCACCCTCGCCTCGCCAGAGGATAAGCTCGCGATCGCCGCGATCGAGACACTCACCAACCGACCGATCCCGCGCATCGATATCCCTGGGCTCGACCGCGTGGAGTGGAGCGAGAGCGCCGGGCGTCGCGGCCGACGTGGCGCCGCGCCGGCCAAGCCCGCCAAAAGTGGCGCCGCCCGGCCCGAGCGGGCGAGTGCGCGCCCGGAGCGCACGCGCAGCCGGCCGGAGCGCGCCGCCCCTGCCCCCACCGATCTCGCGCCCGCGCCGGCCAGTGCCGAGCCGCCTGCCGCGCCACGGCCGCCAAGGCCGCCGCGTGGTGCGCCGCGGGTGAACCGCCCGGTAGCCGAGGCCGCCGCGCCACGCAGCCCGGAACGCCGGCATCGGCCCGACGATCTCGGCCCCGCCGTCACCGGTTTCGGCGGCGATGTGCCGGCCTTCATGCTGCTGCCGATGCGCGGTCCGCGTCCGGTCGAGGTTTTCAGCGAGGGAGAGGAAGAGGTATGAACAGCGCAGCCCTGGATGCACATCCCGCTCCCGCGAAGGCGCCGCCGCTGGCGCCGTTCCGCTGGGATGACGCCCTCGCCCTCGAGGGCCAGCTCAGCGAGGAGGAGCGCGCCATCCGCGATGCGGCGCACGCCTATTGCCAGGACAAGCTGTTCCCCCGCGTGCTCACCGCCAACCGGCATGAGCGGTTCGATCGTGAGATCATGAACGAATTGGGCGCGCTCGGCTTCCTCGGCGCGACGCTCGAGGGCTATGGCTGTGCCGGGGTGAACTACGTCTCCTACGGCCTGATCGCGCGCGAAGTGGAGCGGGTGGACAGCGGCTATCGCAGTGCCTTCTCGGTGCAATCCTCGCTGGTGATGTATCCGATCCACGCCTTCGGCTCGGCGGCGCAGAAGGAAAAATTCCTCCCCAAGCTGCGCACCGGCGAGTTCGTCGGCTGCTTTGGCCTCACCGAGCCCGATGCCGGCTCCGATCCTGGTGCGATGCGCACGCGGGCGAAATCGGTGCCGGGCGGCTATCTGCTCAATGGCTCGAAAACCTGGATCACCAACGCGCCGATTGCCGATGTGTTCGTGGTGTGGGCGAAGGACGATGCCGGCGATATCCGCGGCTTCATCCTCGAACGCGGCATGGCCGGGCTGAGCGCGCCGAAGATCGAGGGCAAGTTCTCGCTGCGCGCCAGCGTCACCGGCATGATCATGATGCAGGACGTGCTGGTGCCGGCAGACGCCATGCTCCCTGGCGTGCGCGGCCTGCGCGGGCCGTTCAGCTGCCTGAACAACGCGCGCTACGGCATCGCCTGGGGCGCGCTCGGGGCCGCCGAATTCTGCTGGCACGCGGCGCGCGACTACACGATGCAGCGGCAGATGTTCGGCCGCCCGCTCGCCGCCACGCAGCTGATCCAGAAAAAACTGGTGGACATGCAGACCGAGATCACCCTCGCGCTGCAATCCGTGCTGCGCCTCGGCCGGCTGATGGACGAGCATGCGGCGGCGGCGGAGATGATCTCGCTGTGCAAGCGCAATTCCTGCGGCAAGGCGCTCGATATCGCCCGCGTGGCGCGCGACATGCACGGCGGCAATGGCATCGCCGATGAGTATCACGTCATCCGTCATGTGATGAACCTCGAAGCGGTGAACACCTACGAGGGGACGCATGACGTGCACGCCCTCATCCTCGGCCGCGCGCAGACCGGGCTTTCGGCATTCGGCGGCTGAACCCACCGCCGCCTGAGATCGTTGGAATCACACGGCTCGGTGCGGCCGGCGACGGTTTGGCGCGGCTTTCATCCGGCGCGGCGCTGTTCGTCGCCGGCGCGCTGCCCGGCGAAACCGTGCGGGCGCGCTGCACCAGCCGGCGCGGCGAGGGCTGGGCGGCGGTCTGCGAGACGGTCATCGAGGCGAGCGCCGCGCGGCGCACACCGCCGTGCGCCCTGTTCGGCGAATGCGGCGGCTGCACGCTGCAACACTGGGACGATGCCGCCTATCGGGAGTGGAAGCGTGGGCTGCTGCACGCCGCCCTGCAAGCGGCCGGCTTTGCCGAACCAGTCGTCGGCCCACTCGCCGTCACCCCGCCCGGCGCGCGGCGGCGGATGGATCTGGCGCTGCGCCGCACGCCGCAGGGGGTGGTGATCGGCCTGCACGCGGCGCGCTCGGATGCGGTGGTCGATCTGCGGGAGTGTCCCGTACTGCACCCCTCGCTGTTCGCGCTTCTCAAACCGCTGCGCCAGACGCTGGCCGGTGCCGGGCTGCTGCGGCGCAGCGGCTCGCTGATCGTCAACTGGCTCGACAGCGGCGCCGACATCCTCCTACGCGGCGATGCGGCCGCGAGCCTCGCCGACCGCCAGCTTCTGATCGGCTTCGCCCGCGCGCAGGATGTCGCCCGATTGAGCTGGGCGCAGGGTGCGGCGGCGCCGGAGCTGCTGTGCGAACTTCGCCCGGTGCGGCATGCGCTGAGCGGGGTGGCGGTGAGCCTGCCGCCCGGCGGCTTTCTACAGGCATCGCGCGAAGGCGAGGCGGCGATCGTCGCCGCCGTCCTCGCCGGCATCGGGACGGTGGCGACCAAGGCGCGCATCGTCGAATTATACGCTGGGTGCGGCACCCTCACCTTCGCGCTGCAACGGCTGGCGCGGGTGCAGGCCTTCGAGGGCGACGCGGCGGCGGTCGCGGCACTCGCCGCCGCACGTGCCGGCACGCCAGGCGGGCGGATCGAGATCGTCCGGCGCGATCTCGCGCGCCAGCCGTTGCA
>DAHXNW010000181.1 GCA_027365195.1 Acetobacteraceae bacterium
GAGCGGCCCGCATGCGTTGAGAGGACTCGAACTGGTATGGCCAAGAAGCCCACGGGAACCACGGGCGGCGTGGAAAAAGTGCTGGAGATGTTCAAGGAGCATTCGGTCGAATATGTCGACCTGCGCTTCACCGATCCACGCGGCAAGTGGCAGCACACGGCGCAGCATGTCTCGACCATCGATGCCGATGTGTTCCAGGACGGCATCATGTTCGACGGCTCCTCGATCGCCGGCTGGAAGGCGATCAACGAGAGCGACATGATCCTGATGCCGGATGCCAGCACGGCGGTGATGGATCCGTTCGCCGCCAAGCCCTCGCTCATTCTGTTCTGCGACATCGTCGAGCCGTCCACCGGCCAGCCCTATTCGCGCGATCCGCGCAGCACGGCGAAGAAGGCCGAGGCCTATGTGAAGGCATCCGGCATCGGCGACACCGTGGTGTTCGGCCCGGAGGCGGAATTTTTCATCTTCGACAGCGTGAAATTCGGCTCCGGCCCGAATTACAGCATGGTCCAGCTCGACAGCACGGAGGGGCCGCAGGCGGCGACGAAAGACTATCCGGAAGGCAACATGGGCCACCGGCCGACGGTGAAGGGTGGCTATTTCCCGGTGCCGCCGGTCGATAGCGAGAGCGATCTGCGCGCCGAGATGCTCTCCACCATGGGCGAGATGGGCGTTGTGATCGAGAAGCATCACCACGAGGTGGCGCAGTCGCAGCACGAGCTCGGCATGAAGTTCGGCCCGATGGTGAAGCTCGCGGACCATTTGCAGATCTACAAATACTGCATCCACAACGTCGCTCATAGCTACGGCAAGACCGCGACCTTCATGCCGAAGCCGATCTATGGCGACAATGGGTCGGGCATGCACTGCCACCAGTCGATCTGGAAGGCCGGCAAGCCGCTGTTCGCCGGCAACGCCTATGCCGATCTGTCGGAGATGGCGCTCTACTACATCGGCGGCATCATCAAGCACGCCAAAGCGATCAACGCCTTCACCAACCCGACCACGAATAGCTACAAGCGGCTGATCCCCGGCTTCGAGGCGCCGGTGCTGCTCGCCTATTCGGCGCGCAACCGCTCCGCCTCCTGCCGCATCCCGTACGCCACCAGCCCGAAGGCGAAGCGCGTCGAAGTGCGCTTCCCCGATGCCGCGGCGAACCCGTATCTCGCCTTCTCGGCCATGCTGATGGCCGGGCTCGATGGCATCAAGAACAAGATCCATCCGGGCGATCCGATGGACAAGGATCTCTACGATCTGCCGCCCGAGGAACTGCACGGCATCCCGACGGTGTGCGGCTCGCTGCGCGAGGCGCTCACCTCGCTCGAAGCCGATCACGACTTCCTGCTCGCCGGTGACGTGTTCACCAAAGACCAGATCGAGAGCTATATCGCGTTGAAATGGACCGAGGTGTTCCGCTTCGAGCACACGCCGCACCCGGTCGAGTTCGAGATGTATTACTCGGTCTGACACGACCCAGCCGCCGCGCGCGGCCAACACCAGGAGGTCCAGGGCAGCGCCCTGGACCTTTCTTGTTTTGGGTGAGTGGCAAGGCGGCCCAGTACCATTCGCGCGATGGCGCAAAGCCTGCTATGCTGACCGATCGTTTTTCCAGCCGGAGTCGACCGCATGCCCGAGACCTCGCACACCATGCACATCGACCACGCCTCGCTGCGCGTGACGGAATGGACGCTGCCGCCGGGCGGTGCGACCGGGGCGCATCGGCATGGCTATGACTATCTCGTGGTGCCGATCACCCATGGCCTGCTGCGCGCCGTCGGCGCCGATGGCGTGCATGAGACACCGCTGGTGCCGGGCAAGCCGTATTTCCGCCCGGCCGGGGTGGAGCATGACGTGATCAATGCCGGCGAGGCGACACTCACCTTCATCGAGGTGGAACTCAAGGAGCATCCGGGCTGAGGCGGCCGGTGGGAGAAGGCCGATGAACATACCGAACGTGGCGCCCGGCGAGGTCGGCCTCTGCGCGCAACGCCTGGCGCGGATCGACGGCTGGATGCAGGGGCTGGTCGGCGCCGGCAAATTCGCCGGCCTGCTCGCCCTCGTCGCCCGGCGCGGCAAAATCGCCTATCTGCACGGCGAGGGGATGGCCGATCTGGCGCGCGGCACCCCGATCGGGGTGGAGACGATCTTTCGCATCTATTCGATGACCAAGCCGCTCACCAGTGTCGCCATCATGATGCTCTACGAGGAAGGGCGGTTTCAGCTCGACGACCCGATCACCCGGTTTCTGCCGTGTTTTCAGAACATGCGCGTCTTCACCAGCGGCGCGCGTGGCAAATACGACAGCGTGGCGGCGGCGCGCGACATCACCTTCCGCGATCTGCTGACGCATACCGCCGGCCTCACCTACGGCTTCATGGAATCCGGCCCGGTCGATGCGATGTATCGCGATCGCGGCGTCGATTTCCAGACCGCCGAGGCGAGCCTCGCCGAAGTCGTCGAGCGCGCCGCCGCCCTGCCGCTGCTGGCGCAGCCGGGCAGTGCGTGGAACTACAGCATCGCCACCGACGTGCTCGGCCATCTGGTCGCGGTGATCTCGGGCATGCCGTTCGAGCGGTTCCTGCATGAGCGGGTGATCGGCCCGCTCGGCATGATCGATACCGGGTTTCATCTGCCGGCCGAAAAGCTGTCCCGCTTCGCCGCCAATTACGCGGCAACGGCGGAGGGTGGGCTGCACCTGATCGACGACCCCCAACAGAGCCGCTATGGCGCGCCACGCGCGATCTGCTCCGGCGGCGGCGGCCTGGTCTCGACGATCGGCGATTATCTGCGCTTCTGCCAGATGATGCTGAACCAGGGCGAACTGGATGGCGTGCGCCTGCTCGGGCGCAAAACCGTGGCGCTGATGACGGCCAATCATCTCGGCGGCGATATGGCGTCGATGGGCCAGCCGCGCTTTAGCGAATCCTCCTACGCCGGCATCGGCTTCGGCCTCGGCTTCTCGGTGATGCTCGACCCGGCGCAGGCGCAGATCCTCGGCACGCCGGGCGAATACGCCTGGGGTGGCGCTGCCAGCACCGCATTCTGGATCGACCCGGCGGAGGCGATGGTGGTCATTCTGATGACCCAGTTGATGCCCTCGTCGAGCTACCCGATCCGCCGCGAATTGCGCGTGCTCACCTATCAGGCGGTGGTCGATTGAGCCGCCGACGCGGGTACCTCCCTTGAGGCCGGCCCCCTATGCGCTCGCCGATCTGGAGCGCGCATTCCCGCCGCCGAGCCTGATGCGCGGGCGCAGCCTGGTGCTGATCGGCGCCGCCGAGGTCGAGCTCGACAATGGGGCGATCACCGCGCGGATCGAGGATCGCGGCGTGCGCCAGACCGCGCGGCTCACGCCCATGCTCGCCGGCGGGCGGGTGGGGTTCGAGATGCGCTGCTCCTGCGCTGTTTCAGCCTGCGTGCATCTCGCCGCCGCCGCGCTCGCGGCCCTCGACCGCTATCCGGCGCTGCGCCGCCCCGCTGTGACGCAACCCGTGGTGACGCGGCCGGTGGTGGTGCGCCGGGGTAGCGGGCGGCCGAAGCGCGCAGGCGCCATCACCCTGCCGCCGACCGCGAGTGAGCGGCTGCGCGAGGGGCCGGCGATCGTGCCGGTGCTGCGGCTGCGGCGCCTGCGTGGGCCGGACGAATTCGGCCAGTTGCGGCTGCTCGATGCGCTGAGCCTCGATTTCGACTATGCCGGCACGCTCGTCGGCGCCGATGACGAGCGCCGGCGGGTGCGCGGCGCCGATGGCATCGAGCACCCACGCGATCCGGCCGCCGAGGCGGCGGCGTTCGAGGCGCTGCAGGCCGATGGCTTCGTGCAACTGCGCATCGCCGAGGCCGGAGCCACCAAGGGGCGCCGCGCCTTCGTGTTTCGTGGCGAGAGTGCTGCGCCGAGCTGGCATCGCTTTCTCGCCGAGCGGCTGCCGGCGCTGCACGCGCGCGGCTGGCGCAGCGTGGTGGAGCCGGGCTTCGGCCCGCGCGTCGTGGAGCGGGTCGGCGGCCTCGATCTCGTCGTGCGCGATGCGGCGAGCCTCGGCGGCCGCTTCGCGCTCGATTTCGGCATCGAGATCGACGGCGTGCGCCACAAGCTGCTGCCCATCCTCGCCCATCTGCAGGCGCGCGGCGGCATCGCGGCGGCACGGATCGTCGGCGAGGAATTGATCACCAGCCTGCCCGACGGGCGCGTGCTGCGGCTGCCGGCGGAGCGCATCGGCCGGCTGCTCGCGGTGATGGGCGATCTGCTGGAGGCGGCCGGCGACGTGGCGAGCGACGATCTGGTGCTGCCGGCGGCGGAAGCGCCGAGCCTGCTCGATCTGGAGTCGTTGCTCAGCACGCGCTGGCAGGATGCGGCGGCGATCGAGGCGTTGGTCGGCCGGTTTCGCGCCGACCCGGAGATTCTGCCGGTGCTGCTGCCGGCGAGCTTCACCGCCAGCCTACGGCCGTATCAGCAGCAGGGAGTCGCCTGGCTACAGCATCTGCGCGGCCATGGGCTCGGTGGCTTCCTCGCCGACGACATGGGCCTCGGCAAGACCGCGCAGAGCATCGCCCATATCACCGTCGAGCACGCCGCCGGCCGCCTCACGCAGCCCGCCCTGGTGGTGGTGCCGACCAGTCTGATCGCCAACTGGCGCGCCGAGCTGGTCAAATTCGCCCCGCATCTGCGTGTGCTGGTGCTGCACGGCCTGCCGCGCGCGGAGCGGCAGGCGGCGCGTGCCGAGGCGGACGTGGTGCTGACCACCTACGCCCTGCTGGTGCGCGACGCCGAGGCGATGCGGGCGCGGCCGTGGCATCTGATCGTGCTCGACGAGGCGCAGGCGATCAAGAACCCGGAGGCGAAAGCCACCCGCGCCGCCTGTCAGCTCGATGCGGCGCAGCGGCTCTGTCTCTCGGGCACGCCGATCGAGAACAATCTCGACGAACTCTGGTCGCATTTCGCCTTTCTGATGCCGGGGCTGCTCGGCGAGCGGACGCGCTTCGCCCGCCGCTTTCGCACGCCGATCGAAAAGCACGGCGATGAAACCCGCAGGCTGCAACTCATCCGCCGCATCCAGCCCTTCGTGCTGCGCCGCACCAAGGCCGAAGTGGCGAGCGAGTTGCCGCCCAAGCACGTCATCCTGCGCCGCATCACCCTCGCACCGGCGCAGCGCGAGCTGTACGAGACGGTGCGCGCCACGCTGTTCGATACGCTGCGCGAGCGCATCGCCGAGCGCAGCCTGGCGCAGAGCCGCATCGTCGTGCTCGATGCGTTGCTCAAGCTGCGCCAGCTCTGCTGCGATCCGCGCCTGCTCAAGCTCGCCTCGGCCTATCCGGCGGCGCCGTCGAGCAAGCTCGAGACGCTGCTCGAAATGTTGACCGAGATGCTGGCCGAGGGGCGGCGCATTTTGCTGTTTTCGCAATTCACCTCGATGCTCGATCTGATCAAGCCGCGCCTCGATGCCGCCGGCATCGCCTTTGTCGAGTTGCGCGGCGACACGCGCGACCGTGCCGAGCCGGTGCGCGCGTTCCAGGCCGGCGAGGTGCCGCTGTTTCTGATCAGCCTCAAGGCCGGCGGCCGTGGCCTGAACCTGACTGCCGCCGACACCGTCATCCATTACGACCCGTGGTGGAATCCGGCGGTGGAGGAGCAGGCGTCGGACCGGGCGCACCGCATCGGCCAGAACCGCTCGGTGTTCATCTACAAGCTGATCGCCGCCGATACGGTGGAGGAGCGCATTCTCGATTTGCAACGCCGCAAGGCCGACCTCGCGAGCCTCGCCTTCGCCGGCCCGCAGGCAGCGCTCGATACCGCCGACCTCGCCTATCTTTTCGCCGCCGAGCCGGATCGCGCCGCCGCCTGAAACTCAAAGGCGCGAGGCAAGCCGTTTGGGATCAGCTTATCTCGAGCGGCGCCAATGCGTCCTGGATGGAAAACCGGCCGGGCAGGCCGCCGAGCGGGAACAGCCGGGTGACGTGGCCCATCTTGCGCCCTGGCCGCGCCTCGCGCTTGCCGTAAAGATGCGGGATCAGGCCAGGGGTGGCGAGAATATCCGGCCAGAGCGCCATCTCGGCGGCACCGACCAGATTTTTCATCGCCGCATCGGCGTGGCGCACCGCCGGCGGCAGCGGCAGGCCGGCGACCGCGCGTATATGCATCTCGAACTGGCTGGCTGGGCAGGCATCGATCGTCCAGTGGCCGGAATTATGCGGCCGGGGCGCGATCTCGTTCACCCGCAGCGCGCCGTCGCGATCGACGAACATTTCCACGGCGAGCAGCCCGATCAGATCGAGCGCCGCGGCCACCTCCCGCGCGATCGCCTGCGCCGCCGCGGCGGTAGCCTCCGGGATTTGCGCCGGCGCCAGGGTGAGGTCGAGGATATGGTCGCGATGGCGGTTCTCCACCGCATCGAAGGCGGCATCCCGGCCATCCGCGCCACGCGCCACCAGCACGCTGATCTCGCAGGCGAAATCGACGAAGCCCTCGAGAATCAGCGGCTTCGGCGCAAGCAGCGCGAAGGCCGCCGGCAGATCGTCCGGCCCGCGCAGCAGCGCTTGGCCTTTGCCATCATAGCCGAGCCGGGTGGTTTTGAGCACACAGGGAAAGCCGAGCGCCGCCGCCGCCGCCTCCAGCGCGGCCAGACTCTCGACCATCCGCCACGGCGCGGTTGCAGCCCCGGCGGCGTTGAGAAAGCTTTTCTCCGCCAACCGGTCTTGGCTGATGCGCAGCACGGCGGGCGAGGGCCGCACCGGGCGCAGGGAGGCCAGCAAGTCGAGCCCCTCGGCACTCACGTTCTCGAACTCGAAGGTGATCACATCGACGGCGGCGGCGAAGCGGCGCAGCACCTCGGGGTCTTCATAGGCGCCGCGGGTGACGCCGGCGGCAACCTGGGCGGCCGGGCTATCCGCCTCCGGGGTGAGGATGTGGCAGCGATAGCCGAGCCGGGCGGCAGCCATGGCACTCATCCGGCCGAGCTGGCCGCCGCCGACGATGCCGATGGTGGCGTTCGGCGCCAGGGGCGTCATCATGGCGCGCTCACGCCTTCTCCTCGGGCGCCAGCGCCACCGCCTCGCTCTGCGCCCGGCGCCAGGCGGCGAACCGCGCCGCGAGGGCGGGGTCGGCGAGCGCCAGGATGGCGGCGGCGAAGAGGGCGGCATTGATCGCCCCGGCGCGGCCGATCGCCAGCGTGCCGACCGGAATGCCGGCCGGCATCTGCACGATGGAGAGCAGACTGTCCATGCCGCGCAGCGCCTGGCTCTCCATCGGCACGCCGAGCACCGGAAGCGCGGTCCACGCGGCGCACATGCCGGGCAGATGCGCCGCCCCGCCGGCGCCGGCGATGATCACGCGAAGGCCGCGCCCGGCGGCTTCCTTGGCGTAGGCGGCCAGCCGATCGGGCGTGCGATGCGCCGAGACGATGCGCCGTTCATGCGCGATGCCGAGCTCCTCGAGCGTGCGCGCGGCATGGGCGAGCACCGGCCAGTCGGACTGGCTGCCCATGATCAGGCCGACGCGCGGGGAGGGTGGCATGGCGGTCAGGCGATGCTGTCGGGGATCAGCCGGCTCTCCAGCCGGGCGATCTCGTCCTTGAGCAGCAGCTTGCGCTTCTTCAGCCGCTGCACCTGGAGCTGGTCGAGCACCCCATCGACGGCGAGGCGGGCGATCACGGTATCGAGATCGCGATGCTCGCTGCGCAACTCATGCAACTGACGCAGCAGAGAATCACGGTCATTCATCATGCGCAGCATTTAGCATGGAAGGCGGGTGGGTCGCCATCGAAGGACGCGGCGAAGCGGCCAAGGAGCAAAAATCTTCGTAGCAATGACGACAAAAATCGCGCTAAAGTTGCATCGTGCCGGCCATTTTTCGGCCAGCAACCGGCCGGACGCGAACCGGCCCCGGCAACCGCGACCATGTCACAGGAGCCAGCATGAGCCTTCTCAACAGACTCGAGAGTTTGAAGGGACGTCACGCCAGTCTGGAGGAGCGGATTTCCGACGAGGATCATCGCCCGCGCCCGGATAGCGACGCGCTGATGCGGCTGAAGCTCGAGAAACTGCGATTGAAGGAGGAGATGCACCGTCTTCAACTGAGCGAAGGCGAACACTGAACGGGAGCCGCAGGCGGTTACTCGCCGTCTGCGGCTCCGCCGCCCGTCCGCCACGGAAGGAGGCTTGCCGTCAGGCCGCTTCGTGTGTCTGCGGCATCGCGATCACTTGGCCGTCCCGGGCCATCCGCTCGTTCGCCTGTTCCACCATGGCGTTCAGATCGGTCTGGCTGCACAGACCCAGGGTCACCGGATCGCGCGGCTTGATGTTCGCCGAGTTCCAGTGTTTGCGATCGCGGATTTTCTGGATCGTCTCCTTGGTGGTGCCCAGGAGCTTACTGATCTGCGCCTCGCTCAATTGCGGGAAGCTGCGCAGCAGGAACAGGATGGCGTCCGGCCGGTCGTTGCGCTTGGCAACCGGCGTGTAGCGGCCGCCCTTGGAACGCTTCGGCAGCGGGTTGGCGGTGGGCGCGAGTTGCAGCACGCGCTGCGGCTCCGCCTCGCAGAGATGGATCTCCTGCTCCGTCAACTGGCCGTTGGCGACCGGATCGTAGCCGACGATACCCTGCGCCACCTCGCCATCGGCGATCGCCTGCACCTCGAGCGGATGCATGCCGCAAAATACCGCGATCTGTTCGAAGGTCAGGGCAGTCTTATCGATCAGCCACACGGCGGTGGCTTTCGGCATCAATGGCAGATTCATGGCCTCTCACCTTGATGACCCGTCATCCATTCCGGCGCTGTGCTCATGTCAGCCGAAGCGGAACAGGCCAATCCACAAAATTTGCGTTAAAAATTGGATATGGACCCCCGGTGCCCGACCGGTCAAGGCCCGGAGCGTCGAATATGCAAAAATTGTCGGAATATCTGCCGTTTTCGGCGCGCGGCTAACGGCATGTGTCGATAAAAGTGGGCGCGATTCTACAGTCACATCCTGCTTCTTGAGGCTTTAAAAGCCGGGCCGAAAGAGTGGGAAGGGCCGATCGATATTCACCCTTCCCACCCAGGGTTCAGGCGGCGATCGCGGCGGCCTGGTGGCTATCGGCGTTCACCTGTTGCAGGGTCGCTCCGGTGCCGCCACCGATGGCGATGCGGCGCGGCTTCAGATTCTCCGGCACCACGCGGCGCAGGCCGACGTGGAGCAGGCCATTCTGCAACGACGCATCCTCGACCACGATATGGTCGGCGAGCACGAAACGCCGCTCGAAAGCGCGCCCGGCGATACCCCGATAAAGGAGTTCGACACCGTTGTTCTCCGAACCGACTCGTCCGGAGACGATCAGCGTATTGTCTTTCGCGGTCACGTCGAGATCGTCCGGCCCGAAGCCGGCGACCGCCATGGTCAGGCGATAGCGCTCTTCGCCGATTTTTTCGATGTTGTAAGGCGGATACGCCTGCTGATCACCCGCGCTCTGCGCGGAATCGACCAATCTCGCCAGCCGGTCGAAGCCGATGGCGGAACGGAACAGCGGGGCGAAATCGAAAGTCGTCATGATGAAACCTCCTGCTTGAGCAAGGTCTGAAACAGGGGTGCCTGACAGGCCACCCCGGGGTAGACACCACAGCCCCCGAGGGGCGCCGTGATCAATGCAGGAGGTGGAACGCGCGCGAGCCGGTTTCAAGACCGCGCACGGGAATTTTCGCTATGATATGTTCAAGGTTAGTCTGTACCGGCCTGCACCCTCACCCGGCCACCCATTCAGTATACTGCCTTGGGTGGCCAGGTGCGGGTGCGGGAAGGTGCAGACTAAAGCGATCGTGGTCAGCGCTTGCCGCCGAGACCGGCGAACCGCTTGTTGAACTTCGCCACCTGTCCGCCGGTATCCATGATGCGTTGCACCCCGGTCCAGGCCGGGTGGGATTTCGGGTCGATGTCGAGTCGCAGCGTATCGCCCGCCTTGCCGTAGCAGGAGCGGGTGACGAACTGCGTGCCATCCGTCATGATAATGGTGATCTCGTGGTATTCGGGGTGGATGCCCGCCTTCATGATACTGCTCCGATAACGCCGCCGATGCCGACCGGCCGCTCCAGGCGATGCCTATAGCGGCAGCGCGGCAGAGCGGCAACAGGTTTCAATTCGGCGCGGTGGCGGATTTCTTGCTCGATGCCGCGTCGCGATAGCGGAACAGCCGGTCCGCCGCCATGCGCTGCTGGGGCGACATCACATCGTACAGCGCCTGGAACGAGGGGACCAGATGCTGCAGGTCGTCGGCATGCTGCTGCACGATCTGCTTATAGGAATTCAGCCCGGCGATCGCGTTCATCGTTGCGAACTGTTTGGCCCGCGCCTCGTAGAGCGCGTCCATATGCGCCGCGTTCTCGCGCATCACGGCGGTGAAGGCGTCCCACTGCGGCGTTTGCGCCGGGGTGATTTTGAGTGCCTTGTGAAGATAGGTGATCTGCTGCTCCACCCGATTGGTGGCGCGTCCGGCGGCGGGGGGTGGCGGCTGCTGCGCCAGCGCGGGCAGGCCGGGCGCGAGGGCCAGCGCGAGGGCCATGGATCCGGCGAGGGCTGTCGGGAATTTGGTAAACATCTGGAATCGCACAGTTTTCTCCTGCTCAAGCGCAACCTCGGCCGCACTCTAACATTATTTTCCCTGACCGCGAATGCCACCCTCGCGCATCTTGCAACCGCGCGCGATCCGTCCCACCCTGCGCGCCGGCAATAGTTGGGGAGGGATGCGGGCATGCGACTGCACGAGAAAGTGGCGCTGATCACCGGGGCGGCGAGCGGGTTTGGCGCCGGCATCGCCCGGCTGTTCGCCGGGGAGGGCGCGCGGCTCGTGCTCGCCGACCGCAATCTCGCCGGCGCCGAAGCGCTCGCGCACGAGATCGGCGGCATCGCGGTGGGCGGCGACGTGAGCCAGGGCGCCGATGTGCGCGCCATGGTGGCGGCGGCCGAGTCGCGCTTCGGCGGCCTCGACATCGTCGTCAACAACGCCGGCACCACCCATCGCAACCAGCCGATGCTCGAGGTGGACGAGGCGGATTTCGACCGGATCTACGCGGTCAATGTCAAATCGATCTACTGGATGGCGCAGGCGGCGGTGCCGCTGCTACGCCGCCCGCGCGCCGACGGCCGGCGTGGCGGCTCGATCATCAACATCAGCAGCACCGCCGGCATCCGCCCGCGCCCCGGACTGGTCTGGTACAACGGCACCAAGGGCGCGGTGAACACGATCACGCAGTGCATGGCGAGCGAGCTCGCCGGCGACAACATCCGGGTCAATGCCATCTGCCCGGTGATGGGTGCCACGGCGCTACTGGAAGAATTCATGGGGTTGCCGGACACGCCGGAGAACCGCGCCAAATTCATCGCCTCCATCCCGCTCGGCCGGATGAGCACGCCGGCCGACATCGCCAACGCCTGCCTCTGGCTCGCCGAGGACGCATCGAGCTTCATCACCGGTATCCTGCTGCCGGTGGATGGCGGCCGCTGCGCGTGAGGGCATCGCCGCGCCATCGCGCGGGCTGAACCACGCGCGGATGAACATCCTCTCGGTGCAATCCGCCGTCGCCTATGGCCATGTCGGCAATGCGGCGGCGGTGTTTCCGCTGCAACGTCTGGGGGCGGAGGTCTGGCCGGTGAACACGGTGCAGTTCTCCAACCACACTGGCTATGGCGACTGGGCCGGCGAGGTGTTCGGCGAGGCGGCGGTGGCGGCGCTGATCGCGGGGATCGACCGGCGCGGCGCGCTGGCGCAGTGCGATGGCGTGCTGTCGGGCTATCTCGGCGATGCCGGCATCGGGCGCGCCATTCTGGGCGGCCTCGCGCGGGTGCGGGCGCAGCGGCCCGGCGCGCTCTATTGCTGCGATCCGGTGATCGGCGATAGCGGGCGCGGCGTCTATGTGCGCCCCGGCATCGCCGAATTCCTGCGCGAGCAGGCGCTGCCCGAGGCCGATCTGGCGACGCCGAACGCCTTCGAGCTGAGTTTGCTCACCGGTCTGCCCTGCGCCACCCTCGCCGAGACGAAGACGGCGATCGCGCGGCTGCAAACGATGATGCGCCCGGCCGGCCCGCGCGCCGTGTTGCTGACCAGCCTGCAGGCCGAGGCGACGCCCGAGGGCTGCATCGATCTGCTCGCCGCCGAGGCGGGGGCGTTTTACCTGCTGCGCACGCCACGCCTCGCGCTCGCGCCGAACGGTGCGGGCGATGTGATCGCGGCACTCTTTTTGTTCCACCGGCTGCGGCGCGGCCGGGTGGCGCCGGCGCTGGAGGCGGCGGCCTCGGCGGTGCACGGGCTGCTGCGCGTCACCGCGGCGGCGGGCGGCGGGGAGTTGCGGCTGATCGCGGCGCAGAATGAATTCGTGCGCCCGACGCAGCGGTTTCGGGCGACTGTCTGTTAAATCACGCCCGACCGACCGGCCGGCCGAGAATTCGCCGGCGCGGCAGTTGCTGCTCATCCTCCGGCGCACCGCCGAGGATGCTCTCGACGTAGACCATCTTGACCAGCACCATCGCGCTGACCGCGAGCGGCACGGCGAACAGCAGCCCGGCCACGCCGAACATCAAGCTGAACAGCACGGTCGCGAACAACGCCACCACCGGCGGCAGATGCGCCGCCCGGCGCTGGATGAACGGCACCAGGAGGTTGCTTTCGGTCTGCTGGATGATCAGAAACGCCACCACCACCCAGACCACTTCCGCCGAGCTTTGCGACAGGGCCACCAGCATCGCCGGGATGGTCGCGAGCACCGGGCCGAGCAGCGGGATGAACTCCGAGAGCGCCGCGATCAGCCCGAGTACCAGCGGCGAGGGCACGCCGATCAGGCTGAGAGCGATGGCGAACAGCACGCCCACCGCGATCATCGAGACCAATTGGCCGAGCAGCCATTGCCGCAGCGCGTGATAGAGCGCATCGAGCACCTCGCGCGCGCGCGGGCGATGCGCCGGGGGCACGAGCGAGATCAGCCCGTCGCGATACAGATCCGGCTGGGCCGCGAGATAGAGGCCGCTGAAAAAAATCAGCAGCCCGTCGGTCAGCACGCCGAGCAGCGAGGTGAAGGCGCCGAACGCGCGCGCCACCATGCTGCTCCCCGCACTCGCCAGATCGACGTTGCGCAACTCGTCGAACAGCCGCTTGCCCCAGACGGTGTCGCCCAGCGTGCCGCGCAGCCGGTTGAGGCTGGCCGGAATGGTCTGGGTCAACTGCGCCATCTGCGCGCCGAGCTGGCTGCCGAACAGGGTGAACACGCCGGCCACGATCGCCACCAGCAGTACCGAGGTCAGCGCTAGGGCGAGGCTGCGGCGCATGCCCGTATAGCGGCTCAGCGCATTGCTGCTCGCACTCAGCATCACCGCCATCATCACCGCGCCGAAGCCGATCAGCAGCAGATCCGCCGCCTCCCACAGCAGCAGCAGAAGCAGGCCGAGCGCGATCGCGATCAGCATTCTCCGGGTGAATTCGCTGGTGGACAAATCGCTTCTCCCGCGTAACGGACGCGGCTTCAGACTGAGCGCATGCGAACCCGCTGTAAACCCGGCGTCCGCTGCTGCTCGGCGCGCCGATCCGCCACAGGAATGTGAACCTCCTGCCGCTTTTTTGCCTCAGTTTTCTGCTGTTAATAGGCGCAGTTCGAAATGACGGGATCGCGTGATGCGTCTGTTCAACACCTATCGTCGCGTGTTTGCCATGCTCGGCAGCGACCGGCGTCTGGCCGGCTTCCTGCTCACCGGCAACCTGGTGGTGGCCGGGCTGCAATTCCTCGACCCCGTTCTGTTCGGCCGGGTGATCGGGCTGCTGACCCATTCGGCGACGCTCGACCATGCGAGCGTCTGGGCGCAGGCCGCCACGCTGCTCGGCCTGTGGGGCGTGGTGGGCGCGATCGGCATCGGGGTGAACATCCTGGTGGCGCTGCACGCCGAGCGGCTCGCCCATCGCAGCCGGCTGCGCGGCATGGAACGCTTCTTCAGCCATGCGCTGGCGCTGCCGCTGTCGTTTCATGGCGAGGTCCATTCCGGGCGGCTGATGCGCAACATGCAGATGGCGGCGGAGGCGCTGTTCGGCGCCAATCTGCTGCTGTTCCGCGATCAGGCGGCAACCTTCCTCTCCGTCATCGTGCTGCTGCCGCTCACGCTGTTTCTCAACTGGCGCCTCGCGCTGGTGCTGATCGCGCTGGTGATCCTTTCCTGCATCGTCACCGGGGCTGTGATCGGCCATACGCAGAACGCGCAGCGTCGGGTCGAGGTCTATCAATCCGCACTGGCGGCGCAGTCGCAGGATGCCTTCTCCAACCTGCTGGTGGTGCAGTCGTTCAGCCGGCTGCCGGCGGAGGTGGCGAATTTCCGCCGGCTGATCGGCGAGATGATCGCCGCCCAGTTTCCGGTGCTGAACTGGTTCGCCATCGTCAATGTGCTGACCCGCGCGGCGAGCACACTCGCGGTGATCACCATCGTGCTGATCGGCACGCTGCTGCATCTGCGCGGAGAGGCCGAGGTGGGCCAGATCGTTGCTTTCATGGGTTTCGCCACCCTGCTGATCGGGCGGTTGGAGCAGGCGAGCGCCTTCGTCGCGCGGATGTTCTTCCAACTGCCGGCGCTCGAAGCGTATTTCGACGTGCTGGACGTCAATACCTCGGTGCCCGACCGCGTGGGCGCCAAGCCGCTGGTGGTCAGCCGGGGCGAGGTGGTGTTCGATCAGGTCTCGTTCTCCTATCCGAACGGCCCGCGTGTGCTCTCCGATATCTCGTTCACCGCCTATCCCGGCATGTCGGTGGCATTGGTCGGCCACACCGGCGCCGGCAAATCCACCATCGCCGCCATCCTGCAACGCTTCTGGGATCCCGAGAGCGGGCGGGTGATGATCGATGGCCAGGATCTGCGCGGCGTGACCTTGCGCAGCCTGCGCGACCATGTCGGCACGGTGTTTCAGGACAGCATGCTGTTCAACCGCAGCATTCGCGACAATCTCCTGGTCGGCCGGCCGGATGCGACCGAGGCGGAGATCGAGCAGGCCTGCCGCGTCGCTGATGCGCATGATTTCATCATGGCGCAGCCGGATGGCTACGACACCATGGTGGGCGAGCGTGGCAGCACCCTCTCCGGCGGACAGAAACAGCGTCTGGCGATCGCCCGCGCGCTGTTGAAGGACGCGCCGCTGCTGATCCTCGACGAAGCCACCAGCGCGCTCGACGGGGCGACCGAGGCGCGGGTGAGCCTCGCGCTGAAGCGGCTGATGGCCGGGCGCACCACCTTCATCATCGCCCATCGCCTCTCCACCGTGCGCGATGCCGACATGGTGCTGGTGTTCGAGAACGGCCGCATCGTCGAGCACGGCAAGTTCGACGCGCTGCTGACCGACGGCGGCCATTTCGCCGATCTGGTCTCGGCGCAGATGGCGACGTCGGTGCATGCCGAGGCGGCCGATTGAGGGCCATCGTTTTGTGCAGTGCACACCTTAAATTTGCGTTCATCTTTCCGAAAGGCGCATCCTGATCCTCGAGCGCGCTCACCCGTCGGCTGAGTCGCGCCATGGTAGAGGGAGATGTGCCATGATCATCGCCAGTATCCTGAAGCAGAAGGGCACCGAGGTTGCCTCGGTGCGGCCCATCGATCGCATCGCCGAGGTGGTCGAGATGCTGAGCACCCGGCGGATCGGCGCCGTGCTCGTGCTCGACGCCACCGGCCGGCCGCTCGGCATCGTGAGTGAGCGCGACATCGTGCGCGCCCTGCACAGCCACGGTGCCCGCGCGCTCGAGATGACCGCAGGGCAGTTGATGACCACCGATCTCAACACCGCGACCCCACAGACCACCGTCTCCGAGGCGATGAACCTGATGACGGAGGGGCGCTTTCGCCATTTGCCGGTGCTGCACGAGGGTAAACTCGCCGGACTGATCAGCATCGGCGACGTGGTGAAATCGCGGTTGATGGAGCAGGAGCAGGAAGTCGACGGGCTGAAGGCCTACGTTGCCGGGGGCTGAGGGGGCGCTCGGCTTTTTTCAGGTTGTTGTAAATCCCGATTGATCCGTGCTTGGCTAGAGCATGATGATTTTGGTCGGCGCCGGCCCGCACCCCCACCCGGCCACCCACGACAGTATGCTGAATGGGTGGCCGGGTGGGGGTGGGGGTGCGGGCCGGTGCAGACTCAACTTGAACATATCATGCTCTATCGCAGCCCAAGACGGGTTTGCGTAGCGGCAATCCGGCATGGCGGGCAGGCGCGGTGCAGTTTCTGCCGCCCGGCAGCGCGCACCCGGCAGATTTTGCCCGATTGGCGCGTGAATCCGGGGCAGACCCTTGTCCGCGCCCGCGATGATGTCTAAGTTGCTCGTTCAAAAGGTGGATGCGTTCAAGCCACTGTTCGGGTAACGGATTAGCCTGACGCTTTTGGGTCAGGAACTGGTGGGCGAGATTCAGC
>DAHXNW010000192.1 GCA_027365195.1 Acetobacteraceae bacterium
GCGCGCGGGCCGCCGGCGAAGCCGACGCGCCAGCCAGTCATCGCATAGGTTTTCGACACCCCGCTCACCGTCAGCACCCGCGCGCGCAAGGCGGGTGCCACGGCGGCGAGGGTGCGATAGTCGTACCCATCATAGAGCAGATGCTCATACATATCGTCGCACAGCACCCAGACATCCGGATGGCGCAGCAGAACCTCGGCGAGGGCCTGCATCTCCCCGGCCGAACAGGCGGCACCGGTGGGGTTGTTGGGGAAATTCAGCATCACCATGCGGGTGCGTGGCGTGATCGCGGCGGCGAGATCCTCGGCGCGCAGGTGAAAGCCGTTGTTCTGCGCACAGGGCACGAACACCGGCACCCCGCCGGCGAGTTGCACCAGCAGCGGATAGGCGGCCCAGTAGGGCGACGGGATCACCACCTCGTCGCCCGCATCGATGGTCGCCATGATGGCATCGAAAATCACCTGCTTGCCGCCATTGCCGACCATGATCTCGTCGAGCGCGTAGTCGAGACCCGAGTCGCGGCGGAATTTGCGCTGGATCGCCTCCTTCAGCGCGCGGGTGCCATCCTGCGGCGTGTATTTCGTCTCGCCATGGAGCGCCGCCGCATGGGCGGCGGCGATCGCATGATCGGGGGTCGCAAAATCCGGCTCGCCGATCGAGAGGGTGAGCACATCGACGCCCGCCGCCCGCAGCGCGCGCGCCTTCTGCGTCATCGCGACCGTCGCCGCCGGCGGCACGCGGGCGAGCCGTGCGGCGAAGCCGGGCATGGTGTTCAGCGCAGCCCCTGGCAGAAATGCTGAATGCGCGTGCAGGCTTCGCGCAGCGCCTCGGTGCTGGTGGCGTAGCTGATGCGCATATGGCCCGGATACATGAACGCCGCCCCATGCACCGCCGCGACCCCCTCCTCCTCCAGCAAAGCGACGACGAAATCCTCGTCGTTGCGGATCGTGGCACCGGTGCGGCTGGTCTTGCCGATGCAGCCATGCAGCGAGGGAAAGACGTAGAACGCACCTTCGGGTTTGTGGCAGGTGATGCCCGGCGCCGCGTTCAGCATCGCCACCACCAAGTCGCGCCGCTCACGATAGACCGCGACCATCTCGCCGATGAAATCCTGCGGCCCGCTCAGCGCCTCGACGGCAGCCGCCTGGCTGATCGAGGAGGTGTTCGAGGTCGATTGGCTCTGCAATTTATCGAGCGCCTTGATCAGTTTCAGCGGCCCGCCGGCGAAGCCGATGCGCCAGCCGGTCATCGCATAGGCTTTCGAGCAGCCGTTCATCGTCAAGGTGCGCTCGCGCAGACGCGGCTCCACTTGCACGATGGTGGCCGGCTCGAAACCGTCATAGGCGAGTTTTTCATAGATATCGTCGGTGAAAATCCACACATCCGGGTGCCGCAGCAGCACCTCGCAAATCGGCCGCAATTCGGCGGCGGAATAGGCCGCCCCGGTCGGGTTGCATGGGCTGTTGAGGAAGAACCATTTGCTGCGCGGCGTGATCGCCGCTTCGAGATCCTCCGCGCGCAGCTTGAAGCCGTTGTTCTGCCCGCACGGCACCAGCACCGGCTTGCCATCGGCAAGCTCGACGATATCGGGATAGCTCACCCAGCACGGCGTCGGGATGATCGCCTCGTCACCAGCATTCAGCGTCGCCAGCATGGCGTTGAAGATCACCTGCTTGCCGCCGGTGGAGACGATGATCTCCTCGGGTTTGTAGTCGATGCCGGAATCGCGGTGGAATTTTGCCGCAACCGCCTGGCGCAGCGCGAGCGTGCCGGCGACATCGGTATATTTCGTCTCGCCCGCCTCGATCGCGCGCACGGCGGCCGCCTTGACGTTCGCCGGCGTGTCGAAATCCGGCTCCCCGGCGGAGAGGCTGATGATGTCGCGCCCGGCCGCCTTCAGCGCGCGCGCCTTGGTCGAGATGGCGATGGTCTGGCTCGGGCTGATACGGTCGAGCCGTGCGGCGATGAGGTCCATGGGGTGCCTGGCGGAAAGTGGAAACCGCGCGACCCTAATCCCGCGTATCGAGCGAAGGCAAGGCCAGAAGCCGCGCCCGCGCCGCGCGATACTCGCGCGCGAGGCGTGCGATCAGCGCCGCCGCCGGCACCACCTCGCGCACCGCGCCGATGCCCTGGCCGGAACCCCAAATGTCCTTCCAGGCTTTCTTGCTGTCGGAGGCGAAGTTCATCCGCGAGGGATCGGATTGCGGCAGCGCCTCGGGGTCGAGACCGGCGGCGCGGATGCTCGGCTTGAGGTAGTTGCCATGCACGCCGGTGAACAGATTGGTATAGACGATGTCCTCGGCGGCACCATCGACGATCGCCTGTTTATAGGCCGCACTCGCCTGTGCCTCTTCGGTTGCGATGAAGGCGGAGCCGACATAGGCGAGATCGGCGCCGATCGCCTGGGCCGCGAGCACCGCATCGCCCGTCGCGATCGCGCCGGAGAGTGCGATGGGACCGTCGAACCAGGCGCGGATTTCACGCACCAGCGCAAACGGCGAGAGCGCGCCGGCATGGCCGCCGGCACCGGCGGCGACCGCGATCAGCCCATCCGCCCCCTTCTCGATCGCCTTATGGGCGAAGCGGTCGTTGATGATGTCGTGCAGCACGATGCCGCCATAGCCATGCACCGCCTGGTTCACCTCCTCGCGCGCGCCGAGCGAGGTGATCACCAGCGGCACCCGGTATTTCACGCAAAGCTCGAGATCGTGGCTCAGCCGGTCGTTCGAGCGATGCACGATCTGATTGACCGCGAAGGGGGCGGCAGGTCGATCGGGATGGCGCGCGTCATGGGCTGCGAGACCGTCGCGGATGCGTTCGAGCCAGTCTTCCAGCGCCGAGGCCGGGCGGGCGTTCAGCGCCGGAAACGAGCCGACGACGCCGGCACAGCATTGCGCGATCACCAGATCGGGGTTGGAGATGATGAACAGCGGAGCAGCGATCATCGGCAGGGCGAGACGCCCGGCGAGGAGCGGCGGCAGGCTCATCGGGCGGCAACTAACTGCGGCAAAACGACATCATCCCCATGATTGACATTCTGCCCGCAGCAATGACACAGTCCCTATCGATGAACAAGATCGCGGCATCAAAGCGGTCGATCAAGGGGAAGTCATGCGTCAAGATCAACGTCTTGCCTGCGCTGCCGCCGTGTTGCTGGCGGCGCTGGCGCTGCCGGCCTCGCGGGCGCGGGCCGATGAGATCATCAAAATCGCCTATATCGATCCGATGAGCGGCGCCTTCGCGCTGACCGGGCGGCAGGGCGAGGAAGCGTTCCGCTTCGCTATCGAACGGGCGAACGCCGCCGGTGCCGCGGGCCCGGGGCGGAAATTCGAGCTCGAAGTGCTCGACAACGAAGTGAGCCCGGAGAAATCGCTCACCGTGCTGCGCAAGGCGATCGACGACGGGGTGCATTACATCACCCAGGGCAATGGCTCCTCGGTCGCCTTCGCGCTGTCGGACGCGGTGGCGAAGAACAACCGCCGCTCGCCCGACCATGCGGTGGTGTTTCTCAACTACGCCGCCGTCGATCCGGGGCTGACCAACGCCAAATGCAACTGGTGGCATTTCCGCTTCGATGCCGATAGCGACATGAAATTACAGGCGCTCACCACCTATCTGGTGGCGCAGCCCGCGGTGCATAAAGTCTATATCTTCAACCAGGATTATTCCTTCGGCCAGGATGTCGAGAAAACCGCGCTGAAGATGCTGGCAAACCGCCGGGCCGATCTCAGCGTCGTCGGCACGGATCGTGTTCCGCTCGGCAAGGTGAAGGACTTCACGCCTTACATCCAAAAAATGCAGGCAGCCGGAGCGGATTCCGTCGTGACCGGCGCCTGGGGGTCGGATTTGCGGTTGTTGCTGAAAGCAGCGGCGGATAGCGGCTTCAAAGGCCGGTTCTTCACCTTCTATCTCGGCACGCCCGACACCGTCGATGCGATCGGCCGCGCCGGCGAGGGCGATGCGGTGATCGGCGAATACGCGCAGAACGGCCTCGGCGCACCGGGCGTCTACAAACTCGCGGCCGATTTCGAGGCCAAATACCACTATCCGTTCTTCTACTGGCGCGTGGTCAACGAGATCGACGCCCTCGCGGCGGCGATGAAGCAGGCCGACAGCAGTGATCCGGTGAAGGTGAGCCGCGCGCTCTCCGGCATGCGCTGGCGCACCGAGATGGGCGAAGAGATCATGCGCGCCGACAATCATCAGTTGCTGCAACCGATGTATGTCTCCGAACTGATGCCCAACCAGAAGCGGATGTTCACCGAGGTCGGCCTCGGCTTCAAGGTCGTGCAGCGGTCGAGTGCCGAGCAGACCCGCATGCCCACCACCTGCGAACTGCGCCCGCCGAGCTAGATGATGATGCAGCATGTGCTGCTGGTAACGCTGAACGGTCTGGTTTACGGCCTCTTGTTGTTCATGCTGTCGAGCGGCCTGACTTTGATCGTCGGCATGATGGGCGTGCTCAATTTCGCGCATGCCAGCTTCTACATGCTCGGCGCCTATTTCGCTTATGCGATCAGCACCGCCCTCGGTTTCTGGGCGGCGCTGCTGCTGGCGCCGCTGGCGGTGGGGGCGCTCGGCATGGCGGTGGAGCGCTATGGGCTGCGCAGCGTGCATCGCCACGGCCATGTGGCAGAATTGCTGTTCACCGTCGGGCTCGCCTTCATCATCGCCGAATTGGTGCCGCTGATCTGGGGCCGCTCGCCGGTGCCTTATGCGGTGCCGGAAGCCTTGAGTGGCGCCGCTTTCCGCCTCGGCGGGATCAATTTTCCGGCCTACCGGCTGTTCATGATGGGCATTTCGGTGGCGATGTTCGTCGCACTATTCGCGGCGCTGGCGCGCACCCGGCTCGGCCTCGTGGTGCGCGCGGCCCTCACCCATCCCGAGATGGTGGCGATGCTCGGGCATGACGTGCCGCGCGTGTTCACCCTGGTGTTCGGCGCCGGCTGCGCGCTGGCGGGGCTTGCCGGGGTGATCGGCGGCAATGCGTTCACCACCGATCCGGGCATGGCCGCCTCGCTCGGCGCCATCGTGTTCGCCGTGGTGATCATGGGCGGCCTCGGCTCGATCGCCGGCGCGCTGCTCGCCTCACTGCTGATCGGGCTGCTGCAGACCGCCTCGATCGATCTCGACATGCCGTTCGGCGCCGCCCTCGCCCATCTCGGCCTGCATCTCGATGCGGCGGGCGCGCTGTGGCAGATCACCATTGCCCATGCGGCGCCGGCGATGCCCTATCTGCTGCTGGTGCTGGTGCTCGCGGTGCATCCGTCGGGCCTGCTCGGCACGCGGGCGAATTAGCGTGATGACTTTAGCCGGCACCGGCCCGCATCCCCACCCGGCCACCCACGCAAGTATACTGCCGTGGGTGGCCGGGTGGGGGTGCAGGCCGGTGCCGGCTAAAGCCGCGAGGCGATAGCCATGCTGGAAGCCGCACTGCACCGGGGGACGGCGCGCCCCTCCGCGCTGCGCACGCTGCTGCCCTGGCTGCTGGCGGTGGCTGTCGCGCTGCTGCTGCCACAGGTGCTGCACAGCGGCTTCGTGCTCTCCCTGCTCTGCCGCATGGGCATCGCCATCGTCTTCGCGCTCTCGTTCAACATGCTGCTCGGCCAGGGCGGCATGCTGGATTTCGGCCATGCGATCTTCTCCGGCCTCGGCGGGTTCGCCGCGCTGCACGCGATGCGTCTGGCGGACGCCGGCTGGCTGCTGCCGATCCCGGCGCTGCCGCTCGCCGGAGCCGTGGGCGGGCTGCTCGCGGCATTGCTCGCGGGCAGCATCGCGACGCGGCGCAGCGGCACCGCGTTTGCCATGATCACGCTCGGGCTTGCCGAACTCACCGTCGCCGTCGTGGTGATGCTGCCCGGCGTGTTCGGCGGCGAGGAGGGCGTCTCGGCCGACCGCTCCGGCGGTCCGCCGCTGTTCGGCCTCGATTTCGGCCGGCAGATGCAAATTTATTACGTCATCGCGCTCTGGGCGCTGGCCTCGGCGGTGCTGATGGCGCTGTTCACCCGCACGCCGCTCGGCCGGCTCGCCAATGCGGCGCGCGACAATGCGGAGCGGGTGGATTTCCTCGGCTATGATCCGGCGCGGGTGCGCTTTCTCTGTTTCGCCGTCGCCGGCATGTTCGCCGGCGTGGCCGGCGGGCTGCAGGGGCTGAACGACGAGATCATGACGGTGAGCAACGTCGGCTCCGATGCCTCCGGCGCGGTGCTGCTGATGACCTATATCGGCGGGGTGGGGATTTTCTGGGGGCCGGTGCTCGGCGCGGTGCTGGTGACGCTGCTGCAAATGGCGCTCGGCACCCTCACCGATGCCTGGGCGCTGTATTCCGGGCTGATTTTCGTCGCCATGGTGCTGTGGGCGCCGGGCGGCATCGCCGGGATCATCCTCGCGCATGCGCCGATCCTGCGCGCCGGCCTCGGTGGGCGGCTGCGCGCGGCCTATCTGAAGGTGCTGCCGGGGGCGGCACTCGCGCTCGTGGGGGTGATCGCGCTCGCCGAGATGGGCTATCGGGCGCAGGTGGCGCGCGGCGGCGGCCATCCCGCGCGGCTGTTCGGGCTGGCGGTCGATCCGCTGCGCCCGCTCGATTGGGTGTTGCCGCTGCTGCTTTGCGCGCTCGG
>DAHXNW010000201.1 GCA_027365195.1 Acetobacteraceae bacterium
ACGGTGCCGTGGCTGACCAGCACGACGGCGCTTTCGCTCGAAAAGCTTCCGAAATCGCTTTTGGTGATCGGTGGCGGCGTGATCGGCTGCGAACTGGGGCAGATGTTCGCCCGCTTTGGCGTACGCGTCACGATTGTCTGCCGCTCCCGGCTGTTGCCTGGCTTCGACGCCGACATCGGCGCGGCACTCGCCGGATATCTGCGCGAGGAAGGAATCGAGGTTCGCTACGGCCTGGCATACGACAGCATCCGTCAAACCGAACAGGGCATCGCTCTGCGTATTCATGCCAACGGTCGGCTGGATGAGCTGAGAGCCGAACAGGTTCTGGTCGCGACGGGCCGGACCCCCAATACGGCCGGTCTCGCTCTCGAAGTTGCTGGAGTTGCCACGGATGAGCGCGGCGCCATCGTGGTCGATGAGCATCTGCGGACGACGCACGCGGGCATCTATGCCGCGGGCGATGTGACGGGGCGCGACGAATACGTCTACATGGCCGCCTACGGGGCCAAGCTGGCGGCCGAAAATGCGCTCCGGGGCGATGGCCGGCGCTATGATTCGCGTGCCATGCCGGAGGTGGTTTTCACCGATCCTCAGGTGGCGCGTGTTGGCTTGACGGAGGCACAGGCGCAGCAATCAGGGTATCGCGTCAAAGCAATGACGATAGCGCTCAACCAGGTGCCGCGGGCTTTGGCTGCGCGTGATACGCGCGGACTGATCAAGCTGGTGGCCGAGGCCGAGGCCGGCTTGCTGCTCGGCGCGCATATCCTCGCCCCGGAAGGAAGCGACAGCATTCAGACGGCTGTGCTTGCCATCAAGCATGGTCTGACGGTCAAAGACCTCGCCGAGACGCTGTTTCCCTATCTCACGACGGTGGAGGGGATGAAGCTCGCGGCACTCAGTTTCGGCACGGACGTGGCCTTGCTGTCTTGCTGCGCGGGATAGCGGGACCAACAACAACTTCGATCCGGCGGACACCCCCTACGCCAGATCGACATCCCGCGCCCTTCCGCCGCACGAGGTCATCGACGGACCGGGTTCCGTCAGCCCTTTAAAGCCGACCCGATTCGGTTATCGCCGGACAGGCGCTGAGACTGCTAGAGCATGATAGCTTTAGCCTGCACCGGCCCGCACACCCATCCGGCCACCCACGACAGTAGACTTGTTTGGGTGGCCGAGTGAGGGTGCGGGCCGATGCAGACTCACCTTGACAATATCATGCTCTGGGGCGGCTGCCGAACAATGCGCTGCCGATGCGCACATGGGTGGCACCGGCGGCGATCGCGGCGGCGAAATCGCCCGACATGCCCATCGAAAGAATCTCCAGCCCATGCGCGCGGGCACGCTCGGCGAGCCAGGCGAAATACGGCGCCGGATCCGCTGCCTGCGGCGGTACGCCCATCAGCCCGCGGAGCCGGCTGCCGAAGCGCGCCTGACACGCGTCGATGAAGCGATCCGCATCGGCGCGCGCCACGCCGGATTTCTGTGGCTCGTCGCCAAGATTGACCTGCACCAGCAAATCCGGCATGCGACCCTCGCGCTCGGCGGCATCGGCCAGGGCGTCGGCCAGGCGTGGGCGGTCGAGGCTCTCGATCACATCGGCGAGTCGCACCGCCTCGCGCGCCTTGTTGGTCTGCAAACCGCCGATCAGATGCAGGCGTAGGTCCGGCCATGAGGCACGCAGCGGCGGAAACTTGCCGGCCGCCTCCTGCACGCGGTTCTCGCCGAACCGGCGCTGCCCGGCGGCGAGGGCGGCCTGCACGGCGCTCGCCGGCTGGGTTTTGGAAACCGCGACCAGTTGCACCGCATCGGGGCTCCGGCCAGCGGAGGTGGCGGCGGCGGCAATACGTGCCCGCACCATGGCGAGGGCATCATCCAGGGAGGCCGTAGCGGACATGCAGCAAAAGCTCGTCGCTTGGGCGCGCGCGGTCAAGAGCCGGCGCCGCCACAGCGCGCTGCGCTGCCTGCCGCCCTTATGGCTGTTCACCGATGCGACGAGACTGCCTGATCCGCGCACGGCGGTGGCGCGTCTGCCGCCGGGCCTCGCGGGCGTGGTGCTGCGCCACGATGGGCAGCCGGATCGGGTTGCGCTCGGGCGGGATCTCGCGCGGCTGTGCCGGGCGCGCCGGCTGATGCTTGTGGTCGCGGGTGATGCGAGGCTCGCCGCGGCGCTGCGCGCGGGGCTGCATCTGCGCGGCGGCCGGCGGACGCGCGCCTGGCCGCAGGCACCGTTCCTCACCAGTTCGGCGCATGACGCGACCGAGCTGCGCCGCGCCCGCAAAGCCGGCGCCAGCCTCGTCTTTCTCTCGCCCTTTCTGCCCACCGCGAGCCACCCCGGCGCGCCCGCCCTCGGACCGCATCGTTGGGCAGCCCTCGCCCGCCATGCCGGCCTGCCGGTCGCGGCGCTCGGCGGGATCGACACCGCGTGTCTACGCCACTTGCCGCCACGCGTCTGCGCCGGCATCGGCGCCATCGGCGCGCTCTCGCTGTAGGGGAGGAGCACTTCGGGAGCCGGATCGGCGACAGTTTGTGGCAAAAGTGTCACAGACGATGGCGTTGTATCTCCAGGCCATGAATTCGGTATGGCATTTTTTTCATGTCGGTAGTTTTGTGTATCCGTTGAATACGAGCAAGTAATTACGGATAGATACTTAATACAAATCTGAAATATTTGTCAAATCAACTCAATCCGGGGGAACTCATGAGACATAAACGACTTAGCCGCCTGCTTGGTGGCGTGGCCGGTGGCTGTGCTTTTGCCGCCACATCGGCTCTCTTGCTGGCACCTTCGGCGGCGCAGGCGCAGATGTCGCTGCCGCCGAACGTGCCAACCGGCATGGTCGGCACCAACAGCAGCGCCAACGTCAACGTCGGCGAAAGCCTGGCGCAGAACAGCGCGCCGGCGCCGGCCAGCGGGTTGATCACCGTGCCCAGTCCGGAGCAGGCGCCGATGCCCGAGATGCCGGTGCAGACCGCCGCCGGCCCGCAGGGATCGCAGACCGGCTATCTCTTCTCGCTCGCCGATCTCGGTAAATCGATCGGTCAGACGCTAAAAAACAACGGTATCTATCTGAACGGCGACTTCTCCGGCGCTTGGATCGATAACGTGAGCGGCGGCGCACGGGCCGGCAATGTGTTCGACCAGCAATCCTATCTCGGCGTCGATCTCGACATGAATACCATCGCCGGCATCAAAGGTGCGGCGATCCACTTCCAGGTGGACGATCGCTCCGGCCCAAATCCTAACGGCTTTACCGGGGCGGGCGTCGGTCAGTCAGTCACCTATTACGGCCAGCAGACCTGGCATATCGGTGAGTTCAGCTGGGATCAGTCACTCTTCAACGATCATGTGCGGATTCTGGCTGGCCGCATCAATCCTACTTTCGACTTCGATTTCGATCCGATCTACTGTAACTTTCTGACCTTGGCGATCTGCGCCAACGGCGTCGATAACTACTTCTACGGCGGCGCCAATTTCTATCCCGAATCCTACTATGGCGCGCGCATCACCTTGAAGCCGACGGCGGCGACCTATTTCCGCTTCGGTGCCTATCAGACCGATCCCACCTCGCTGCTGGCGACGCATCATAGCCTTGGCGAGAGCTGGGCATTGCTGCCGAATGCCTCGCAGGGTGTCGAGCTGCCGTTCCAGCTCGGCTATGAGACGAATTTCGACAACGACGCCTTCCCCCGCTCCTACAGCGTCGGTGGCTTCTGGTCGAACAGCCCTTATACGGATCCGATCTTCAGCAGTTTCGCCGGACTGGGTGGGGGTGCCACCGGGGCCGCCGCCGGTGCCGGGATCAATCTTAACGCCTATACGCACGACCCAAATCAGTCCGGCGTCTGGTTGCAGACCGATCAGATGGTCTATCGCCCGGACATGACGAGCCATCGCGGTCTCTCGCTGTTCACCAACTTCATGTTCTCGGCAACGGGCGTGATGCCGGTGAACAACCAATGGACCGCTGGCGCCGTCTATACCGGCCTGTTCAAGTCCCGCCCCTATGACACCATCAATCTGGGCGGCACGGTGTTTCAACTGAATCAGCGCACCGAACAGGCCGGCGCGCTGGCTCTGCCGGCCGGGCAGCATCTGGCGGCAACAGAGGAAGTGGTGGAATTCAACTACGGCTTCATGGCGGCACCGGGCATCGAATTCCAGCCCTTGGTGCAGTGGATCGTCGATCCCGACCAATACGGCTACGCGCCGAAAAAGGCGCAGATGCCACAGGCGGTGGAGACCGGGCTGCAGCTCTCGATCTCGCTCAACGACGCGCTTGGACTTCCGGCGTTCGTGCGCAGCAACTAAGACCCGATTCGCAAACTACCATGGGCCGGGGATGACGCACGCCATCCCCGGCCCGATTTTTATGGCAGCAGAGCGCGCAGGGCCTGCAATTCCTCCAACGCCTGACGCAGGGCAGCGAGCATGGCGCGGCTATCGGCTACGCCGCTTCGCGCGCGGGCTTCGCGTGGAGGCGGGGTAATACCCGGGGTCAGACCGGGCATCGGCAATTGCGCCTGCACCGCCTCATCCGCATCGGCGCGTTCCTCCGCCGCCGGAGGCGGAATGTCATCACCGAGCCGGCCGCCGCCCTCGCGCAGCAGCCGCTGCACACCCTTGATCGTATAGCCCTGACTGTAAAGCAGATCGGAAATCCGGCGCAGCAGCACGATGTCGTCTGGACGATAATAGCGCCGGCCGCCGCCGCGCTTGAGCGGCTTCACCTGCGGAAATTTGGTTTCCCAGAATCGCAAAACATGCTGCGGTATGTGCAGATCGTCGGCTACCTCACTGATCGTGCGGAAAGCACCAGGCGCCTTGCGTGGTCTGCCACGCGGCGTCTCCGCCGGCGCGGCCGGGTCTGTATCCCCTGGCACCGCGGTCACGGACGATCCAGGCCCTCGTCTTCGAGCGGCTCGGCCAGGCCATTGACCTTCGCCTTGAGCACCTGGCTCGGACGGAACACCAGCACACGGCGCGGCAAGATCGGCACCTCGACGCCGGTTTTCGGATTACGGCCGATGCGGCGCCCTTTTTGCCGCACCGAAAAGGTTCCGAACCCACTGATTTTTATAGAATTACCACTTTCAAGCGCACGTGCCATACGCTCCAGCACCACTTCCAATAGCGCTGCCGATTCGTTGCGTGAAAGACCGACCTCGGCGTAGATCGTCTCGGCCAGATGGGCGCGGGTGATCGTTTGCATGCCGCAAAGCTATGCAGCAAATCGGCTCGCGTCAAGAAAATCGTCAAGGATCAGGGGCTTGAGGGGAGAAATTTGGGTTTCGGGCGCGGGCTTTGTTTACGTTGCAGTCTGCGCCGGCCCTCTCCCTCACCCGGCCACCCATGCGCGTATCCTGACGTGGGGGGCCGAGTGTGGGCGAGGGCCGGCACAGACTGCAACGATGATCCTACATCCGCACCAGCGCGGAGCCCCAGGTAAGGCCGCCGCCGAGCGCCTCCATCAGCACCAGATCGCCACGCCGGATGCGCCCGTCCGCCACCGCCTCGGCGAGTGCGAGCGGCACGGATGCGGCGGAGGTATTGGCGTGCCGGTCGACGGTCACCACCACCCGCTCGGCGGGCAGTCCGAGTTTGCGCCCCATCGCATCGATGATGCGCAGATTGGCCTGATGCGGCACCAGCCAGTCCACGTCGCGTCGCTGCAATCCGTTCGCCACCAGTGCCTCATCGACTGCCTCGGCCAGCCGGGTGACGGCGTGGCGAAACACCTCCCGCCCATTCATCACCAGCGTGCCAGGCCGGTCGCGCTGGCCGACCGCGCCATCGACATAGAGGATATCGCCGAGCGTGCCCTGCGCGTGCAGATGGGTGGAGAGCACGCCGCGCGCCGCCGGCTCCACCGCCGGGCCGGCGGCCTGCAGAAACACCGCCCCGGCGCCGTCACCGAACAGCACGCAGGTGCCACGGTCCTGCCAGTCGAGAATGCGCGAATAGACCTCGCTGCCGATCACCAGCACGCCCTCCGCCTGTCCGACGCGTATCATGCCGTCGGCGACCGAGAGGGCATAGATGAAGCCGCAGCAGGCGGCCGACAGATCGAAGCCGAAGCCACGGGTGACCCCGAGCATCGCCTGCACGCGCAGCGCCGTGGCCGGGAATGCCTGATCGGGCGTGCTGGTGGCGAGGATGATGGCATCGACATCGCCGGCCGCGGCTCCTGCCATCCGCAACGCCGCGCGCGCTGCCGCCGTCGCCATGAAGGCCGCCGTTTCATGGGCGCCGGCGACATGGCGCTGCGCGATGCCGGTGCGCTCGCGGATCCATTCGTCGGAGGTGTCGAGGCTGGCCGACAACTCGGCGTTGCTCACCACACGCTCGGGAAGGTAGCCGCCGACCCCGGTCAGCAGCGCGCGCTTCATCATCGCCGCCGCTCCTCAGCGCGCCACGGCCAGCCGGGCCGGATCGGCGTCGTCATCCTTCGGCTGGCTGGCGAGCAGCGTGGTGATGCCGGCCAGACCTTCACGGATACGCTCGTTGGAGCGGTTGCTCACCATGTCCATCGCCACATCAATCGCATGGGCGAAGCCCGCCGCATCGGTGCCGCCGTGCGACTTCACCAGCACGCCGTTGAGCCCGAGCATGACCGCGCCGTTGTAGCGCCGTGGGTCGAGCCATTCGCGCAGCCGTTCCAGCCCGGAGCGCGCCAGCACATAGCCGAGCTTCGCCGACAGGCTGGAGGCAAACACCTGCCGCAGCAGATCGCCGATCAGGCGCAACGAGCCTTCCGCCGTCTTGAGCGCCACATTGCCGGTAAAACCGTCGGTCACCACGACATCGGTGGTGCCCGCGGCGATGTCATGCCCCTCGACGAAGCCGCGAAACTGTGCCGCGATCGGGCTACGCTTGAGCAATTCCGCCGCCTGGCGCAGCCGCCCGTCGCCCTTCTGCTCCTCCGAGCCGACATTGAGCAAACCCACGCTCGGCGCCGTGAGGCCGAGCACGGCGCGGGCGAACACGTCGCCCATGATGGCGAATTCGACCAGATTGCGGGTGTCGCAGGCAACATTGGCGCCGAGATCGAGCACCACCACATCGCCGCGCGCGGTCGGCCAGAGGCCGGCCATCGCCGGCCGGTCGATGCCCGGCATCGTCTTCATCACCACTTTCGCCAGCGCCAGCAGCGCGCCCGTGTTGCCGGCGGAGATCACCCCATCGGCCTCACCGACGGCGACCGCGTCGATCGCCAGACGCATGGAGGATTGCCGGACGCGCAACGCCGCCGCAGGCTTCATGTCGCTGCCGATCGCCTCGGCGGCATGGCGGATGACGCAGGCGGCGGTCGCGCGCGGATGAGACGCGAGCAGGGTGCGCAGCCGATCTTCATCGCCGACCAGCAGAAAACGCGCGGCAGGGTGGCGTTCGGCGGCGATCTCCAGTCCAGCCACGATCATCTCGGGGGCCGCATCGCCACCCATGGCATCGACCGCCAGGGAGAATGCCCCGCTCATCGCCTCCCCTGCCCCTCAGACGGCCATCAAAGGCGAACGACGCCCTTCAACGGCTTGCCGGCGGCCACCACTTCACGGCCATCATAATGGCCGCAATGGCCACAGACGTGATGCGGGCGCTTGAGTTCGCCGCAATTGCCGCACTCCGCATGCGCTTCATGCGTCAGGGCTTGATGGCTGCGACGCATACCCCGGCGAGAGGGCGAGGTTTTTCGCTTTGGAACGGCCACGGGAAGTTTCCTCTGCAACAACGGCGGGCGACTCCATCGCCACACGCCGCATGACACACTGAAGACAGGAGGGCGGCTGTAGCAGAGGCGCCCGAGAGCCGCAAGCGGGAGATGATTCAAACAGCCAGCAGCGGATGCCGGCGATGCCAGTCGGTCTCGGCCTGAAACGCAGCGCCGGCGCGCACCAGGAGCGCCTCGTCCATATGGCGGGCGGCGAGTTGGAAGCCGACCGGCGTGCCGGCATCGGTGAAGCCGCCCGGCAGGGTGATGGTGGGGGTGCCGCTCGCGTCGAACGGCGCGGTGAAGCGCAGCAGGCCGCCGATCAAATCGGGCGTCTCAGCAAGGCGCGCCATCATCGCCATGGTCGGCGAGGCGAAGGGCTGCGCCGGCATCAGCAGCAGGTCGATGGTCTCGAACAAGGCGGCCACGCGGCCACGGAAATCCTGCCGGCGCAGCAGGATCTTCTGGTATTCGAGGCCCGATAGCGCGCGCCCGGCATCGAGCAGCCCGGCCAGGCCGCTGCCATATTCGCTCTTGCGCGCCGGATAGGTCGCCTCGTGCGCCACGGCGGTCTCCACCGCGCAATTGGCGAACCAGTCGATGACGATCTGCGTCGGATCGGGAAAGCTGATCTCGCGCAGTTCAACCCCGAGGGCGGCGAACACCGCCTCCGCCGCCGCCATCGTCTGTTGCGTCGCCGCATCCGCGCCCTGCCCGTTCCAGCGGCGGTCGATGCCGAGTCGCAGCCCGCGCAGGCTGCGCCCGATGCCGGCGAGGTAGTTCGGCACCGCCTCCTGGCTCGCGGTCGGGTCGAGCGGATCGGCGCCGGCGATGACGCCGAGCATGGCGCCGGCATCGCGAGCGCTGCGTGTCATCGGGCCGATATGATCGAGGCTCGCGGCCAGTTCGAACACACCATAGCGGCTCACCCGGCCCCAGGTCGGCTTCAGCCCGGTGATGCCGTTGGCCGCCGACGGAAAGCGGATCGAGCCGCCGGTGTCGGAGCCGAGCGAGCCGTAGCACAGCCCCGCCGCCGTCGCGACGCCGGAACCGCTGGAGGAGGCACCGGACCAGTGGGCCGCGTTCCACGGATTGCGCGGCACGGTGATCTTCGGGTGATGGTCGGCATAGGCGCTCTCGGTGAGTTGCAGCTTGCCTAGAATCACGGCACCTGCCTGCGCCAGTTTGCGCACCACCGTGCTGTCCTCGGTCGGGCGGTTGTCGGCATAGATCGTCATGCCGGCGGCGGTGATCTCGCCCTTGGTCCAGCACAGATCCTTCACCGCGACCGGCACGCCATGCAGCGGGCCACGGATATCGCCACGGCCGATCTCCGCCTCGGCGACGCGCGCCTGGGCGAGCGCCTGCTCGGCCATCACCGTGGCATAGCTGTGCAACCGTCCATCGAGTTGCGCGATGCGCGCGAGCATGGCGTGCGTCAGTTCGACCGGGGAGATTTCCCGCGCGTGCAGGCGGCGAGAGACCTCCATGAGGTCGAGATAATGCAGATCGGTTGGCATCGCTGGACCTCGGTTATGTAAATTATTGGCAATCGAAGCAAGCGCCATGCCGCCTCTACCGTACCCTCGCGACGGCGAGGCCGAGGCCGGCGCCGATCAACAGCCCGCCGCTCACCCGGTTACGCAGCCGGGCATGACGGGAAAGCAGCCTTCGGGCGCGCGAGGCCAGCAAGGCCCAGCCGCTGTCGATGGCCAGCGCCAGCAGCACGAAAATAAGCGAGAGCAGGGCCAGTTGCCCGGGCAGCCCATGCGCGGGGCTGATGAACTGCGGGAAGAAAGCGCCATAGAAGAACAGCGTCTTCGGGTTGGTGAGCGAAACCACCAGCGCACGCAGCAGCACGTCGCGCGGCAATTTTGCATCGGTGCGCACAGTGGACAGATCGACCAACTTCCCCCGCCATTGCACGATGCCGAGGTAACAGAGATAGGCAACGCCGACCCAGCGCAGCACACCGAACCAATGGCCGAGCGCGCCGAGTAGCGCGCTCATGCCTAGGCCGGTGCAGAGCAGTTGCACCAGCATCGCCGTGGTGGTCCCGACGACGGTCAAAAGGCCGAAGCGCGCGCCGTGGCTCACGCTGGTGCCGACGATGAGTGCCACGTTGGGGCCGGGGATCAGCATCAGCACCACCACGGCGGCGGCGAAGGCGAGCAGCAGATGGACGTCGATCATGGCCGATCGCGCCTATCCCTGGCTCGGAGTTTCAAAGCTCTTCTGCAGGTTGAACGTCTTACGGAACACCGCCTTATCGCTGTCCTTCACCATCACATTCAGATCCCCTGGCTGCGCGGGCAGGAAGGTGAAGGTGATCTCCGGGTCTTTGCTCAGCGAAATATCGGCGTCGAAATCAAACACCTTCGTGGTATCGTAGCTCACCGAGACAGTTTGAATGTAGCGCGCCGGGATGTAGTTGCGGGTCACCTGGTTCATCTGCATGCCGTTGTTGTTGGGATGGCGGATCAGCAACTCCGCCGTCACCGGCTGTCCAAGCACCGGCGGGCGCGCCAGACGCAGCTTCATCCGCCCGATCTGTTGCAGCTCGGAAGCGCTGTCGGCCTCGCTCGGCGCCGAGCAGCCGCCCGCCGCCTTGACAAAGCGAGACGTGGCATAGAGCTGCCCGTCATCGGTCTCGGCGACCACATGCATCAGCGTGTATTGCTCGACGCGCACACGGGTTTTCAGCTCATGCGGGACGGCGGCGGGGCCGAAATGGAAGGCGCCGGCCATCGGCGAGGGATTGCCGTCGACGATGATGTAGATCGTCTTCACCTTGCGCGTGCCACTCACCGTCACGTCGATCGGCACCAGAGCGGCGTCCATCGCGCGGGCCGGCGCATCGAGGGCCACCATGCCGGTGCCATCGCCGATCGGACGGGCGCCGAACACCGCCTGTTTCACCAGATCCCACCGCGCCGCGCGGTCGGCATCGCTCTCCTCGGCGCGCAGCGGCAGGATTGCCGAGAGCAGCAGGCCCAAGGCCAGCAGCATGAGACGTCGCATCACTCGACTCCCTGATCGAAGGTTCATTCCCACTCGAGTTCCTTATACGCTTCCGTCACGTTGCGCGCATGATAATCGTCGAACAGCCGCCAACGACCGCGCTCGCCGAGGCCGACGCTGCGGATCGCCTCCTCGATATCGCCGCCACGGGCGATCACCGCACGGGTCTCGCGCGCCAAAGTGTTGAGATAGCGCAACTCGTCCGCCGCCGCATCCGGCCAGGGCTGCGAGACCGGCCCATGCCCCGGCACCACCCGCGCCGCCGCCTGCGCCTGAAGCAGCGGCAACTGGCGCAGCCAGCCGCGCAGGCTGCCGTCGAGCGCGGGAATGCGGCCGACGAAGAGCAGATCGGTGGCGCAGAGCGTGCCGCTCTGGCGGTCGAACAGGGTGAGATCGCAATCGGTATGCGCCGGTTCATGCGCGGTGATCTCCAGCACACGGCCGCCGAGATCGATGGTTTGGCGCTCCGTCACCAGGAGGCTCGGCACCACCACCGGGCCGGCGGCGGCGGCGCCGAGCAGATCGGCGAGGCCCTTGCGATAGAATTCACCGCGCGCCGCCAGCGCCGCCGGCAGTCGGGCGTGGCCGACGAACACCGGCTGATCGGCCAGGAAAGCACCGGCGCCGAAGACATGGTCGGGATGCACATGCGAGAGAATGACGTAGCGGATCGGCTTGTCGGTCAGCGCGCGGATGGCGGTGCGCAGCCGCGCCCCATCGACCGCACTGCCGCCCGGATCGATCACCGCGACGGCATCGGCGCCGATGATGCAGCCGATATTGGCGATCGCATCGTCATCCCGCGCGCTGGCGTCGAGATCGACCCCGCGGCGGAAATGCACGCCGGGGGCAACCTCGGTGAGCATGAAGGGTTCGGCGGCAAAGCCGGCGCGCGCACCGGCGCAGGCGAGCGGTGCCGCGCAGCAGAACAGGAGCAGCGGGCGTCGCGCGATCACCCGACCGGATCGGCGGCGCTAAACTGTCGATAGACGAAGTCCGGCGGCGCCTCGCCGCGCGCCGCTACCGCTGCCGCCATCACCGCATGGTCGGGCGAGAGCGCGCAGGCCGGATCGGTGCGCGCGGCATCGCCCGTTAGTGCAAAAGCCTGGCAGCGACAGCCACCCCAGTCGATCTCGCGCCGGTCGCAGGACTGGCAGGGTTCGGGCATCCAGGCGGTGCCACGAAAGCGCAGGAACGCGGGGTCGGCGCGCCAGATGTCCGCCAGCGGTACATCGCGCACCGAGACGAAGGTGAAGCCCGGCAGACTCTCCGCCGCATGGCACGGCAGCGCGCGGCCGGTCGGGCTGATGTGGATGAAGCGCTGCGCCCAGCCGCTCATGCACGCTTTCGGCCGGGCCGCGTAGTAATCGGGCACCACATAGTCGATCACCATGCGGCCCTTCAGCCGCGCGCGCGCCGCCTCGACCGTGGCGGTGGTCGCATCGAGCTCGGCGCGGCTCGGCAGCAGCGCATCGCGGTTGCGCAGACCCCAGCCATAATACTGCACATGGGCGATCTCGCTGCGCGAGGCACCGAGGGCCTCGGCGAGTTCGAGCATCGCCGGCACGCGGGCGATGTTCTGGCGGTGGATGACGAAATTGGCGGTGAGCGGCAGTCCGGCCTCGCGGATGCGCTGTGCTGCGGCGAGTTTGCGGCCATGCGCGCCAGCCAGCCCGCCGATACGGTCGGCATTCGCTGCTTCGACATCCTGGAAGCTGAGCTGGATATGATCGATGCCGGCTTCGATCAGCCGCGCCATCATCCGCTCATCCAGCGTCACGCCGGAGGTGATGATATTGGTGTAGAGTTGCGCATCCGCCGCGCGCCGCACCAGCAGCGGCAAGTCGCGCCGCGCCAGCGGCTCGCCGCCGGTGAAATGCATCTGCAGCACACCGAGCGCTGCCGCCTCGTCGAGCACGCGCAGCCAGGTGTCGGTATCGAGCTCGTCACCGGCACGATCGAGGGCGACGGGGTTGGAGCAATAGGGGCAGCGGAGCGGGCAACGATGCGTCATTTCGGCGATGAGGCCCATTGGTGGCGCCAGCGGGGGGGCTGATTCGGACGTCGATGCGCTCATAGCGTAACCGCTCCCTTGTCCGACAGATCGCGCAGCATCACCCCCACATCCTCGGCGATCACCGCGCGTGGCGCATCGAAGCGCGCGGCGAGGTCGTCGATGATGCCGCCGAGCGACCGGGCGCCGTCGATCAATCGTAGCACCTCCACCGCCGGCGCGTCGGGCAGGAAGGCACGCTCCGGCCCGAGTACAACCCAAGCGCCGCGTACCGCATCGTGGCGGAATTTGATGCCACGACAGAAGCGCGGCACGCCCGCCTCGTCGAGCGCGCCGCTCATTGCGACGACGCCGGGTCCGGCACGAAGGCGCCGGGCGGGATCATGCCCGGCGCCACGTAGGCGGCATAGAGCGCATCGAGCTGCGCCCAGAGCACGTCGCATTTGAAACGCAGCGCCGCCAGCACGGCTTCCTGCTCGGCCACGCTGCGCGCATGCTGCTTGACGTAGCCGAGGGCGAAATCGACATCGCGCGGCGCTTGCGTCAACCTCGGGGTGAAATAGGCCAGCGTCTCCGGCGTGACGAAATCATAATGCGCCAGCATGCCGGCGATCCGCTCGGCGATGATGCCGGGGGAGAACATCTCGGTGAGCGAGGAGGCGATCGCTTCGAGCACCGAACGGTCATGCACGAAGGCCACATAGGCATCGACGGCGAAGCGCGTCGCCGGCAGCAGCCCGTCGGTCGAGATGACATAGGCGCGGTCGAGTCCCAGCCCGTCGGTGAGCTTGAGCCAGCGCGCGATGCCGCCGGTATCGGGTGCATCGCCGTCGTGGTCGTGCAGCCGCGAGCGCCAGGCGCGGCGCAACTCGGCGGTGGGCAGCCGTGCCAGCAAGGTCGCGTCCTTGGCCGGAATTCGCGCCTGATAATAATAACGGTTGAGCGCCCAGGCTTGCACCTGCGCGCGATTGAGCTTGCCGCCGTGCAGCAGCCGATGGAACGGGTGCAGCACGTGATAGCGCTCGGCGCCGATCTGGCGCAACGCCGATTCCAGGTCTTCGGCGCTCATCGGTTGGGAAGTGTGTGTCACGATGTGATGTCCATACCATCGAAGGCGACTTCCCAGCCGGCAGCCTCCACGGCGGCGCGTTGCGCCGAATCGGCAAGCAGGACGGGATTGGAATTGTTGATGTGGATGAGAATCTTGCGCCGCACGTCGAGCCCCTCGAAGGACGCCAACGTACCCTCCGGACCGCTCAGGCTGAGATGGCCCATGCGCCGCCCGGTCTTGCCGCCGATGCCGGCCTCGATCATTTCCCGGTCGTGCCAGAGCGTGCCGTCGAAAAACACCAGCGCCGCGCCGCGCAGGCGGGCGCGCAGCGCCGCGGTCATCGCCGCGCAGCCAGGGATGAAGAACAGCGGCGCGGCGCCGTCATCGATGGCAATCCCCACGGTGTGGCCATCGAGCACGATCGGCGGCGCATCGTCCGCTTCCAGATAGAGCGGCACTTTGCCGGGGACGGCAAAAATTTCGACAAACAACCCGCTCGGACGGCGATCGGGGAGCAACAACGGCGTGCGCACATCGAGCGGCAGCACCTCGCGGGAGACGACATCGCGGGCGAGCACATCGAAAATAGGATTGTCCCGCAACACCGCCATCACCGGTTCGGCAGCATAAACCGTGAGAACCTGCCGCTCGCGCAAGGTGAGCAGCCCGGCGATCGCATCGACATCGCCGCCGTTGAGCACGACGCCGGCGATCGGCGAGGAGCGCAGGCCCTGCGAGGGATGCAATGGCGGTGAGGCTTCGATCTGGGCGCGCAGATCCGGGGAAGCGTTGAGAAGAAACCAGTTCGCCCCGTCGCCCGAAACCGCGACGGAAGCTTGCGTGCGAGGCGGCGCAAAAGGATCGCCGCGTCGCGCACGACGGCAAGCCGGCGCGTTGGAGTTCCACTGCGGAAACCCGCCTCCCGCCGCCGACCCCAAAACCAGACAGCGCATCATGCTCGATGATATCCAGCCGGCACCATCGACCGGGCTAAAAAAATAAGTCGCTGTTTATGAACAACTGTGCCGGTAATAAACAGCGACTGCAGATGATTGCGAGTTGACTTACTTCACATCCGCGCAGGCATAGCAGTTGATTTCC
>DAHXNW010000206.1 GCA_027365195.1 Acetobacteraceae bacterium
CCGGTGCCGCGCCGCACTCGCCAACCGCCGGCGCAGCTTGCGGCCATAGCCGCGCGGGTCGGCCAGCCCGTCGATATGATCGACCCGCACGCCGTCGATCAGCCCCTCGGCGTAGAGTTTCAGCACATAGGCGTGCGTCGCGTCGAACACCGGCGCCAGTTCCACGCGCAGCCCGGCGAGGCTGTTGATGTCGAAGAAGCGGCGCCAGTTGATGTCGTCGGCGGCGGCGCGCCACCACACCAGCCGATAGGCCTGCCGCTCCAGCAGCCGGTGCAGGCGCTGTTGGCCCGCCGCCGAGCTTGGCTCATAGGGGGCGAGCGCCTGCGCGATCGCCGGCTGCACGGCCTCGTCGCGGAGCGCCGCGCGGGCGCTGGCGAAGGCCCGGCGGACCGCCTCGCGCCCGCCTTGTCCCGCCAGCGCCGCCGCGCAGGCCGCCGCCGCCGGCTCCAGCGCCGCGCCGCCGCCACGCAGCACGGCGGCGTAATCGACCGGTGCGATGGGAAAGCAATTGTCGAAATAGGCGACATGCAGCCGGCCCGTAGAGGCGTCGAGACGGAGGGTGAGTTCGCCGTCGGCGAGGCACTCGCCATAGCCGCGGCCGAGGAACGGCGCCAGCAGCCGCCCGCGCAGCCAGCGGTCGGCGGGTTCCCAGTCGATATCGAAGAAATCGGCATAGGCGCTGGCACGGCCCCACTCCAGCACGTCGAGCCACCAGGCGTTGTCGTCGCCCACCCCCATGTGGTTCGGCACGATGTCGAGAATGAGGCCCATCCGCCGCGCGCGCAGCAGCGCCACCAGCCGGCGCAGCGCGGGTTCGCCGCCGAGTTCGGGATTGATGCGGTTGTGGTCGACGATGTCGTAGCCATGCGTCGAGCCGGGGCGCGCGGTGAGCAGCGGCGAGGCATAGACATGGCTGATGCCCAGCCGATGCAGATAGGGCACGATGGCGCAGGCATCATCGAGGGTGAAGCCGCGATGGAATTGCAGCCGCGCAGTGGCGCGTACGCTCTCGTGGCGGGCCTGGCCACGCGGTGATGCCGCGCTCCGTGGTGACACCGCCATCAGCCGGCCCTCCGCGCTTGCGCGAGTGCCGCGAGGCGCCCGCGCACCGGAGGCGCATCGAGCAGCGTGGCGGCAGGCCCGGGCAGGCGCCGTCGCCAGTTCGGATGCTGATCGGTGGTGCCGGGCAGATTGGGCTGCTCCGGCAACCCCAGCGCATCCTCCACCGGTATCAGCGCCAGTTCGCAACCGGCGCGGCCGAGATGCGCGAGTGCTGCATCGGCGATGGCATCCCCCGCCGCCGGCTCGGGCGGCGCGCCGGAGGCCGCGCCGCTCTCGCACAACGCCTGCCACAGCCGGTCGCGCTCGGCGGCGCGCTCGCCGCGCGCCCAGGCGACATCCGGGGCCGGCAGGCCGAGCTCGGCGCGCCAGTCGATATCGCGCCCGGCCCACCAGCCGGCGATGGTCGGCAGATCATGCGTGCTGCTCATCGCCGCCGCCGCGCGCGGCCACTCGCGCGGTGGCAGGAAGCGTTCGCCCGCGCGCTCGAACATCAGCACCCGCATGCCGAGCAGCCCAGCCTCCTGCAATCGTTCGCGAAACCCCTCCGGCACGGTGCCGAGATCCTCGCCCAGAACGATCGCGCGATGGCGCCAGGATTCGAGCGCCACCAGCCGCAGCAGATCGGTGAGCGGAAATCGCAGATAGGCGCCGGCCGAGGCGGGCGCGCCATCGGGCACCACCCAGAGCCGCGACAGCCCCATCACATGATCGATCCGCACCCCGCCGGCGTGACGCAGGGCCGCGCGCAGCATCTCGAGGAAAGCGCCGAAGCCATGCCGCACCAGGCCGCCCGGCGAGAAGGCGACCAGACCCCAGTTCTGCCCCTCGCGGCTCAGCAGATCGGGGGGGGCGCCGATGCTGGCGCCGATCAGCATCTGATCCTGCCGGCTCCAGGCGTGGCTGCCGCCGGAATCGGTGCCGACGGCGAGATCGGCGATCAGCCCGATCGGCATCCCCGCCGCACGCGCCGCTGCCTGCGCCTCCGCCATGCCGCTTTCGGCACGCCATTGCAGCCAGGCGTGGAAGGCGATTTCGGAGGCATTGTCGCGAGCGAAGGCGGCAATCTCCGGGCTTTGCGGGTCACGATAGGCGGCCGGCCAGTCGCGCCAGTGCCAATGCCGCTGATCGGCACCGAAATGCCGCGCGTGCAAGGCCTCGAAGCGCGCGTGCAGTTCCAGCGCGGCACCGGCGCTACGGCGGAAAGCATTGAATTTTTTCTGATTCTTGGCATCGGCGCCAAAGCAACGGCGCAGCATGTCGAGGCGCAGGGTGGAGGCGGCCGGCCAGTCGATCAGCGTCAGCGCTTCCAGTCGCGCCGCTTCCGCCACTTCCTCCGGCGTGGTGGGCGCGCCCGGGTCGGCATGCAGGGCGTTCATCGCCACCCGGCTGGACGGTGCATAGGGGCTGAAATGCCCGACATCGGCGGCGAATTGCGCATGCACCGGGCTGATCGCCACCGCCGCAGCCCCCTGCGCCCCGGCGGCGCGGACGAATTCCGCGAGAGCACGAAAATCGCCGATCCCGCCATCGCCGGCCCGACGTAATGCATAGAGCTGCACAGCAAGTCCCCAGCTGCCCAGCGCCCCGGCTTCCGCCAGACCGAAGCAGCGTGGCGGCGCGACGGCGAGCCGCGTCTCTCCCGCCGCGAGGCGCAGCGTGTGATAGCCGATCGCCGGGACCGGCGGCAGCACCGCCCCCGTCGCATGGGCTTCGCTGCGTCCGGCGAGCCGCGTGCCATCCTCGAGTAGCAGCTCGAAATCGCCCGGCGGCTGCGTGAGCGGTATCGGCTCGCCCACCACCCCCGTCAGCAGCGGTGGCAGGGCCGGCGCGGTCGCCTCGCCGATCGCCGCCAGCACCGCACGCAGCGTATCCGGCGAAACCTCATGGCTGGTGCCGAACACGTCATGCCACGAGGGCGCGATGCCCGCCTCCTCGGCCCGCCGGCGCAGCGTCTCCTCGTTCACGCGCCATGCTCCGGCGCGGCGAGAAAGGCGAGGGTGGTATATCCTGGCAACCAGCCGGCTTGCGGCATGGCGCCGAATATCAATACCCCGGAAGGTGCGGTGAAGGCGACCGGATCGGCGACGAAATTGGTCGCGAGCGTGAGATGCGCGCCATTGCCCAGACGCCAGCCGGCGGCGACCGCGTGGGCGCCCAATGCCCGCGCACCGGTGCTGTGGCAGCCGGGAATGCCCGGCAGCACATGGGCCTTTCGCAAGGCGAGCAGCGTGCGATACTGTGCGAGGATGGCCGCGTGCGGCGTCTGTGCCGCTTGCGCCGGATCGGCGATCGAGGCGGCGAAAGTTTCCGGTGCATTCGGATCGGGAATCCGCGCCCGGCTCTCTGCATCGGCGAAGGCGGCGAAATGCTGGAACTCGCGCCGCCTGCCCTCACGTACCAGATCAGCGAGTTCAGCGTGATGATCGGTAAAAAACAGGAATGGCGCAGTGCAGCCCCATTCCTCGCCCATGAACAGCATCGGGATCATCGGCGCTAGCAGCAGCAGTGCGCTCGCCGCCATCAATGCCTCTGGCGAGGCCAGTCGCGTCAGCCGCTCGCCGAACGCCCGATTGCCGATCTGGTCGTGATTTTGAAGACAGTTGACGAAAGCGGTGGGCGGCAGATGCGCGCTCGGCGTACCGCGCGGTGCGCCCTGACGATGACGGGATGCATCACCCTGATAGACGAAACCGGAGCTGAGCGCACGCGCCAGCCGTGGCGCCGGATCGACAAAATCCTCGTAGTAGCCTTCACTCTCGCCGGTCAGTAGAACATGCACGCAATGATGGAAATCATCGTTCCACTGCGCATCGAATGCGTCCTCCAGTAAACTGGCGGTGTTGTTCTCGTTCTCCAGCACCAGATGCACGTGCCGTCCCGGCTCGGTGCCGGCGCGAATGCCGGCGGCCAATGCGGGCAGGAAATACGGATCGTGGATTTGATGCACGGCATCGAAACGCAGGCCATCGAAACGATATTCGCGCAGCCAATAGAGCGCGTTGTGCAGGAAAAACGCCGATACCGCCGGTTGGCTGAAATCGATCGCCGCCCCCCAGGGCGTTTGCACCTCCTCGCGAAAAAACGATTGCGCATAGGCGTGCAGAAAATTCCCATCGGGGCCGAAATGATTGTAGACGACATCGAGCATGACCATCAGCCCGAGACCGTGCGCTGTATCGATCAATCGCTTCAGCGCCTCCGGCGAGCCATAGGACGCCTCCGGCGCATACGGCAACACGCCGTCATAGCCCCAGTTACGTGCGCCGGGAAACTCGGCGATCGGCATCAATTCGACCGCCGTGACGCCAAGATCGCGCAGTGCTGGCAGACGCGCGGCGACACCGTCATAGCCGCCGCAGGCGCCGACATGCATCTCGCAGATCACCGCCTCGGCCCACGGGCGCCCGCGCCATGACGGATGTTCCCACTTGTATGAGAGTGGATCGACAACGATGCTGTGCGCGTGTACATCGCCATCCTGCGCCCGTGCCGCCGGATCGGGTACT
>DAHXNW010000178.1 GCA_027365195.1 Acetobacteraceae bacterium
TGGTGGAGCCAATCGGAATCGAACCGACGACCTCCTGAATGCCATTCAGGCGCTCTCCCAACTGAGCTATGGCCCCACTGCGCTCACCTTGTAGACCGGGTATGCGATGCGGATCAAGCGCCCAACGTCGGCTCTGGTGGGCGGCCGCAGCGGGTGAGGAGGGCGCCGAGTTCGCGGATCACCGGAAAGACTTCCTGATTCCAGTTGCCGCCCTGCCGGTCGTAAGCCGCCTGTTCCTGCTCGACGATCCAGCGGTCTTCGGTGAAAATGCGTTCAGTGAACCAGCAGATGAACGGCCATGCCAGATCGAGCACGCCGGGCAGTCGGGGTTTGCGCACCGAGAGCAGGCCGAAGGTGCGGTTGCTGCGCTGGGCCGCATCGAGCGGTACATAGGCGATCCATAGATCCATCACCGGTTGGTCGTCGCCAGCGCGGATTTTCAGAATCTGATACGGATATTCGGTGCGGATGGTCATCAGCGCGCCATGCTGCACGGCCGGCCCTTTGCGGGCCCCGAAGATCGCCGCCTCGCCGATCGGCTGCTTGCCGGCGGTGCGGGCGAACGTATAGTCGATCTCCAGCCAGTCCGTCCCGACGCGGCGGCCGAGGTAGCGCGGCTTGATCTGTCCCATCTGCCGGCGATGCAGGAACTGATGGTTCATGTCCATCAGGTTCTCATGCATGAAACTATAGTGGCAGCCCACGATTTTGCCGAATCGCCGGGTTTTGTAGCGACGATCGGTCGCGGCCTCGAACTGCGGAAAGCGGCAGGCATCGAGCCGCTCCGGATCGCCCGGATAGACCAGGATCATGCCGCCGCTTTCGCGGCAAGGATAGGCGCGCACGCCGTTCGGAAGCTTGTCCTTGCCGAGATAGGGCACATCGATGCAGCGGCCGCTGCCATCATAGGTCCAGCCATGATAGCAGCAGCGGATCGCCTCGCCCTCCACCACGCCGGCGTGCAGCGGCACTTGCCGGTGCGCGCAGCGGTCTTCGAGGGCGAAGACCGGGCCGGATTTCGGCCGCACCAGGACGATGGGCGCGCCGGCGAACTGCACGCCGATGGCACGGCCGGGCTTGAGCGCGCGCGACCAAGCGAGCGGATACCAGTGATCCGGATGGCTGCCGACGCGCCGCAGATCGGCGAGGGCCGGTTGATTTGGTATCTCCGCCAGATCTATCGACAGGGACATTCAATCTTTCCCGACGTTTGCCAAGCCGAAGCCCCCGCTCCACATACCGGCCACCCGCCAGCCGGTCAAGCCGAACCCCCATCCAGCCACCCATTCAGTATACTGTCGTGGGTGGCCGGATGGGGAGTGCGGGCCGGTGCCGGCTTGCTTTCCAAACTGGCCCACTACCCACTCGGCATGTTGACGAGGAATGCGAACCAATCTAGAACGAATTTGAAGTTTATGATTTGTTCCTCTGTCCGCCGCCGTGTCCGGGGCGGCTTCGGGGGAGGAAGGAGCGCGCCATGCTGACACGCAAGCAGCACGAGTTGCTGGTTTTCATCGATCAGCATCTGAAGGCCACCGGGTTTTCGCCGAGCTTCGAGGAGATGAAGCTCGCCCTGCGGCTGCGCTCGAAATCGGGCATCCACCGGCTGATCTCCGCCCTAGAAGAGCGCGGCTTTCTGCATCGCCGACACCATCGCGCGCGCGCGCTCGAGGTGGTGCGCCTGCCCGAGGCGGAAGCGGTCGGAGGATTCGCGCCGAACGTGATCCGCGGCGATTTTTCCCCGCGCCTGCCTGGCGTGCGGGCGGCCGGCGAGGCAGCGGCGGTGCAACTCCCTCTCTATGGCCGCATCGCCGCCGGGCTGCCGGTCGAGGCGCTGCGCGATCAGGGGGCGCAGATCTCGGTGCCGCTGGCGCTGCTCGGCAGCGGTGACCATTACGCGCTCGAGGTCGCCGGCGATTCGATGGAGGAGGCGGGGATTCGCGACGGCGATACGGTCATCATCCGGCGCAGCGAAGTGGCGGAGAACGGGCAGATCGTGGTGGCGCTGATCGACGAAGCGGAGGTGACACTCAAACGCCTGCGTCAGCGCGGCAAGTCGGTGGCGCTGGAGCCGGCCAATGCGCGCTACGAAACCCGCATCCTGCCGGCCGAGCGGGTGCGTGTGCAAGGCCGCCTGGTGGCGCTGCTACGCAAATACTGATCGGCGAGGAATAGGCGGTCATAATCGCTTGTCGATTGTCACCCGATGCCAACTAAGCTAGCAGATGGAGATCAAGGTCCGGGCAAGCCGGGGCATCGAGGAGTGACGCATGACGGCCAGGACGGCGGCCTACCGGGTTGGCTTCATCGGGCTGGGCAAGCTCGGCATGCCCTGTGCGGAAGTGTTCGCCAGCCACTACGACGTGATCGGCTTCGATGTGGCGCCCCGCCAGAGCGAGAGCGTGCGCATCGCCGCCACGCTCGCCGAGGCGGTAGTTGGGCGCGACATCATTTTTATCGCCGTCGAAACGCCGCATGAGCCGGCCTATGGCGGGGCGGCGCCGATCTCGGCCATGGCGCCCAGGGATTTCGATTATCAGCCGGTGAAGCAGGTGCTCGGTGTCCTGAACGCACTCACCACCCGCGCGCAACTGGTCGTGCTGATCTCGACCGTGCTGCCCGGCACCTCCCGCAACCAGTTGGTCTCGCTGCTGCCCAATGCACGCTTCATCTACAACCCCTATCTGATCGCCATGGGGTCGGTGAAATGGGATCTGCTCAATCCCGAGATGATCATCATCGGCACCGAGGATGGCGCGCGCACGGGCGATGCGGCGATGCTGCAGGATTTCTACCGTCCGCTGGTGGCCGAACCACGCTATGCCATCGGCACCTGGGACGAGGCCGAGTGCATCAAAATTTTCTATAACACCTTCATATCGATGAAAATCGGCATCGTGAACATGATCCAGGACGTTGCCGAGGCGCATGGGCATATCGATGTCGATGTGGTGACCGATGCGCTGAAGGCGTCGGATCAGCGCATCGTCAGCCCGCGCTACATGACCGCCGGCATGGGCGACGGCGGTCCCTGCCACCCGCGCGACAATATCGCGCTGCGCTTCCTCGCGCAGCGGCTCGATCTCGGCTACGATATTTTCGACGCCATCATCGCGAGCCGCGAGCGCCAGGCCCATAATCTGGCGCGCGTCGTGGTGCGCGCGGCTGAGCGCCGGGATCTGCCGATCGTGATCAACGGCAAGGCGTACAAGCCCGGCGTGCCATTTACCGATGGCAGCTACAGCCTGCTGGTGGCGCATTATATCGAGGCCGAGGGCCACCGCGTGATCTGGATCGATCCATGCACCGGCGACACGCCGACGATCACCCACCCGGCGGTGTTCCTGCTGGCGCATGATGCAACGGTCGCCTATCCAGCCGCCGCGCAGATGCCACGAACGGCCGCGATGTACTGCGTGCCACCGACCGGCAACGTCGTCGTCGATCCCTGGCGACAGTTTCCGCCGAGCGAGGGCATCGAAGTCATCAGCTTCGGCAACGCGCGCCACCGGCCCGGCTTGCTGGCGCCCTGACATGCCGCCGGCGCTGCCCGGTGTGCGGCTCGGCACGCGCAGGACGCTCCTCGACGACCGTCCGGATGGTCGCTCGGTCCATATTTTCCACAGCTATTGTGAAACTTTCGGGCGGCGCTGGTGCGCGACACGCCGGGTGCATGATGGCGACTGGCCGGCCAGCATGCTGCAACTCGACGGGCAAACGCTCGATTTCGGCGAGGATCCACGACTTTTCGTCCATAACGGCCGGCCGGCGATCGTGGCCGTGACGCATATCGCCGGCTATGGGATGCGCAACCATCTCTACGAGATCCATGATGGCACCTTCACGCGCAGCATCCTCTTGCTGCCGGAAGATCTGGCGCAGGGCAAGAACTGGTCTCCCTTCACCGCACAGGACGGCGGCCTCGGCTTCGTGCATGGTTTCGATCCGCCGACGATCCTGTACGAAGTTCGGCGTGAGCATGGCGTGATCGTGCTCGGCGTGCAGCGCGGCGAGCGCGTCGTGACCGAGCGCGGACCCGGTGACTATCCAGCCTTCCGCGGCGGCTCGAACGGCGTGCCGGTGGCCGGCTTTACGCTCGGCATCGGCCACACCACGCGCTTCCGACCGGGCGAGGAGGGTTCCAACGTGGCAGCCCTCGGCTTCGACCATCTGCTGCACCGCCCGTTCGGCTGGGTGCTCGGTCGCGATGAGCGAACGCTGCGTGTGTTCGACATCGAGGGCGATTTTCCGGCCGAATTCGACGTCATCGACCCCACGTCCCTGATCGCCCTGCCCGACGGCGGCTTCGCGTTGTTCACCACCGAGGTCAACCGGCATTTCCACGATCCCGACGGCCGACGTCAGGTGGCTTGCTATCATTTCGATCTCGATGCGGAATTCCGCAGGGCGGCGGCGTTCGCGGTGAACTGGGACTGGCTACCGCCGTCACGGTTTCTGAGCCAATCGGCGAGGCTCGGCGATGAGGCTTGGCTGTGTCCGGTCGGCGGCCAATCGGGCCATGTGATCTCCGGCCCCTACGTGCGCCTGCAAGCGGGACGGTATCGGGCGGTGTTCCACCTCACCTCCAGCGTCTTGGAGGGGGCGGGCGTGATCGGGCTCGATGTCTGCGCCGGCGCGCATCGCGTCCTGGCCAGCCGGCAGATCGGGCCGGCCGAGGCAATGGCGAACAGCGATCATGCAATCGACTTCACCCATACGAATGCCGATGAAGACATCGAATGCCGCATCGCGGTGCATGGATTCGACGGCGGCCTCCTGCGCTTCGACGACGTGCATCATCAGATGACGCCGGGTGCCCGCTAGCGCATGATAGGGCTGCACCGCACCTGGAGCAGACTCGGACCGCAGCGTGGCGATCCTCGACCTGGAGAAGTGCCCGACGACGTGCGAGTGATCCCGACAGCGACGATGGGCACAGGGATGCGCGGGCGAGATGTTTTGCCGACATCCTGCCCGGCATGGTAGATTGGTGCAGTCAAACGGTTCGAGGCGATGGGGTACTGGGGCAAGATCATCGGCGGGGTGGCTGGCTTTGCGATGGGCGGGCCATTCGGTGCGGTGGTCGGCGCGGCCCTCGGCCATGCGGCCGACAACAGCGGCCTGCCGCGTGGTTTCTCACTACCCGGCTCGCCGCTCGGCCCGGCGCGGATCGCCGCCTTGTTCGGCCGGCGCGACGAGTTGTTCGCCATCAGCGTCGTCGTGCTCTCGGCCAAACTCGCGAAATGCGACGGGCCGGTGGTGCGCGCGGAGATCGACGCGTTCAAGCGGCATTTCCGCATCCCGCCGGAATCCGCCCGCGACATCGGCCGGCTGTTCGACGAGGCGCGCGAGAGCCGCGACGATTTCACCCCCTACGCCAAGCAACTCGGCGAGAGCTTCGCCGATAACCGGGGCATGCTGGAAGAGGTGCTGGTGGCGCTGTTCGCCATCGGCCGCGCCGATGCGCCGATCAACCAGGCCGAACTCGGCTTCCTCGCCGGCGTGCATCGGGGCTTCGGCCTCGACCGGCTGGCATGGGATCGGGTGCGTAGCGGCGCCACCACCAGCGGCGCCCATACCGGCGGTTATGACAGCCACGGCGGCGCACAGGGCGCACCGCCGCGCTGGCATGACGAATTGCAAGACCCCTACAGCGTGCTCGGCGTCGCGCGGCAAGCCGATAACGAGACGGTGCATCAGGCGTGGCGCAAGCTGATGCGGGAAAACCATCCCGACAGCCTCGCCTCACGCGGCGTGCCGGCCGAATTCATCGCCCGCGCGACCGCCAAGGTGGCGCGCATCAACGCCGCCTGGGATCAGGTCAAGCGCGAGCGCGGCATGTGAGGCTGCGGGTCGAGGAACTGCCGATCGAGGAACTGCCGAGCGGCAATCACGATGCGCGCCCGGCCGGCCTGCCGATCGACATGATCGTGCTGCACTACACCGGCATGCAGAGCGCAAACGCGGCGCTCGACCGGCTGCGCGACCCGGCGGCGCGGGTTTCGGCGCATTACGTGGTCGCCGAGGATGGCCATGTCTGGCGGCTGGTGGCGGAGGCGGCGCGGGCGTGGCATGCCGGTGTCTCGTTCTGGCGCGGCCGCGTCGGGCTGAATGATCGCAGCATCGGCATCGAGATCGTCAATCCGGGGCATGAATGGGGCTACCGGGCGTTTCCCGTCCTGCAACTCGCCGCAGTGTGCGATCTCTGCCTCGCCATCCTCTCCCGTCACCGCATCGCCGCGCGCGACATCGTGGCGCATAGCGATATCGCACCGGCCCGCAAGCAGGATCCTGGCGAGAAATTCGACTGGGAGGGGCTGGCGCGCAACGGCGTCGGGCTGTGGCCGGCCGGCATCGCCGATCTCGGCACCGCCAGCCCCTGCGCCGATGCGGCTGGCCTCACCCCGGTGCGCGCGGCCCTGCGCGGCATCGGCTATGATTTGGCGCCCGAAGGCAGCACCGATGCGGCGCTCGTCTCCGTGCTGCGCGCCTTCCAGCGGCACTGGCGGCCAGAGGCGGTGACCGGCCTCGCCGATGCGGGAACGCGCGCCCGCTTGCACGCGGTTGCCGCGCTTTGCGAGGCGGACCCGCTCAGCCTCTGAGCGATTTCGCCAGCCAGAGCGCAAACACGACGAACAAGACGCCGGCGAGGCTGTACCAGGTCAGCGCGTAGATGAAATGATCGTTCGGTGGCTGCGGCAGATGCTGCGCCGGCGCCGGATAGACGCCAGGGAGCGCCGGCCCGAGCGCCACCAAAGTGAAGGGCGCCACCCGTGGCAGGCCGAGGGCGGCGGCGATGGGGGCCGGATCGAGCGCGTAGAAATGCCGGGCTGCCGCCTCGTCATGCGGCGTGAACCAGCCCGCCCGGTCTGGCGCGCGGGCGTAGCCGGCGATCTCGACCATTGCCGCCGTGGCCGGAGGATGCGGCGGAGCGGGCGGATCGGGCAGCGGCATCCAGCCGAGATCGACCAGCAGCGGCGCCGCATCCGCTCGTTCCAGCGGCTCCAGCACCTGCGCCCCCATGCGCCGGCCCTGCGGCGTGTCGCGCACGTCGATGCCATACCATGCGGCCAGATCGGGACGCAGCCGGCCACGCACGGCGATTTTCTCGAACGCCACCGGCTGGGTCATCCCCGGCGGCAGCGGGTGGGCGGGTGCCGCCTCGCCGGCGGCGATCTGCGCAAGGATGCGCTCCTTCCAGGCGAGGCGGCGGATTTGCCAGTTGCCGAGGGCGATCAGCGTGACGAACATCACCAGACTGAGCGCGGTAGGGCCGGCCAGCCGGCGGATGCGGCTCACCGATCGGCGCCGTCCGCGCCCATCTCGCGTGCGCGATGGCGATACTGCTGCATGACCAACGCCGCTTTCAGCGGCCGCATCAGCAGAATAGCCGATGGCACGGTCACCACCGGCCAGATCACCGCATGCACCCATAAGGGTGGTGAGAAGACCACCTCCACCCAGATCGCCAGACCCACGATGATGGCGCCGAGCAAGAGCACCACGGCAAAGGCCGGCCCATCGCCCGTATCGTGCTCATGCAGGTCGAGACCACACACCGGGCAGAGCGGGCGAATATCCAGCAGGCCCTTGAATAAAGCCCCCTTGCCACACCGTGGACAGCGAGAGAGCAGCACGATCCGAAGCGACGATACGGCCGCGGAGGAAGGCTGCCCCATGGATGCCTTCGTTCAGCCGACGACCGACTGGCTCGCGCCATACCAATAAATGCAGACGAACAGGAACAGCCAGACCACATCGACGAAATGCCAGTACCACGCGGCGGCCTCGAAGCCGAAATGCCGCTGCGGCGTGAAGGCGCCCCCACGGGCGCGGACATAGCACACCAGGAGGAAGATCGTCCCGACGATCACGTGAAAGCCATGGAATCCGGTGGCGAGGAAGAACACCGAAGGATAGATGGTGCCACCGAAATGGAACGGCGCATGGGAATATTCGAGGGCCTGAAACCCGGTGAAGCTGGCGCCGAGCAGCACGGTGAGCGCGAGGCCGGTGATCAGGCTCTTGCGGTCGCCCTCCAGCAGAGCATGGTGCGCCCAGGTGACGGTGGTGCCGGAGAGCAGCAGAATCATGGTGTTGAGGAGTGGCAGATTGTAGGGATCGAAGGTGCGGATACCCTGCGGTGGCCACATCAGCGCGGTCGCATTGGCGACATTTTCGGGAAACAGCGCGTAGTTGAAATAGGCCCAGAAGAAGGCCACGAAGAACATCACCTCGCTGGTGATGAACAACAGCATGCCATAGCGCAGTCCGAGGCGGACGACGGCGGTGTGCAACCCTGGCGTGCCACTCTCCTGCAGCACGTTTCGCCACCAGAGGGCCATCACCGTGAGCACGCCGAGGAAGCCGATGATCAGCAGGCTCCAGGAATGGAAATGCGCGAACATCACCACCCCCAGCACCATAAGGCCGGCGAACAGCGCGCCGAAGATCGGCAGCGGGCTCGGATCGACGAGATGATAGGGTTGCTTGAGGCCGGAGGAGGCCGTCGGAAGGATGACGCCGTGCGTGTCGCTGCTCATTCTATGATCCACCTGCCTGTCGTAAGCCCGCACCGTTTCATAAGCTCGCACCGTTCACCGGTGGTGGCGCGCATTGTCATCGGATTGCCGCCGGATTCAAGGGGGAGCGCATCACTGATGCGCCATTTTCACCATTGTGATGGCGTAGAACAACGCCGCCAGCGCCGCCAACACGATAAAAATCGCCCAGTTGCGGCCGCGCCGCCGCCGCTCCAACTGCTCGGACTGCGCGCGCGAGAGATGATCGGCATCCGGTGGCAGCGGCTCCGCCATCGTCAGCCCACCCAATGGTCGACGGCCATCGCGCCGAACAGCACGAAGAGATAGAGGATGGAATAGCGGAACGCCCGTTTTGCCGGGGCATCGGCCGTCAGGCTGCGCCCGTCCACATCCTGTTCATCGCGCAGCACGCGCCAAACGCTGCCGATGAAGCCGATCCCCAGCGCCGTGGCGGCAAGGCCATAGACCGGCCCGGTCTCGCCCAGCACCCAGGGCAGCAGCGAGACCGGCACGAGCGCGAGCGTGTAGAGCATGATCTGCCGACGGGTCTCGCGCCCACCGGACACGACGGGCAGCATCGGCACCCCGGCGCGCTCGTAATCGGCATGCGCCCAGAGCGCCAGCGACCAGAAATGCGGCGGCGTCCAGAGAAAAATGATGGCGAACATCAGCAATGGATAAGTCGCCGCCGATCCGGTCACTGCCATCCAGCCGATCAGCGGCGGGAACGCGCCGGCGGCACCGCCAATGACGATGTTCTGCGGCGTGCGGCGCTTCAGCCATACCGTATAGACGAACACGTAGAAGGCGATCGACCCCGCCAGCATTGCCGCCGCAGCGAAATTCGTGGCGAGCCAGAGCAGGCAGACCGAGGCGATGGCGAGGATCATGCCGAAACCGAGCGCGCCACCCGGCGCGATCCGCCCAGCGGGCAACGGCCGCCGCGCGGTGCGCCGCATGATCGCATCGATATCGTGATCATACCACATGTTGATCGCACCGGCTGCACCGGCACCGACCGCGATGCACAGGATCGACGTCGCCGCGAGCACCGAATTGAAGCGCCCCGGTGCCACCAGCATGCCAACCAGCCCGGAAAACACCACGAGCGTCATCACCCGCGGCTTCATCAACGCCAGCCAGTCGCTCACCTGCGAGCCGGCACTCTCCAGGGCCCGGGCGTCGGATGCGTCGGCGGCGAGGGAAATATCTCCGCCGCGCGCCGCATCACGCCAAACCAGATCGCTC
>DAHXNW010000253.1 GCA_027365195.1 Acetobacteraceae bacterium
CCCGCACCCCCACCCGGCCACCCACGACAGTATGCTGAATGGGTGGCCGGGTGGGGGTGCGGGCCGGTGCCGAACTTCAAACTGACCCACTACCGATCATGCTCTAGCCTTGCCGGGCGGCGGGGAAGCTTCCATAACCGCCGAGCATATCGCGCGGGGGTGGATCGGCTTCCATGGCCTTGGTTGAAAGTTTGAAACTGGTGCTGGCCCCGCCGCATCCCGCCGGGCGGCCGTTTCTGCTCGGCGGTGCGGTGCTCGCGCTGATCGGGCTGTTCCTCTCGCACTGGCTGTTCTGGCTCGGCGTCGTGTTCGTGCTGTTCTGCCTCTATTTCTTTCGCGATCCGGAGCGTGTGGCGCCGGGCTCGGCGGATGTGCTGCTCGCGCCGGCCGATGGGCACGTGGTTTCGGTCGCCGTCGCCGTGCCGCCGGCGGAGCTCGCCCTCGGCGCCGGCGTGCGCTGGCGGGTGGCGATTTTCCTCTCGGTGCTCGATGTGCATGTCAACCGGATGCCGGCCGATGGCACGGTCACGCGCATTTCCTATCGGCACGGCCGCTTCCTCAACGCGAGCCTCGACAAAGCCTCCGACGAGAACGAGCGTAACGCGCTGGCGATCCGCCTCGCCGATGGGCGCGAGATCGCCGTGGTGCAGATCGCCGGGCTGATCGCGCGGCGCATCCGCTGCGATGTGCGCGAGGGCGATGCGGTGCGGGCCGGCGCGCGCTTCGGCATCATCCGCTTCGGCAGCCGCACCGATCTCTATCTGCCCGAGGGGGTGCGCCCGCTGGTAGCGGAGGGACAGACGATGATCGGCGGCGAGACGGTGATCGCACGGCTGGCACCGGGCGATGTTTGAGCCGCCTGCCGACGACCCACCCGCCACTGGGCCATCCGCCACAGGATCGGTGCGGCGGCTGCGCCACCGCCTGCGGCCCCGCCGCCGGCCGCGCTATCAGGGCGCCTCCTTCAACCGGATGATCCCCAATCTTATGACGCTGCTCGGCCTCTGCGCCGGGCTGACGGCGATGCGTTTCGCACTCGACGAGCGCTTCGGCGCGGCGGCGGTGGCGATTCTGGTGGCCGCCTGCATCGACGGGCTGGACGGCAGGCTGGCCCGCCTGCTCAAGGCGGTGACGCGCTTCGGCGCCGAGTTCGACAGCCTGGCCGATTTTCTCTGCTTCGGCGTGGCGCCCGGATTCATCATCTACCAATGGTCGCTGCGCGCCGGCCATGGCTATGGCTTCATCCCCTGCATGGTGTTCGCCGTTTGCATGGCCTTGCGGCTGGCGCGCTTCAATGCCTCGATCGACAGTATGCCGGCGCCGGCCTATGCCTATAATTTCTTCACCGGCGTGCCGGCGCCGGCGGGTGCCGGGCTTGCGCTGTTTCCTCTGTTCGTCGGTCTGGAAGCGCGCGATCTGCACTGGCCCTGGCTGCTCGCCGTGGCACGGTTTCCATTGTTCGACGCGGCGGTGCTGCTCGGCACCGCTTTGCTGCTCGTTTCCACCCTGCCGGTGTGGAGCTTCAAGAATTTCAAGGTGCCGACGCAGTACGCACTGCCGCTGCTGCTTGGCACTGGCACCTTCGCGGCCCTTCTGGTGGCCGACCCCTGGGCGGCGCTGGCGGCCGGCGGGTTGCTCTATCTGGCCATGCTGCCGTTCAGCCGGCGCAGCTTTCAGCGCCTGCGCCGGGAAGCGGAAGAGGAGCCGGAGGAGGGGTAATCAGGTTACGCAGCCACGCCCATTCCTGTCGATAGCCCGCTGTCCGGCGTCGCTGGCGCGTTGCTTGCCAAAGGATGGCATGCCGGCGGCAGGCTGACCTGGCACGATTCAAGCCCGCGAAGGATGCCGGACAGGCAGGCCGCCAGCGGTGCGACATCGCCGAGCAGCATCGAGCGGTGATCACCGGCGACGCGGTGCAGGAGGAAACGTTCGGCGCAGTCTCCCCAGATCACTTCGGGGTTGGCGGGCAGATGGCGGCTGCTGTCGGCAGTGATGAAGGTGAGCGTGCCGCGGAATTTCGTCGGCCGATAGCGCGCGGCGGCCTGCCTTCCGGCCTCGATCACCCGGCGCACCGGCGCTGGCAGCGTCGTGCCGCTCGGCTCGACGCCGTGCGGGCGTGCGTTCAGGATGAACCGGATATCGCCGGCGAGGCCACGCCCACGGCGCGCCAGATAGGGCCGAATCTCCGCCATCGGCATCTGCCGGATACGGCGCCAATGATAGGCCGCCCGCAGCCGCCACATCCGCGCCCATTGCCTGGCCGTGGGGCGGCGTGGCTGCGCGGTGTCGAGCATCACCAAGAGGTCGATCGTCGCACCGGCGGCCTGCAACCGCTGCGCCATTTCCAG
>DAHXNW010000182.1 GCA_027365195.1 Acetobacteraceae bacterium
CAGACGCTGATGGTCGATGGCGGCATGGTGCTGTCATGAGCGGCCGGCTGCAGGACCACGTGGCGATCGTCACCGGCGGTGGCACCGGAATTGGCGAAGCCACCTGTTTGCGCTTTGCCGAAGAGGGGGCGGTGGTGATCGTGTGCGACCGCGACCGGGACGGCGGCCAGCATACCGAGGCGGCGATTCGCGCCGCCGGCGGCCGGGCGCATTTCATCGCCGCCGATGTCGCGCAAGAGGATCAAGTCGCGGCACTGATCGCCGCGACGCTCGCCGCGCACGGCCGTATCGACGTACTGGTGAACAACGCCGCCGTGACCGGGGTCAACAAGCGCGCGCACGAGGTCACGGTCGCCGAATGGGATGCCGTGTTCACGGTGAACGTGCGCGGCACGTTTCTCTGCACCAAGCACGCCGTGGTGCCGATGATGGCGGTGCGGCGCGGGTCGATCGTCAATTTCAGCTCGATCTACGGGCTGATCGGCAACGACGACCTGCCGCCCTATCACGCGACGAAAGGCGCCGTGCTGGCAATGACCCGCACCGATGCGATCTGCTACGCGCCGCACGGCATCCGGGTGAACGCGGTGCATCCGGGATCGACCAAGACGCCGCTGTTCCTGCGCGCCGCCGACAGCTACCCCGGCGGGCGCGCGCATTACCTTGCCATGATGCAGGCCAAACACCCGCTGCCGCTCGCCGAGCCGGTGGATATCGCCAACTGCGTGCTGTTTCTCGCCTCCGACGAGGCCCGCTTCGTGACCGGGTCGAGCCTCGTCTGCGATGGCGGCTATACCGCGCAATAATTCCGAACGGAGGGTTTTACCATGCGCGCTGTCCGCTTCCATGATCGCCGCGACATCCGGGTCGAGGATGTTCCCGCACCGGCCGGCCGGCTCGCCGATGACGACGTGCTGATCCGCCCGCTGCTGTGTGGCATCTGCGGCACCGATCTGCACGAATATATCGCCGGTCCGATCGTCACGCCGCGCACGCCGCATCTCTATACCGGTGCCGTGCTGCCACAAATCCTCGGCCACGAGTTTTCCGCCGAGGTGCAGGCCGTGGGCTCGGCCGTCGCGCATGTGCGCCCCGGCGATCGCGTGTCCGTCCAGCCGCTGATCTCGCCGCGCGATGACTATTTCGGCAAGCGCGGGCTGCATCATCTGAGCGAGCGGATGGGCTGCGTCGGGCTGAGTTGGGCCTGGGGCGGCATGGCCGAACGCGCCGTGGTGCACGGCTACAACGTGGTTAAGGTACCCGATAGCGTGAGCGATGCGCAGGCGGCGCTGATCGAGCCGGCGGCGGTGGCGCTGTACGCGGTCGATCGCGGCCGCGTCGGCCCCGGTTCGAGCGTCCTGGTCTCGGGGCTGGGGCCGATCGGCGCGCTGGTGCTGCTGGCCGCGCGCGCCGCCGGTGCCAGCCTGCTGATCGTCGCCGAACCCAATCCGCACCGTCGCGCGCTGGCCCGCGCGCTGCTGCCCGAGGCGGTGATCGTCGATCCGACGCAGGACGATCTGGCGGGTGAAATCCGCGCCCGCACCGAGGAAGGGGTGGGCGTCGATGTCGCCATCGAGTGCGTCGGGCTGGAAGCCTCGCTCAACGCCTGCGCGGCTGGCGTCCGCCGCCGTGGCACCGTGGTGCAGGTCGGGCTGCATCTGCGCCCGGCGGCGATCGATGCCATGCAATGGGCGCTGAAGGACATCACCGTCGAGGCGACATGGTGCTACCCGGTGACGATCTGGCCGCGCATCATCGGCATGATCGGCGCCGGCTTGCTGCCGGTCGAGCGTATCGTCACCGCGACCATCGACGCCGAGCAGGTCGTGGCCGACGGCTTTGAGGCATTACTGCAACCCGGCGGACGGAATCTCAAAATTCTCGTCCGCGCCGGCTGATCTCTGGAGGCAACACCGATGCATTACATCATCCACGCACTCGACCGCGCTGGCGCGCTGGCGCGCCGGCAGGCCAACTACGAAGCCCACAAGACCTATCTCGGCGGCGCGCTGCCGGTGCGCATCGTCATCTCCGGCCCGCTGGTCGCCGAGGACAACACGACCATGATCGGCAGCTTCTTTCTGGTGGAAGCCGATCGCCGCGAGGATGTCGAGGCATTCCATCGCGCCGACCCGTTCCGCGCCGCCGACATCTGGGAGCATGTGTCCATCCATCCGTTTCTCAAGCGCCAGGACAACCGCGCGTGACGACGCTGAACGTGGCCCTGGTCGGTCTCGGCTGGTGGGGCTGCAAGATCGCCGAGACGCTGCGCGCGAGCACCGCGATCCGCATCGTGCGGGCGGTGGAGCCGCAGGCGGACATCGCGCGCGGTTTCGCCGCGCGGCACGGCGTGACGGTGGATGCGGAACTGCAGCCGGCGCTCGACGATCCACGGGTGCAGGCGGTGCTGCTGGTCACGCCGCATGCGCTGCACGGAGCGCAGATCGCCCGCGCCGTCGCCGCGGGCAAGCATGTCTTCTGTGAGAAGCCGCTGGCGCTGACCCGCGCGGCGGCGATGGAGGCGGTGCGGCTATGCGAGGCCGCCGGTCTGGTGCTCGGCATGGGTCACGAACGACGCTTCGAGCCGCCGATTGCCGCGCTGATCGCGGCGGCCGATGCGGGCCGGCTCGGCCGACTGATGCAGATCGAGGCCAATTTCAGCCATGACAAGTTCCTGACGCTGGCGCGCGACAACTGGCGGCTCAAACCCGACCATGCGCCCGCCGCCGGCATGACCGCGACCGGCATCCATCTGACCGATCTGGCGATCCGCCTGATGGGTCCGGCGCGCGAGGTTATCGTCACCTGCGAGCAGCTTGCCTCCGACCTGCCGTCGGGCGACACGCTGAGCGCCTATGTCCGCTTCGCCGCCGGCGGCACGGCGTATTTTTCCGCATCCCTTGGGATGCCCTTCGTGTCGCGCTTCGCGGTGTTCGGCAGCGAGGGCTGGGTGGACGTGCGCGACCGCGCCCATGTCGAGGCGCCGGAAGGCTGGATCGTCACCACCGCGATGAAGGGCGCCCCGATCACCACCGAGACGGTCGCCGCGGCCGAGCCGGTGCTGGCCAATCTCGAAGCCTTCGCCCGCGCGGCGCAAGGTGGCGAGGCATACCCGATCACCGGCCAGCAGATGATCGACAATATCGGCCTGCTGGAAGCGATTTTTTGTGGCGCCGGCTCGCGTCGGCTGGAAACCGTATGACCCCGCAACCGCAGGATAAGGGTGGGTTTGAAAATAAGTGCGAAACCGGCCCGCACCCCTACCCGGCCACCCACGACAGTATACTGAATGGGTGGTCGGGTGGGGGTGCGGGCCGGTGCCGCACTTATTTCTGGACGTACCCTAAGGAGCAAGCGCCATGCAGGCCCTGACATTCGACCGGCCGAACCAGCCGGTGCTGCGCGAGGTCGCCATGCCGGTGATCACTGAGAACGAAATTTTGGTGCGGCTGCGCGCGGTCGGCATCTGCCACTCGGATTATGAGCTGCTCGCCGGGCGATACATCATCCCGATCAGCTATCCGGTAACGCCGGGCCATGAATGGTGCGGCGAGATCGTCGAAATCGGCCGCGCCGTCGGTGGCTTCCGGGTGGGCGAGCGGGTGGTCGGCGAATGCGTGGTGCGGCTGCCCGACCGGGTGCATCATTTCGGCTTCTCGCTCGACGGTGCCGATCGCGAGTTCTTCGTCGTCCGCCCGGAATGGCTGCACAAGCTGCCGGACAGCATCGACGACGGCACCGCCTCGCTGATTGAGCCATTCACCTGCGGCTTCTATGCCCTGTTGCGCTCGGGGGGTACCAATGCGAGCGAGATCGTCGCCATCTCCGGCGGCGGCACGATCGGCCTCGTCACCGCGGCGGCAGCGGTCGGGATGGGCGCGCGCGTCGTCGTCATCGACCCGATTGCGCACCGGCGGGACGCGGCGCTCCGTCTAGGGGCGGAAGCGGTGATCGACCCCTCCGCCGAAGACGCGGCGTCACGCATCCTCGCGATGACCGGCGGCAAGGGCGCCGATCTGGTGGTTGAGGCGGCGGGCCACGACCGCTCGCTCGCCGCCGTCTTCGACCTGGTGCGCGAGGAAGGCCGCGTGTCGATGGTCGGCATCAATATCGGCCGCGACGTGACCAGCCATCTCGGCAACATCCAGATGCGCAACCTGACCGTGCGGGGATGCATCGGCTCGCCCGGCGTATGGCCGGCCGCGATCCGCTTCCTCGAACGCACCAGGCTCGATCTGTCGCCGATCCGCACCCACGAATTCCCGCTGAGCCAGGGCATCGAGGCATTCGCGCTCGGGCAGCAGGCGGATAGCTGCATCAAAGTGACATTGCTCAACGCCTGACACGGCGTGACATCAGGGAGAGCAGCATGACCGGAACCGCACTCGTCGTCGGCGCCAGCGGCATCGTCGGCAACAACCTCGCCCAACGACTGATCGCGCAGGGGTGGAATGTCCATGGCCTGGCCCGCCGGCCACCTGGCGATATCGCCGGATTGCAGCCGGTAGCAGCCGATCTGCTCGACCCGACATCGCTGCGCGCGGCGCTCGCCGGTATCCGGGCGAGCCATGTGTTCATCTGCACCTGGATGCGCCAGCCAACCGAGGCGGAGAATATCGCGATCAATGGCGCGATGGTGCGCAACCTGCTGGCCGCGATTGCGCCAAGCAACTCCGTGCGGCACGTCGGGCTGGTCACCGGCCTCAAGCATTATCTCGGACCGTTCGAGTCCTATGCCAAGAAAGGATCGCTGCCGCAGACGCCGTTTCGCGAGGAACAGCCGCGCCTCGACATCGAAAATTTCTATTACGCGCAGGAAGACGAAGTGTTCGCGGCGGCGGCGCGCGACGGCTTCGGCTGGAGTGTGCATCGGCCGCACACCATCATCGGCTACGCCGTGGGCAACGCCATGAATATGGGGATGACACTCGCCGTCTATGCGACGATCTGCCGCGAGACGGGGCGCCCGTTCACCTTCCCAGGATCGCCGACGCAATGGGCATCGCTGACCGACATGACGGATGCGCGCCTGCTGGCCCGCCATCTGGAGTGGGCGGCCACGACCGAGGCGGCGCGCAACGAGGCGTTCAACGTGGTCAACGGGGATGTCTTTCGCTGGCAATGGATGTGGCCGCGACTCGCCTCCTGGTTCGGCATCTCGGCCGCGGCCTATGGCGGACAGCCCGAGCCTCTGGAAGCGCAACTCGCCGATGCCGGGCCGATCTGGAGGGACATCGCGCGGCGACATGGCCTGGCGGAAGCCGACCTCGGCCTGCTTGCATCGCCCTGGCATACCGACGCCGATCTCGGCCGGCCAGTGGAAGTGGTGACGGACATGTCGAAAAGCCGGAAGCTTGGTTTCCTCGACTATCAATCAACGGCCGACAGCTTTTTCGATCTGTTCGCCCGGCTGCGAACAGCACGGCTGATCCCGTAAGATTTTGTTTGGAAATAACTACTGCACCGGCCGACACCCCTACCCGGCTACCCACGACAGTATACTGAATGGGTGGCCGGGTGGCAGTGCGGGCCGGTGCAGATTAAACTTGCGCATATCATGCTCTAGGTTTGACAGAACGGCGGATCGGACAGCGCACTCCCTGGCAACACAGATCTGCCATAGCATGGCAGGCATCAGCGAGAGCGCGCCTTATACCAACGGCCATAAAGAATGACCGTTGGGGATTGTCTCTGTTTCGCGCGCCGCCGCCGGCCAACCCGGCGCGCATACCAGCGGCCGTTGATCTCGGAAGAGTCGAGATCAACGGCCGCTGGTATTATCCGAAGGCGCCGACCTCGTGGCAGATCGCGGTGCCGATTTCGCGCACCAGAGCGAAGAGGGTGCGCATCGGGGTAAAAATTTCGGCGTGCTCGCGGGCGTAGGCGCCGGCACTGCGGGGGGCGCGCGGCTCGGCGTAGTCGCGCTCGGCGGCGGGGTCGGTCGCGGCGGGGAAGGTCTCGGTCAGCAGATCGAGGGCAGCGTCGATGTCGAGACGAAGGATGCGCGCGCCGAGCGCCTGCCGCGTGGTGCCATGGCGCGGCGCGAAATCGGGAATGCGCGTCTCCAGCAGCCAGATGCGGTTGATCAAGGCGAGGCGAATGGCATGCAGCACCACCTCGCGCACCGCCATGCGCGGCGCCTCCGGCCAGACGCCGCGCAGCGCCAGATGGTCGGCAAGGATGCGCTGGAACAGCGCGCGGGTGATGGCGCCGAGTTCCAGCCGCTCCACCCCGCGCGCCACCGCCACCAGCTCCGCCCGCCGCTGCGGCGGAAAGCGCGACTGCGCGGCGCGGTCGAGCCAGGTGACCGGATCGAACATCGCCACCACGGCGCGCAGCACGTCCTGATCGGAATGCGCGAGGCCGTGGGCTGCGAGATCGAGCGCGCCGCGAAACCGTGCGCTACTGGCGCGCATGTCGGTGAAGCTCTCGGGATGGCGCGCGGCGGCAGCCCCCAGCCCCTGGAGCGTGTTGGCGCACCAGCCGAGCTGCTGCAGGATGGCGTTGTTCGGGATCGCGCGCAGTTCGCGCGGATGGCGGATGCGCGCCGGGCCGCCCATGCCATCGCTCTGCCGCGCCGCCGGGCGCGAGCCGGTGCGGTCGAGCAGGGCCGGACCGAACGCGCCGAGGAGGGCGGCATAGCCGGGGTCTTCCACCAGATCGCGCATGGCGGCGGCGATACTGCCAAAGAAATCGGCGCCGAAATCGGTGTTCTCGTATACCGGATCGGCGCTCGCCCGATTGCTCGGCACCAGATCGGCAAAGGCGTGCTCGGCGATGCGCGCGACCGTCGCCTGCGCCAATTCGGGCGTACCGAACAGCAGATAGCCATCGCCGCCCTGCACCGCGCTCTCCTCGCAGAGCCGGATGCCGGCCTCGGCCAGGGCTGCCCGGCTGGCCGGCGGGGAGAGATAGTCGAGCCGCTCGGCGAGCGAGCCGGGATGCGCGCCGCGTCCGATACTCTCGCCATGGGTGTCGAACAGCACCACCTCGATCTCGCTCAAGCCGTGGCGCAGCAGGGCGGCGATCATGCGCATGCGCAGCCGTTCGATCAGATAGCTGGCGGCGAGCTGGCCGACATAGCGGCCGGAGTCGGAATAGCCGAACTGCAACGCGAGCCGGCCGGTCGCGCGCAGATAGGCGCGCCAGTGCGGGCTGCGCAGCGCCTCTTCCAGCACCCGCTCGCCATGCTCCAATGCCTCGGCGGTTTCGAACAGCGGGCTGATCTCCACCCGCTCGGCGATGCCGAACAGCCGCGCGAGCCAGAGCGTGGCGAGCAGCGTATAGCCGCTCTCGGTCTCGGCGATCAGGAAGCGCACGCGGGTCGTGGCGTCGATGTGCTTGACGATCTGCGCCACCGTCATCATCAGCCGCGCCGCCGTCGCCGGCTCGGCAAGCAGGGCGCCGAAATCCACCGCGACCGGTGCAACGGCATCGAGGGCGGCATTGATGCCATTGAGCAGCACGCGCCGGCGCGAGGGGTCTTCCGGCGGGTCGGCGAGGCCGATGCGCTGGCGCACCACGTTGTGGATCTGCGAGGCATTGAGCCGCGTCTGCGTATGCGCGAGCGAGAGGCCGTGCGCCGCGAGTCCGGCGCGGGCGACACAGAGGGCGAGCCGGGCGTGTTCGTCCGCCGCGGCCTCGATCGCGGTGTCGAACAAGGCGAGCAGCGGTGCCGTCTCGACCAGCGCCACATCGCGCCGCTCGACGAGCGCATGGGCGAAGCCGCTCGCCTGATCCGGATCCGCCGCCGTCGGACAGGTCTCGATCTGCGCCGCCACCGCCGCAAGCGCCGCATCCAGGCGCTCGGCGATCGGCGCCGCCGTGGGCAGGGCGGCGACCTGCGCCGCGAGGCGTGCGAGTTGCAACTGTTTCATCGCGAGCCGCAGCCGCAGCGTATCCCACCAATGGATGTCGGTACGCCCGTCGGTATCATAGCCGACCCAACTGCTCAGCAGCAGCGGACGCGGCACGAACTGCGTCCAGCGGTCCGGCCAGCAGGCGCGGGCGGCGGCAAACAGGGCGGCGTTCAGCCGGTCGAGCGCATCGCGGCCGTTGGCGATGGCGGCAGAGGCGGCGGCGAATTCCTCGGCGAGGCTGATCGGCGGCGGGCGGTGCGAGGCAGCCCCCAGGGCGACCCCCTCGGCAAGCTCCGGCCGGCCGCTCGCCGCCTCGGCCAAAGCGTGGGCCACCGGCGCGGGCAGCGAAAACGTGGGGTGCGCGGTGAACACGGCGGCAAAGCGCGGCCGCTCCACGGCGGCACGGAACTGCGCCAGCGGCACCGGGCTGTCCGACGGGTCTGGCCGCACCAGGCGCTGGGCGAGGGTGGCGAAGGTGGCATCGTCGGCGCGTGGCTCGGCGCCACCGACATAGGCGGCGAGCCGGCGGGCGCGATCGAGGAAAGCGGCGTCGCGCAGATGCGCGACCAGGGCCGCCATCGCTTCGAGCGTGGTCTCGCCATGATCGAGCCGCCGGCTGATTGCCAGGGCGACGGCCAGCACCGGATTGCCGAACGGGTCCTCCGCCGCGCGCGCCCGCATGGTATCGGTAAGCGCGCAGAGCGAGGCGGCGAGGCCGGCGGGCGTGTCCGTCGATAATTCGATATCTGCCATGCATGCAATGTTGTGCAATGCAGCAGAGAAAGGCAACTGGTTTCGGTCGTTGATCCGTTTGCGCGGCACCGGCTTGGTGTCGTGCGACCTCGTTGAGCCTCCGGATTGGAGACCCGTACCCGCCTCCACGCGTAAAACTTTCCATCCCTGACGGATACGCGCCAAATCGGGCGATCGCTTTATGACACAGCAGGAATAGCGCCCCATCCACCTTGCACAACACGTGAGGGAGGGGTTAGAAGCGTCCCACGGGCGCGTAGCTCAGCGGGAGAGCACCACCTTGACACGGTGGGGGTCACAGGTTCAATCCCTGTCGCGCCCACCAATCATTCCAAAGGCTTGCCGGGTCGTTGCGGGGCACCGTCTTGCGCGGTTGCGGCCGGTGC
>DAHXNW010000262.1 GCA_027365195.1 Acetobacteraceae bacterium
TGGCGCGCAGGCGGGCCGAGCACGCCGGTGCCGTGCTGCACGTGGCGCGCGACGATGCCCGCATGGCGCGGCTCGCGGAGGCGCTGGCGTTTGTCGCCCCCGAGATCGAGGTGCTGCGCTTCCCCGCCTGGGATTGCCTGCCGTACGACCGGGTGTCGCCCAATGCGGAGCTGGTCGCCGAGCGGGTCGCCACGCTCTGCCGCCTGCTGGAGCCGGCAGGCCCGCCGCGCATCGTGCTCACCACGGTGAACGCGCTGGTGCAGCGCACACCGCCGCGCGGCGCCTTCGCCAATCCCGGTCTCACGCTCACCGCCGGCGGCAGCATCGCACCAGAGGCGCTGGCCGCCTTCCTCGAAAGCCACGGCTATGGCCGCGCCGGCACGGTAATGGAGCCGGGGGAATACGCCCTGCGCGGTGGCATCGTCGATCTGTTTCCGGCCGGCGAGGCGGAGCCGGTGCGGCTCGATCTGTTCGGCGACAGCATCGAGAGCATCCGCCGCTTCGACCCGGCCACGCAACGCAGCGGTGCCGCCGTCGCAGGCATCGTGCTGCGCCCGGTGTCGGAGACGCCGCTCGATGCCGAGGCAATCAGCCGCTTCCGCGCCGGCTGGCGCGACGCCTTCGGCCCGGAGGCCGCCGGCGATCCGATCTATGCCGCAATCTCCGCCGGCAGGCGCCACCCCGGCATGGAGCATTGGGTGGCGCTGTTCCATCCAACGATGGAAACCCTGCTCGACTATCTGCCCGAGGCGAGCGTGAGCCTCGACCATCAGGCCGAAGCGGTGCTGGCGGCGCGGCTCGAAATGATCGCCGATCATTTCCAGGCGCGCCAGATCCCGCCGCGCGATGGCGAGGCGCCGTATCGTCCGCTGCCACCGGCACGGCTCTATCTCGACGCGGCGGCGTGGGAAGCGATGCTGGCGCGCGGCCCATTGTTCGCGTGCAGCCCGTTTGCGCGCCCCGAGGATGCCAGCGGGATCGATGGCGGCGGCCGGCCGGGGCCGCTGTTCACCACCGCCGGCGCGCCCGGCGGCGCCGCCGGCGCGTTCGCGCAATTCACCCCGCAGGTGGCGCGCTGGGCGGCGGAAGGGCGGCGCGTGCTGCTCGCCGCCTGGACCCTCGGCTCGCGCGAACGCCTCGCCCATCTGCTGCGCGAGCATGGCTTGACCGCCATCGCGCTGGAGGATTGGGCCGCCCGGCAGCGGCTGCCGCACGGCGCGATCGGGCTGATCACCCTCGGGCTGGAACGCGGCTTCCTCGCCGAGGATCTGGCGGTGATCGGCGAGCAGGATCTGCTGGGCGAGCGCATCAGCCGCCCGCCCCGCCGCCGCCGCCGCGCCGATCAGTTCATCGCCGAGGCGAGCGAACTCGCCGAGGGCGATCTGGTGGTGCATCAGGAGCACGGCATCGGCCGCTACGACGGGCTGGTGACGCTCTCGGTCAGCGGCGCGCCGCATGATTGCCTGCGCCTGCTGTATGACGCCGACGGCAAGCTGTTCCTGCCGGTCGAGAATATCGAAATGCTCTCGCGCTTCGGCAGCGAGACCGC
>DAHXNW010000293.1 GCA_027365195.1 Acetobacteraceae bacterium
AACCCGCGCTCACACGTCCAGATTGGCGACTTTGAGGGCGTTGCCGACGATGAAGTCGCGGCGTGGCTCGACCACGTCGCCCATCAGCGTGCTGAACACCCGGGCGGCGTCTTCGGCGTCGCCGACGCGAACCTGGAGCAGGGTGCGGGCCGCCGGGTCGAGCGTGGTGTTCCAGAGCTGATCGGGGTTCATCTCGCCCAGGCCCTTGAAGCGCTGGATGGTGAGGCCGCGCCGGCCATGCCCCAGAATCCGATCGAACGCGCTGGCCGGCCCGGCGGCGAGGCTTTCCGTGGTGGCGAGCGTCAGCCGGGCAGGGGTCGCGAAGCGGGCCTGTAACAGATCGGCGCGTTCGGCGAGCCAGCGTGCCTCGGCGCTGCGCAGCGTCGCCGGATCGAGGCTGTAGCGTTCGGCCACACCGCGCACCACGCGCCCGAAGGTCAATCCCCCGGCATCGGCGGCGACCACCCAGCCGCGCTCGTTGTCGAGCGAGACCGCGTCGAGCCGGGAGGCAAAACTCTGCGCCGCCGCCAGCGCCCGTGCGGGATCGGGGGTGAGCGCGCCGGCCACCGCCGCCTGTTCGAGCAGCGCCACCGGCACCACCGCCGCGAGCCGGCGCAGCCGCAGGCTCACCTCGCGCAGCAGCGCCACCTCGGCGGCGAGGGCCGCGCCCTGCAACTCCGCCTCGCCGGCATACGTCAGCCGCGCCTCGGCCAGCACCTTGTCGAGCAGGAAGCTCTCCAGCGCCGGATCGTCCTTCAGATAGCGCTCGTCATTGCCGCGCTTGGCGCGATAGAGCGGCGGCTGCGCGATGTAGAGGAAGCCGCGCTCGATCAGTTGCGGCATCTGGCGGAAAAAGAAGGTAAGCAGCAGGGTGCGGATGTGCGAGCCGTCCACATCCGCGTCGGTCATGATGATGATGCGGTGATAGCGCAGCCGGCCGATGTCGAAGCCGCCCTGCTCCGGCTCGCCGCGCCCGATGCCGGTGCCGAGGGCGGTGATCAGCGTGCCGATCTCCGCACTGCCCAGCATGCGGTCGAAACGCGCACGCTCGACGTTGAGGATTTTGCCTTTCAGCGGCAGGATCGCCTGGAATTTGCGGTCGCGCCCCTGCTTCGCCGAGCCGCCGGCGGAATCACCCTCGACGATGAAGATCTCGCTCTTCGCCGGATCGCGTTCCTGGCAGTCGGCGAGCTTGCCGGGCAGGGTGGAGACGTCGAGCACCCCCTTGCGCCGGGTGAGTTCACGCGCCTTGCGTGCCGCCTCGCGCGCCGCCGCCGCGTCCATCACCTTCTGGATGATGCCGCGCGCCTCGCGCGGGTGGGTCTCGAACCAATGCGCGATGGCATCCGCCGCCGCCGCCTGCACCACTGGCTGCACTTCCGAACTGACCAGCTTGTCTTTCGTCTGCGAGGAGAATTTCGGGTCCGGCACCTTCACCGAGAGCACCGCCGTCAGCCCCTCGCGCATGTCGTCGCCGACCAGGGCGAGATTATCTTTCTTGCCCATGCCCTCGGCGTATTTCGTCACCACCCTGGTCAGCGCCTGGCGAAAGCCGGCGAGATGCGAGCCGCCGTCGCGCTGATGGATGTTGTTGGTGAAGCACAGCATGGTCTCATGGAAGCTGTCATTCCAGGAGAGCGCGAATTCGACCCGGATGCCAGCCTGCTCCACCGGGGCCGCGAGGCTGATCGGCGGGGTGAACACCGAGACCTTGCTGCGGTCGAGCCATTCGACGAAGGCGACGAGGCCGCCGTCGTAGCGGAATTCGCTGCTCTGCGCCGGCACGTGGCGCTCGTCGCGCAAGGTGATGTGCAGGCCGGAGTTGAGGAAGGCGAGCTCGCGCAGCCGGCGCTCCAGAATGCCGAAATCGAACTCCACCTGCGCGAAGGTGCCGGCACTCGGCTTGAAGCTCACCTCGGTGCCGGTCGCCTGCGGCGATGGCCCGACGATCGCCAGCGGCGCCACCGCGTCGCCATGCTGGAAGCGGATGAAATGCTCCACCCCCTGGCGCCAGACGCGCACGTCCATCCATTCCGAGAGCGCATTGACGACGGCGGCGCCGACGCCATGCAGGCCGCCGGAGACTTTGTAGGAATTCTGGTTGAACTTGCCGCCGGCGTGCAGCCGGGTGAGCACCAGCTCGACGGCGGAGATGCCTTCCTCGACATGGATATCGGTCGGAATGCCACGGCCGTTGTCGCGCACGGTGAAGCTGCCGTCGCCGTTCAGCGTCGCCTCGACGCGGGTCGCGAAACCGGCCTGCGCCTCGTCCACCGCATTGTCGATGATCTCGAAACACATGTGATGCAGGCCGGAGCCGTCATCGGTGTCACCGATATACATGCCTGGGCGCTTGCGCACCGCATCCAGCCCCTTGAGGACGGAAATCGAGGCGGCGTCGTAAGCGTCGGATTCGGGGGTCGGCTCGGCGGTATCGGGCATGCCGGCTGCAAGCTCCTCAAAGCATCTGGGAGAGCCTCTATACCGCGTCCGCGCAAAAAAACCCATAGCCGGCGGGCGTCACTCCCACGCCAGCCTGGCGCCCTCGGCGGGGCTGTCGGTGGTGCAGCGCAGCCATTCGGCATCGCCACGGAGCGGGGCGAACGGCTCGGCATCGGTGCCGCTCAGCAGCGCCTGCGCCGGCATTCGGCGCAGCGCCGCGCACAGCGCCGCACGGCGGGGCGCGTCCAGATGCACCATCGGCTCGTCGAGCAGCAGCAGCGGCGGGGTGCCACGCGCCGCCGTGAGCAGGGCGGCATGGCCGAGCACCACGCTGAGCAGCAGCGCCTTCTGCTGGCCGGTGCTGGCGCGCTCGGCGGCCTCGCCGCTGGCCAGATCGCGCATCGCGAGATCGGCCCGGTGCGCCCCGGCGCGCGCCGCTCCGGCCGCCGCATCGCCCGCCCGTCCGGCGGCCAGCACATCGCGCAGCCAGTCTTCCACGGCGAGTGCGGGGGCGTGCTCCAGCCGTGCCGCGATCGGGCAGAGCAGGGCGAGGTGTGCCGGCGGGAAGGCGCCGGCCGCATCATCCGCGATGGCCGTGCCCTCGGCGATGGTGGCGTTCAGCCGCGCGAGCAATGCGCGCCGCGCCACACTCGCCGCCACCGCGTGGCGCGCCATCGCATCCTCGAGGCTCGCGAGCCAGCGCGTATCGGCCCCACCCTGCGCGAGCAGCCGGTTGCGTTGCAGCATCGCCGCGCCATACGCCGAGATCTCGCGCGCATGGCCCGGCTCCAGCGGCCAGACCAGCCGGTCGAGAAAGCGCCGCCGCCCGGCCGCCCCCTCCTGGAACAGCCGGTCCATCTGCGGGGTGAGCCACAGCATGGCGACGTGGGCGGCGATCTCGCTCTGGCTGCGTGGGGCCACGCCATCGAGGCGAAACACCCGCCGCTCGCCCGGCCCCTCCGGCGGCGCGCCGGTGCCGATATCGACGATGCCGCGCAGCCCGGCGAAGCGCCCGGCGACCGCCCAGCGCACCGGCGCCGCATCGTCGGCGATGCGGCGCGGCCAGGCGCCGGCGCGCGCGGCGCGCAGCCCGACGCCGGGCGAGAGCAGCGAGACCGCCTCCAGCAGATTGGTCTTGCCGCTGCCGTTCGGCCCGGTGATCACCGCGATGCGTCCCGCCGGGCGCCAGGCCAGATGCGCGTAGTTGCGAAATTCGGTCAGCGCCAGCCGGGTCAGCCGCAGGCCGGGCTGGTCAGACACGCATCGGCATCAGCACATAGAGCGCGCTGGTATCGCCGGCGTTGCGCACGATGGTGGGGGCCGAGCCGTCGGCGAAGCAGAATTCCACGTCGCCCTCGATCTGCTCCGTCACGTCGTTGAGAAAGCGCGCCTGAAAGCCGATCTCCAGCGGACTCGCCTGATACGTCACGGTGCCGCCGTCGAGTTCCTCGCTCGCCGTGCCCTGCTCGGGGCTGGAGGCGGAGAGCACCAGCGCGTCGCGTTCGAGCGAGAGCTTCACCGGCCGGGCGCGCTCCTGCGAGATCGCCGCCACCCGCGCCACCGCCTCGGAGAATTCCTTCTTGCCGACGCGCAGCACCTTGTCGTTGCCGAGCGGGATCACCCGCTCGTATTCGGGAAAGGTGCCGTCGATCAGCTTGCTGGTCAGCGTGATCGGCCCGGCGCGGAATTGGATGCGGGTGTCGGAGAGGGCGATCTCGGCATCGCCGGTGAATTCCTCCAGCAGCTTGCGCACTTCGTTCACCGTCTTGCGCGGAATGATCACGCCCGGCATGCCGCCAGCGCCATCGGGCAGCGCTTCCTCCACCCGCGCCAGCCGATGCCCGTCGGTCGCCACCGCGCGGAGTGTGCGCTGGCCGGCGGTCTCGGCGGCGTGCAGATAGATGCCGTTGAGATAGTAGCGCGTCTCCTCGGTGCTGATGGCGAAGCGGGTGCGGTCGATCAGCCCGCGCAGCGCGCGCGCCGGCAGGGCGAAGCGGTGCGGCAGGGTGCCGGCGGTGAGGTTGGGGAAATCCTCCACCGGCAGCACCACGAGGCTGGTGGCGAAGCGCCCGGCGCGCAGGGAGAGTTGCGCGGCACCGCCGGCGTGGTCGAGTTCCACCTGCGCCCCCTCGGGCAGCTTGCGGACGATTTCATATAGCGTCGCCGCCGGCGCGGTGGTGGCGCCGTTGCGCGTCGGCATCGCCGCAACCTCCTCGACGATAGCGATCTCCATGTCGGTCGCGGTGAGGCTGAGCTGCCCATCGCGCACACTGAGCATGACGTTGGCGAGGATGGGGATGGTGTGGCGCTTTTCCACCACGCTCTGGATATGCGCCAGCGCCTTGAGCAGGGTTGCGCGTTCGGCCGTGAATTTCATGCTCTGCTATCCTCGACAGCCGGACGATCAAATGGACCGCCTCCGGATGGAGGCCGATCGATCTTAGACCATCATCGGGTAGTGTTGAAAGATGGCCGGATGGAGAGATCGTTTGAGTCTGCACCGGCCCGCGCCCCCCCCCGGCCACCCACGT
>DAHXNW010000323.1 GCA_027365195.1 Acetobacteraceae bacterium
CGCGGCGCGATGGATGAACGCTGATGGCTCGCCTCATGTCTTCAGCCTCATACGCAGGGGGTTTCAATAATTCGGCGTCACGACCGCGATGTGCGCGCTCAACTGCGCTCCGGCCGCACCGGTCGGCCCTTCGAGGGTGACACCCACCAGATGGCCGGCGGGAGAATAATCGTCGCGCAGCGCGAAGCGCACTTGTCGCGTCGCCCCTCCCTGGGTCAGCCAGCCATCGAGGGCAAAGCCGTCGTCGGTGCAGGTGCCAGCGATATGCAGCGGATCGGCTGGGGCCTTTGCCACGGTGAAGGTGGTATCGAGGCGGCAATTGCGTCGGTCGCCCAAGAAATCGAACAGGCCGTTGATGACGCTTGCCGAGCGCGTGCCAGACGCATCGGTCAGACGCACCCGCATGGTGCCGGTGTTGAGCGCAATCTCCTGATCCATCGTCGCCCGTAGCCGGCCGACCGCGTTCGCATCCGCATCGGCGCGGCCCTGATTGCCCCACGCGGTGCGCACGTAATTGGCGACGGCGGCGATCTGATGATCGTTCAGCACGCCCTCGAACACCGGCATCGCCGCCTGATGCGGATGCCAGGGCCGGAAGCCGCCGAGGATCATGGCGATGATGTCATCCGGCGCACCCTCCCAAATCGCCTGATTGTGCGCGAGATTGGGGAAATTGCCCGCCGCACCCTCGCCGTTCTTGCCATGGCAGCGCGCACAGCTATCGGCATACACGCGCGCCCCCTCGGCGAGCGTCGCGGTATCCGCCGGCGCGGCCGGTGCGCCATTTTGCGGCGCGGTGGTGCGCAGATAGGCGACGATGTCGGCGATGTCGGAGGCCGGCAGGCGGCTCAGGCTTTCCTCGACCACCTCCTTCATCGGGCCGAACGGGGCGCCCTGCGTCATGTCGCCCTCGCCGTGCAGGAACTGCACCAGTGCCGCATCGCTCCAGCCGCCGATGCCATCGGAAGTGGCGTTGGAAATATTCGAGGCGTACCAGCTCTGCGCGGGAATATGGCCGCCGGCGAACAATTTGTCCGACTCGCTCGCCATCGCGATGTTGCGCGGCGTGTGGCAGTCCGAGCAATGCGCCAGGGCCTGCGCGAGCCATGCGCCGTGGCGCACGGAGGCGCTCCACTCCGGCCGATCCTCCACCGGCTCATGGCGGAAGAACAGCACCCGCCAGACGAACAGCCCGGCCGACTGGTTGAACGGGAAAGGGATCTGGCTCTTCCGGTGCGGCTGCTCCACCGGCGGCAGACTGTCGAGATAGGCTTTGATCGCCATCACATCCGGATAGCTCAGCTTGGAATAGGCGGTGTAGGGCATCACCGGCAAAAGGTAGTTGGGGAACAGGCTCGGCGAATGGGTCGGCGCGATGCCGTCATGCAGCACGCGCCAGAAATCGGCATCGGTGTAGCGGCCGATGCCATAGCGCTTGCTGGGCGTGATGTTGGGCGAAAACATCACGCCGAACGGGGTCGCGAGCGGACGGCCGCCGGCGAAGGGTGCCGCGCCACTCACGCTGTGGCAGGGCATGCAATCGGCGGCGGCGACCAGATAGCGCCCGCGCGCGATCATTGCCGCCTGTCGCGCATCGCTGGGCGGTGTCGCCGGCGGGGGTAGCACCGACCCGGCATGGCCCGGCGGCGGGTGATCGGCGATCGGCGGCGCTTCCACGGCGGCGCTTGTGGCAGCATCCGGTATCGGTGCATCGGCCTGCTGCCAGGCGAACCACACCGCCCCGCCGCCGGCCAGCAGGCCGAGCACGATGAGGACGGCGACAATTTTCAAAGCCGACGAAACGCGCATGTTGATACCCGATCCCCACTTAGCCAATCGGCGTAAACTCGACCCAAGACATATCATACTCTAACGCACGGATCTGGCGTGGGTTTCCCTGGCCGGCGGCGGGATCACCGGGTTGTGATGCGCCGCGCGCCCCTTGCGTCGCACCGGCCGGCGGGAGGACACTGCCGGCCACCGACCCGGAGCCTTCATGCCGCACGCCGATTTCGTCCACCTGCGCGTCCATTCCGCCTATTCGCTGAGCGAGGGCGCCATCAAGGCCGACAAGATCGCACAGTTGGCGGCCGATGCGGCGATGCCGGCGGTGGCCATCACCGACAGCGGCAATCTGTTCGGCGCGCTCGAATTCAGTCAGGCCTGCGCCGGCCGGGGCGTGCAGCCGATCATCGGTTGCCAGATCGCCCTCACGCGCGCCGACAACCCCCGCCTGCCGCCCGACCCGTTGGTGCTGCTGGCGCAGGACGCGGCGGGTTTTGCCAATCTGCAACGCCTCTCCTCGCGCGGCTTTCTCGACGGCGAGGCCGGGCAGAAACCGCAGCTCGCGCTCGAAACCCTGTGCGCGCATGCCGGCGGCCTGCTGCTGCTCACCGGCGGCACCGCCGGCCCGATCGCGCGGCTGCTCGCCGAAGGGCAGCGCACGGCGGCGGAGGGTCTGCTCGCGCAACTCGCCGAAGCCTTCGCCGATCGCACGCTGATGGAATTGCAGCGCCACGGATTGCCGCTGGAGGCAGCGATCGAGCCGGGGCTGATCGCGCTCGCCGACGCCGCGCGCCTGCCGCTGGTCGCCACCAACGAGTGCTTCTTCGCCACCCCCGCGATGCACGAGGCGCATGACGCGCTGCTCTGCATCGCCGAGGGACGGCTGCTCGCGGAGGCCGAGCGGCGGCGGGTCAGCCCGGCGCACTGGTTCAAGCCGGCCGCCGCGATGCGCGCGGCCTTCGCCGATCTGCCGGAGGCGTGCGACAACACGCTGGCGGTCGCGCGCCGCTGCGCCGTGATGGCGGAAACCCGCCCGCCGATGCTCCCCGCCTCGGCGAAGCTGCGCCCCGGCTGCGACGAGACGGCGACCCTGCGGGCGATGGCGCTCGAGGGGCTGGCGGCGCGGATGGCGACGCTCGGCGCCGATGCGGCGCGTGCCGCGCGCTATCGCGAGCGGCTCGAGTACGAAATCTCGGTGATCGCGGCGATGGGGTTTCCCGGCTATTTCCTGATCGTCGCCGATTTCATCCAATGGGCGAAGGCGCAGGACATCCCGGTGGGACCGGGGCGCGGTTCGGGCGCCGGCTCGGTGGTCGCCTGGGCGCTCACCATCACCGATCTCGACCCGCTGCGCTTCGATCTTTTGTTCGAGCGTTTTCTCAACCCCGAGCGCGTCTCGATGCCGGATTTCGACATCGATTTCTGCCAGGACCGGCGTGATGAGGTGATCGCCTATGTACGGCGCGAATATGGCGCCGAGCGGGTGGCGCAAATCATCACCTTCGGCAAGTTGCAGGCGCGTGCCGCGGTGCGCGATGTCGGCCGCGTGCTCGGTCTGCCGTACGGGCAGATCAATAAGGTTGCCGAGCTGATCCCGAACAATCCGGCCAAGCCGGTGACGTTGCAGCAGGCGATCGATGGCGAGGCGAAGCTGCGCCAGATGCGCGAGGACGACGAGGCGATCGCGCGGCTGCTGGAGATCGCGCTGCAAATCGAGGGGCTCTATCGCCACGCCAGCACCCATGCCGCCGGCGTGGTGATCGGCGACAAGCCGCTGATCGAGACGGTGCCGCTCTATCGCGATCCGAAATCCGATTTCCTGGTCACGCAATATTCGATGAAATACGTCGAGCAAGCGGGCTTGGTGAAATTCGATTTTCTCGGCCTCACCACGCTCACCATCCTGCAGCGCGCGATCGGCTTTCTCGACGAAAAACTCGATCTGCAGACCCTGCCGCTCGACGATGCCAACACCTACGCGATGCTGCAGCGTGGCGATGCCGCCGGCGTGTTCCAGTTCGAGAGCCAGGGCATGCGCGACGTGCTGCGCCAGATGCGCCCGGACCGTTTCGAGGATCTGATCGCCGCCGTCGCCCTCTATCGCCCCGGCCCGATGGCGAATATTCCCGCTTATTGCCAGCGCAAGCACGGCGAGGCCTGGGCCGCGCCGCATCCCGATCTGCACGAAATCCTGGCCGAGACCTATGGCATCATGGTCTATCAGGAGCAGGTGATGCAGATCGCGCAGCACCTCGCCGGCTATTCGCTCGGCGCCGCCGATCTGCTGCGCCGCGCCATGGGCAAAAAAATCCGTAGCGAAATGGAGGCGCAGCGGCGGATTTTCACCGAAGGTGCGATGGCGCGCGGCATCGCCGAGGCGAAGGCCGTCGAGATCTTCGACCTGATGGAAAAATTCGCCGATTATGGCTTCAACAAATCGCATGCGGCGGCCTACGCCCTGGTCGCCTATCAGACCGCGTGGATGAAGGCGAACCATCCCGTGGCCTTCCTCGCCGCCTGCATGTCGCTCGCCATCAACAACACCGACAAACTCGCCGCCCTGCGTCAGGAGGCGAGCCGCCTCGGCATTACCGTGTTGCCGCCCGACATCAACCGCTCGGCCGGTGATTTCACCGTCGAGCGGGACAGTGCCGGCAAACTCGCCATCCGTTACGCGCTGGCGGCGGTGAAGAAAGTCGGCATGGCGGCGATGCAGGCGCTGGTGGCGCTGCGCGGCGAGCGGGACTTCGCCGATCTCGGCGATTTCGCCGCCCGCATCGATCCGCGCCAGATCAACCGGATGCAGATCGAGAATCTCGCCCGCGCCGGCGCCTTCGACCAGCTCGACGACAACCGCGCCCGCGTCGAGGCCGGCGCCGAGACCATCCTGCGCCGCGCGACGGCGTGCCAGGAGGAGGCGCAGAGCGGCCAGAGCGGCCTGTTCGCCACGACCGGCGGGCAGCAACCGGCGCTGCGCCTGCCCGACATTGCCGCCTGGCCGCCGATGGAGCGGCTGGCGCTGGAGGCGGAGGCGATCGGCTTTCATCTCACCGCCCATCCACTCGATGCCTATGCCGGCGTGCTGCGTCGGCTCGGTGTGGTGGCGAGCGACCGGCTGGCGGCGCGGGCCGCCGAGGGCGGCGCGCGGGTCAAGCTCGCCGGCACGGTACTCGGCGAGAAGACGCGCACCACCCGCACCGGCAGCCGCATGGCCTGGGTACGGCTGTCGGATACCGGCGGATCGTTCGAGATCACCGTGTTCAGCGAGGTGCTGGCGCGTTCGCGCGAGTTGCTGCGCGAGGGCAGTTTCGTGCTGGTGAGCGCCGATATCCGCCTCGAGGGCGAGAGTCTGCGGATCACCGCGCAGGATGTCACGGCCCTCGATCAGGCGGTCGCCGCGACCGGCGCGGGTGTGCGGGTGTGGCTCGAGGAGACCGCCAATCTCGATCCGATCCGCGCCCTGCTGCGCGGCGAGGGCGGCGGCAAGGGACAGGTGGTGCTGATGCCGCGCCTCGATGCGGCGCGCGCGGTGGCGATCGCGCTGCCCGGCGGCTTTCACGTCACGCCGCGGCTGAAGCAATCCTTGCAGATGCTGGCCGGCGTTTCCCGTGTGGAAGATTTTTGAATTGGTGGAGTGAGACATGAGTCAACAGAACGCGCCGCAGGGCGAGGGCAATGCGGCGCAGATCGCCTATTGGAACGATAAGGCGGCGCTCAACTGGCTGACCTTGCAAACCCGCATCGATGCTGCCTTCGCGCCCCTCACCGCGCGCGCGCTCGATGCGGCGGCAGTGGGCGCGGGGGAGCGGGTGATCGATATCGGTTGTGGCTGTGGCGCCACCACGCTGGAGCTTGCCCGTCGCGTCGGGCCCGCGGGCGAGGTGCGCGGCTTCGATGTCTCGGCGCCGATGGCGGCGCGGGCGCGCGAGCGGATCGCCGAGGCCGGCCTTGCGCAGGCGCGGGTGGAGATCGCCGACGCGGCGGTGCATCCTTTCGTCCCCGACCATGCGGATCTGCTATTCTCGCGCTTCGGGGTGATGTTCTTCGTCGACCCAGTGGCCGCCTTTGCCAATCTGCGCCGGGCGATGCGGCCGGGCGGGCGGATGCTCTGCGCCGCGTGGCGGCCGCTCATGGAGAACCCGTGGTTCGTCCTGCCGCTCGAAGCCGCGCGCAGCCTGCTGCCGCCGATGGCACCGCCGGAGCCGGACGCGCCCGGCCCCTACGCCTTCGGCAACCCCGAGCGGGTGCACGCGATCATGGCGGCGGCAGGCTGGCGGGAGGTGACACTGACCCGGCAGGATATCGCCATCCGCCTCGCGCCGCCGGGGCAGCTCGCCGAGGCGACGGAGTTCGTCATGCGGCTCGGTGCCCTGGCGCGCGCGCTGGTCGATGTCGAAGCCGCCGTGCAGGCGAGGGTGGCCAAAGCGGTGGCTGAGGTGCTCGCCAGCCATGACGGCACCGAGGGCATCCACCTCACCGGCTCGATCTGGCTGATCGGGGCGGTAAAGTAAAAGCCGGCGAGGGCGATCCTCAGGCAGCCGCGAGCGGTCGCTGTGCCGGCGGTTCCCAGCCGATGCGCCCGGCGGTGCCGCAGGCGGCGCATACCGGCCGCCAGCCGTCCTGCGGCGTGCCGCAGGCGCCGCAGCGCCAGATCGGGTCGGCTTCGGCGTGGGCCGCGTGGCGCAGCGCGTCCTGCACCTGCTCGGCCGGCTCGCCGCCGCGCTCGGCGATCTCCGCCAGCAATAGCCAGACCCGGCGCTGATCGAGCAGATGCTGCGCCGCCTCGGCGTGCCGGCGCGCCTCGCCGAGTAGCCCGGCATCGAGTGAGGCGCGCGCCAGCAGCAGATGGCTCTCCGGATGCGCCGGATTGCCGGCCACCAGCGACTGCACCACGCGCAGCCGGGCGAGCGGGTCCGCCGTCTCGCCGGCCGGCGGCGGCGGGCAGGCGAGAGTGGCGAGATCGGGATGCGGGCGCACCTCCCAGGCCGCATGCAGCACCTTCATCGCACGCGACTCGCGCCCGGCCTCGCGCAGGCGGCGGGCATAGGCGAGGGCGGCGGCGGTGAGCGTCGGTTCGTCCTGCCACGCCTGTTTGGCGAGCCGCATGGCCTCCGCCGGATCGGCCTCGGCCTCGGCGGCGGCGGCGGCGAAGGCCGGGCGCGGCTGTTCCGGCCCGGCGAGAATGACGGCGTCCTTCCACGCGCCGGTGCGAATGGCGAGTTGCGCGCGCTCCGCCCGCAGCCAGAGCGCGCCGGGCTGTGCCGCCTCGGCGCGTCTCGCGAGGGCGGCGGCGGCGAGCCAGTCCTGCCGCGCCATCGCCTGTTGCAGCAGGCCGCGCAGACCGAGGAAGGCGGCATCCCCTGCTTCGGCGAGCTGGCCGAACAGCATCGCGGCCTCGCTCTCTCGCCCGGCCTGCCGGGCTGCCTGCGCCGCTAGCAGCAGTGCCTGCGGCGTGTCGCCGAGCAGCCGGCGGGCGCGCCCGGCTTCACGCCGCGCATTGCCGGCATCGCCGGCGGCGAGCGCCACCAGCGCGCGCGTGGTCGCCGCATCGCCCAGCCGGCGCGTGCGCAAAAGCCGCCGCCGGCGCAGGCGGCGGCGCAGGGTGAACAACACGCCAAGGAGACGCAGCCCCACGTACGCCACGCCGATCAGCAATATCAGCAGCCCGATGGCGACGGGTGCTGCGGCCTCGATGGTGAGGGTGCCGATATGCAGGCTCACCCGGCCGGGCAGGAAGGCGATCTGCCATGCCAATAACAGCAGGATCGCGCCGCCGAGGAGGATCAGCAGAATGCGGCGCATCAGCTTTGCCCCGCCAGCCGAGCGGCCAGTTGGGCGAGGGCGGCCCGCGCGTCCAGCAGGGCTGCCGCCTGCGTCCGCCACGCGACCAATGGTTGCGCGCCTGACCCCTTCAGATTGCCGAGGGCGGCGACGGCGGCGGCCAGATCGCCCGCCTCCACCGCTTGGCGTGCCTGTTCGATCATGCCGGCGAGCGGATTGCCGATCACCACCTCGCTGCCGCGCCGCACCGTCACCAGACCCTCCACCCGTGAGGCCATGGCGTGCCAGAGGTCGAGCCCGCTGGTGTCGGGCGCCATGTCGGCCTCGGCGGCGCGCGCGGCGGCGGGAAAGCCGAGCCGCAGCGCCGCCTCGGTGGGCGGTGGCGTGCTGGCGAAGCGCGCCAGCGCCGGCGGCGCGCCGGGCAGGGCGCCGAGCGGCTGGCCGGTTGCCAGCGCGACCGCCGCTGCCTGCACCCGCGCAAGACCGGTCGCGCGCGCGGCGAGCGCCGTCATCGCGCCGGCTTGCTGGCTGTCGGCGCGCTCGACGGCGGTGAGCCGGCCCTCGTCGGCATCGAGTCGCTGGGCGAGCGAGGCTTCACTCTCATGCAGCCCGGCGGCGAGCTTGTCCTGCGCCGCCGCCAGCGCATCGAGCTTGGCGGTGAGTGGAGCGAGATCGACCCCCGGCGCCGGCGGGGGCGCCGCCGGGCGTGCCTCCAGCGCCTGCAGCCGCGCTTCGAGCGGCGCCAGATCGACCGGCGGCGACGGGGCGGGTGGCGGTGGTGGTGGCGGTTGCAGATCGAGGCGATGCTGCAACGCATCGAGCCGCGCCTGCAGCCCGGCGATCGAAACGCCGGCATCGGCCGTGGCGGGCGAGGCCGATGATGGCCCCGATGGCATCGTCTGCTGCCAGAGATAGGCGCCCCCGCCGATCAGCACCGCGGCGCCGGCGAGCAGCAGCACGGCCAGCGCCGCGCGCCGCCGCGCCGGCGGCGTGGCCTCGGCGGGCGGTTCGGGCGGCGGGGTGGGCGCGGCCTCGTGCTCGAGCAGCGGCGGTTGATCGGGGTCTGTCATGCTGCGGTTCCTCGCTTGAGCCGGGGTCTGAGCAGGGCCAGAAGAGCGTCTTCGGTCGGCTGCGCCGCAATGCGAACGCAGCGCCAGGGCAGATGTTGCAGCACCGTCGCCGTCGCTGTCGAGATCGCCAGTGCGGCGACCCGCGCCGTCTCGGCACCAAGCCCTGCCGCCTCGATCAGCATCGCGCACTGCCGCGCGCTGGCGGCGGAGTAAAATAATGCGGCCTCCAGCCGATGCCCGGCAAGGGCGGCTCGTGCAGGGGCGGCGAGCGATGCAACAGGTTCGGCGGCATAGACCGCATGATGCGCGAGCGTGAAGCCGGCGGCGCGCAGCGCGGCGGCGAGCGGTGCGCCCTGACCCCGGCCAGAGGCGAGCAGCAGCGGTGCGCCGGCAGGCTCGCAGCAGCCGATCGCGAGCCGCGCCAGTGCGGCGCCGTCGCCGGCCGCGCTGCGCACATCGGCGAAACCGGCGTGACGCGCGCGCGCCGCCGTCGCCTCGCCGACGGCGAACAGCGGCCGCCCGCGATAAGACGGCGGCAATTCGCCCAGCGCATTGGCACTGCTGACCAGCACCGCCTGAATCGAATCTGCCGGCGGCAGGCCGGCCGGGATGCCGACGATCTCCAATACCGGCGCCACCACGGGCTCGAAATGCGAGGCCCGCAGGCGGCGGGCGGTGGCCTCGGCGCCCGGCTGCGGCCGGGTGATCAGCACGCCAGGAGGAGCGGCGTCAGGCGAACAGATCATGCGGGCTGTCGGCGCGCAGGCTGGCGCCGAGTTCCGCGCCGATGGCGGCGGCTTCCGCCACGTCCCCCTGCAAGCTGCGGCGTAGCAGGAACGAGCCATCGGCGCGCGCCACCAGACCGGTGAGGCGCAGCACACCGCCGGGCAGCAGCCGCGCGTGGCCGCCGATCGGTGTGCGGCAAGAACCATCGAGCAGCGCCAGTAGCCGGCGCTCCGCCGTCGCCACCGCCAGCGCCTCGGGGTCTTCGATGCCGGCCAGCATCTCGCGCAACTCGGTATCGTCGGCGCGCACGGTGATGCCGACGATGCCCTGGCCGGCCGCCGGCACCATCACCTCGGGATCGAGCACCACGCTCGCCGCCTCGGCGAGGCCCAGCCGGCGCAGCCCGGCGAGGGCGAGCAGCGTCGCATCGCAGGCGCCGGCCGCGAGCTTGGCGAGGCGCGACTGCACATTGCCGCGCAGCATGGTGATGCGGAGATCCGGGCGCGCGTGCAGCAACTGCGCCTGCCGCCGCACCGAGGCGGTGCCGATGGTGGCACCATGCGCGAGCGCCGTATAGGGCTGCGCCGGGTCGCCCATCGCATCCGGCGGCAGGATCAGCGCGTCGCGCGCATCCTCCCGTCGGAGGGCGCAGGCGAGCACGATGCCGGCGGGCAGCTCGGTCTCCAGATCCTTCAGGCTGTGCACCGCGAAATCGATCCGCCGGTCCGCCAGCGCCTCGTGGATCTCCTTGGCGAACAAGCCTTTGCCGCCGATGTCGGCCAGCCGGCGGTCCTGCACGTGATCGCCGGTGGTACGGATGGCGTGCTCCTCGAACACCTCCAGGCTGCGCAGCACCGGGCAGAAATGCTGCAATAGGGCGAGGAAGGTACGGGTCTGCGCCAGTGCCAGCGGCGAGGCGCGGGTGCCGACGCGCAGCGGCAGGTCGCGCAGATGCGGCTTGACCTTGCGGGCGGTGGGGAGGGAAGAAGGCGGCGCGATTTCCATGGCCGGCTCGTATAATCCTGCAACGCGCCAACAAACAAGCGAGGGAAGGGATTGGAACCATCGGCTATGCAGATGGGTGCGTTGCTGGGCATCGAAAGCTCCTGCGACGATACCGGCGCGGCGGTGCTCGATGCCGACGGCCGCGTGCTGGCCGAGGCGCTGCATAGCCAGCACGCCGAGCACGCGGCCTTCGGCGGCGTGGTGCCGGAGGTGGCGGCGCGGGCGCATCTGCACCATCTGCCGGGGCTGGTCCGGCGTGTCATGCGCGAGGCAGGGCTCGGCTATGCCGATCTCGCAGGCGTGGCGGCGAGCGGCGGCCCCGGGCTGATCGGCGGGCTGATCGTCGGCACCGGGCTGGCCAAGGGCATTGCCCTGGCGCAGCGGCGGCCGTTCCTCGCCATCAACCATCTGGAGGCGCATGCGCTGACGCCGCGCCTGCCCGGGCTGTTCGACGGCGGGGCGGCGTTTCCCTATCTGCTGCTGCTGCTCTCGGGCGGCCATTGCCAATGCGTCGCGGTGGCCGGCGTCGGGCGCTATCGCCGGCTCGGCGGCACGGTGGACGACGCGGTGGGCGAGGCGTTCGACAAGGTGGCGAAGCTGCTCGGCCTCCCCTGGCCCGGCGGCCCGGCGCTCGAGGCGCTGGCCGCGCGTGGCGATCCGCGCCGGATCGTGCTGCCCCGGCCGATGCGCGGACGGGCGGGATGCGATTTCAGCTTCTCCGGCCTGAAGACGGCGGTGGCGCAGCGCCTTGCCGCCGATCCGCCGGATGGGGTGTCGCCCGCCGATATCGCCGCAGGCTTTCAAGCCGCCGTGGTGGACATCCTCGCCGACCGCGCGCGGCATGCCATGCGCATGATGCGTGCCCTGCACCCCGAGGCGCGGCTGCTGGTGGTGGCGGGCGGGGTCGCCGCCAACCGGGCGATCCGCACCGGGCTCGCCGAGGCCGCGGCGGGCGAAGGCTTCCATCTCGTCGCCCCGCCGCCACGGCTATGCACCGACAATGCCGTGATGGTCGCCTGGGCCGGGCTGGAACGCCTGCGCCTCGGCCGCACCGACACGATGGATTTCGCCCCCCGTCCGCGCTGGCCGCTCGAGGATCTGGCGCCTGATGGGCACGTATTTATTTGACTGTCGGATCGGCAGCGCCAACGACGAGCGGACAGCCGCCGTCACGCATCGGGCGGAACGCTTCGGCTGCGGGAATCGTCTGCACCAGCTTGTAGTAATCCCAACGACCCTTGGATTCCGCCGGTGTCTTGATCTGGAACAGATACATGTCATGCACCGCGCGCCCGTCCGGTCGGATCATGCCGTGGCCGAACAGCGCATCGTCGGTCGGAATCGTCTCCATCTGGCGCATGACCTGGCTCGCGGCCGTGGTATCGGCGGCTTTCACCGCCTTGAAATAATGCAGCAGGCTGGCGTAAACGCCGGCCTGGATCATTGACGGGCGCCGCCCGCCCGTCACTGCGGCGAAGCGGTCGGAGAAGGCGCGTGTGCCGGCGTTCAGATCCCAGTAGAACGGCTCGGTCAGATACAATCCCTGCGCCGCCCGCAGCCCGATGGCATCGACATCCGGCAGCATGATCAGCAGCGCCGCGAGGCTCTGCTTGCCGCGCCCGACGCCGAATTCAGCCGCCTGTTTCACCGAATTGACGGTGTCGTTCGAGGCATTCGCGAGGGCAATGACCTGCGCGTCACTGCTCTGCGCCTGCAATAGATAAGAAGAGAAATCGGTGGTGGCGACCGGGTGTTGAACATCGCCGAGCGAGGTGCCGCCCGCCGCCGCGAGAATGCGGGTCGCCTCGTTCTCCAGCGAATGGCCGAAGGCATAATCGGCGGTGATGAAGAACCAGCGCCGCGCGCCGCGCTGCATCAGGGCACGCACCGTGCCATGCGCGAGCGCCCAGGTATCGTAGGTCCATTGCACCGTGTTGGGCGAACACTGCTTGCCGGTGAGTTCCGATGTGCCGGCGCCGGAATTGAGAAAGACGGTGTTCGCAGCCCCTCGGACCGCGCCATTGACGGCGAGCGCCACGGCGGAATTCGGCACGTCGACAATGGCGTTGACGCGCTCGCGGTCGATCCATTGCCGGGCGATCGCGCTGCCGGTGTCGGGCCGGTTCTGATGGTCGGCGCTGATCACCTCGATCCGCACGCCGGGCAGCAGCGCCGCCCCGTCCTGCGCCGCCAGCCGCGCCGCCGCGATCGAGCCGGCGCCGGAATTATCCGCGCCGAAGCCATTGGTGTCGGTCAGCACGCCGATTTTTATCGTGCGATCGGCGATCTAGCTGTTCGCCGGCTGCACCATGGCGACGCAGGCGAGCCATCCACTCAGAAACCACGCGCGCCATCCCACCATCGATGATTCTCCCGCCTTTTTCACCCGCGGGCCACTATCGCCGAACCCTCGGTTTGCGGCGAGGGCCAAAGTTCGATATAGCAGAAGAAATATAGCGAGGGTTCATGAAGCTGTTGCGCCGCTTCGGCCCGCTGGGGCTGCTCTGTCTGCTGGCCATCGCCCCGGCGCAGGCGCAGACTGTGTTCGCCGCCGCCAGCCTCACCGATGCGCTGCACACGCTGGGGTGGCAGTGGCAGGTTGCCGGCCATCCGGCGCCGCGCTTCGCCTTCGCCGCCAGTTCCACGCTCGCGCGGCAGATCGAGCAGGGAGCGTCGGCGGCGCTGTTCTTCTCCGCCGACGCGCGCTGGATGGATGAACTCGCGGCGCGCGGCTTGCTGGCGCCCGGCACACGCCGCGACCTGTTGCACAACGGACTCGTGCTTGTGGTGCCGGCCGACCATCCGATCCATGTCACTCTGGCGCCGGGCTTCGATCTCGCCGGGCTGCTCGGGCCGGGGGGACGGCTTGCCATTGGCGATCCGGGCTTCGTGCCGGCCGGCCTCTACGCGCGCGAGGCGCTCGGCAGCCTCGGCCTGTGGCCGCAGGTCGCGCAGCGTCTGGCGCCGGCGGCCGATGTGCGCGGCGCATTGCTGCTGGTGGCGCGTGGCGAGGCGCCGGCCGGCATCGTCTATGCGACCGATGCGGCGATCGAGCCTGGCGTCGTCCGCGCCGCGGTATTCCCGCCCGGCAGCCACGCGCCGATC